>SMYP01000006.1 GCA_007050895.1 Candidatus Bathyarchaeota archaeon | reverse complement strand
TATTGAAGCAATTAGAAAAAATCAATTTCATAGCTTTCCTTCGAAAAGTAGAAAATAGAGTAGTCTTGAGAGCGGTTCCAAAACCACAAAAAAAACCCAGTAACCCAAGAACAAACGTAATTTTGCTTTTAGCTACAATTGCCACAACATTCGTCACAGGATATTTCGGTTTTCCAAACACAGGAATTGAGCCCATTATAAGTGGAGTGATGTTTTCCGCCGCAATCCTGTTAATACTTGGAATTCACGAGATGGGGCACAAACTAACAGCCAACAAAAAGAACATTGATGCTACATTACCATACTTCATTCCAGGACCCCCACCGCTAGGAACTCTAGGAGCAGTAATAATGCAGAAGTCTCTGCCGCGAAATAGAGACGCCCTTTTTGATGTTGGAGCCAATGGTCCCTTGGCAGGATTTATTGTTGCATTGGTTTTCAGCGCAGTTGGCTTAGTGCTCTTAATTCCGTCACCCACGCCATCAGATGCTGGAGCTTTACAGTTAATGCCAGCGAGCTGGGTCTTGCTGATGCGGTTTTTTTCAAGCTTAAGTATATTCCCTCAGGCTCCAGCTGACGGCGTTCTTCTTATGCATCCTATAGCTTGGGCGGGATGGGCAGGGATGATTGTCACGATGCTTAATTTGCTGCCTGCAGCCATGCTGGATGGAGGTCACGTGGCAAGGTCCATTATTTCCAGCGATAAATTACGCGCGATTTTAATGTTTGCTTCAGTAGCACTTTTGCTATTTGTGGGCACCGAATTCATGCTTATGGCGTTTCTGATAGTCTTCATGTCCATGGTTAAACATCCTGGGCCATTAGATGATGTTTCAGATTTATCAAAAAGCAGAAAATTGTTGACTGTGGCTTTGATTGCGGTTTTGGTACTAACATTTCCAATTAGACCTTGATTGTCGTTTTGTATTCGTGTTGAACAGAAAAACAATAATGCCTATTATCGATTGATTACCGCTAAATATTTTGAATGATGAGTCGAAATGACCTTGAAAGGGTTAAAGAGATTAGTTTTCTTTTCAATCTTCACGATAGCATCGCTCTTGATTCCAAATCGTTTTTACCCAAGCAGCTAGTTCTACGAGGTAATTGGGTTATGAATCCAAGAATACATTAGCGTTTTAATCACAATCATCAACGGTATATTTTACGGATTTATCTTGTTGCTAATTTTCAGCAGCATAAGCAGGAAAATGGCAGAATGAAAAGTTTGGTTGCTATTACTTCGGAAATTATTATATGGTTGCCTGAAAACCAGTTAGCTTAATATTGCTTCCGCAGTTGCCGCATATAATAACGAGTTCCACTAGTTCATCATTGACAATTTTAGTGTCCACGATCTTGTAGACTTCTTCAGTTTCATCTTCAGGAGAGATTACAGACGCGCATTTAGGGCAAGGAAACGCGCCATCTCCTTCAATCTCTGTAAGATCCACAGTGTAAATCAAGCCTTTCTTTGACATGGTTTTTTTCATCATATTTCTTCACGTCTTGAACTGTGATGGATACCAGTTAGTAATTAACAATTATGAATCACCAATCAATAAACTGCATAAATTTAAGATTATGTGCATTATTCTCACCATTCAAAGTTTTCGGGTGGGATGTAGTCGCCGAAGCTTTCTCTGGCTTCAACCAAGCGCTTGCGCTGAAGATCCAGTATCTCAAAGAGCTCCAAGGGTGTGTCGGTAACGTTTTCTTGATAAAACCTTTGAACACGTTGAATTTTAGCCAAATTCTCAGGGACACGAATAGTAAACTGCTTGGCGTAGTTTTCCTTTGAATACTCTTTGTTTAAAATTCTATTGAAAAGTTTACGCAAATCTTGATATTTAGGTAGAAAGCCTGTTGGTGATCTTATTGCCCCTGTTTCGCCATGAACACGCAGTTCCATCCATTTTATCCACACGTGCTTGTCTTGAGGAGCATTCAGGAATTTGCCGTTACCCTTATCCGTCAGAAAGTAGTTTACTCCAAATACAAGCGGTGCTTTTTTGAGCTTCTTTCCGAATTCCAAGTTGTTGCTTACGTTCTGACCCAAAGGGATAGAAATGAAATCTTGAGTGCTCATCATATTTATCTCTGGAACTCCTTCCTTACCAATTGTGGCGAATGTTGTTTCAGTTTCCAGAGACGCACCATAAGCTATGATTCCGTGCTCCCATCCATAACTCTGCTGTACAGGCACGTATGCCTTAGCATCTCGCCCACCATAAATTACACCGCTCAATTCCACACCCATTGGATTATCCAATTCAGGGTCACAATTTTCTAGTGCCTTGAGTGCAACTGCGTAACGTGCGTTCTTATGAGCAGCCGGAATCTGGTTGCCATCCGAATCTACCTTCCCTTCTTGCCATTCTCCGGAAAAGTTAATACCCTCTTTCGGAATTTCACTGCCCATTCCTAGCCAGTAAGGTTTCCCATCATTAACCAGAACATTGGAGAAGATTATTTCTCCTGGCTTTTCAAGTACTCTGTAAATTAGTGCGTCGTCTTGCGGATTAACATCCTGAATTATGCCGAAGATACCAGATTCAACGTTTACGGCTCGGGCAACTGAACCAATATCGCGGATGTAGGCGATATCGTCTCCCAGTATTGTCTCCCCTGGAAGCATAGCAGTGGAAGTCTTGCCACATGCGCTGGGAAAAGCACCTGAAAAATAAGTTTTGCGACCACCTGGACCGTGCACGCCCATAATCATCATGTGCTCAGCTAGCCAACCCTCATAGTTGGCTTTGCGGATGGCAAGACGAAAAGCAAGCTTCTTAAAACCTACTGAGTTGCCTGCATATTGAGTGTTAACACTGTAAATCGTGCTATCCATATGATCAATGTAGATGCATTTCTTGTCATGCTCGGCGCTAGTCATGTCAGCGGCTAATCTACCTGCCGAGTGAAGAACACGCAAAAATTCCCTATTCGGCTCTGATTGGCGGAAAACCTCATATCCAGGTCTGTAGAGCAGGTCTTCTGAGTGAGCGACATACCAAGAGTCCGTGCATTGTAATCCTAGAATTGTAAATATTGAGTTAGGAGGACCTAGGGAAATGAAACGTACAATCATGGTACGACCTTTCATTGAATCGCGAAGTAATCCTTTTGCTTCTAAGAGGCCCTCTTGACGGTCAATCTGGTTTAGGGCTTTGCTAAATGAAATGCCGCGAGGAACAAGATATTTAGTGGCTTTTCGGTCTCGTCCCTGATCGTACATGCCGTCGAAGTGAACGGTATGTCCTTGGAGTTTTAAAGTGGTCTCCTCGCCAGAGTCAATTGCTTGCTGCCTAACATGAGCGATATCTTCGGAAGAGTCACTGCAGACGAAAATCTTTTCGCAGTTGCATAGATCACTTGATTTTGCGATGAACTCGTAAACTTTTGGATTAGTTATTGCGCATAATTCTGTATAGTCCTCTTCGCTCATCTTTGGTCGTATAGCTTCTAAATAGCCATTCATACCTTCATCACTGAATTTTTAAAGTTCATTGACTGTTCCAGGCACCCTTGGAAACGGTTGGGTTTCAGCTATGTGTTTAACGCCGCTTATCCATCCCACCAAACGTTCCATGCCTATTCCTCCACCTGCAGTAGGCTTCAGTCTTCCTTGCTTCGATAGTTTCAGAACCAAAGCGTAGTTGTTTTTATCTACATTGTCGCGATCAATTTTTTTATGGATTTTTTCGTACTCCCATTCTCTTTTTGCGCCAGATAAAACTTCACCGTATTGGGGCATAAACAGGTCGTAGTTATCCCACTTTCCTGTTTTGAAGTCTTCGAAGTCATAGAATTCACGGGGAATGTTGGTGACCCATACCGGGTCGCTAGTCTCCTGTGAAATGCCTTCTTCCCAGTCTGCGCCATACATGGCTTCCAGTTCTTTTCTGTCGTAAACTTTGAAGGGGCGATTGGGAAGAAACAATGTATCGCATCTGCACAGTAGAGCTAATTCGTCTTTCATGTCGCGTTTCAGGCTTTTCAGCAAGCTACAGATAGTATCTTCAACAAGTTTCATTACATCTTTTGAAGAAGCGTCTTTTAATTCGAAGTCCAATTGTGTGAACTCGTAGATATGTTTACCAGTTTTTGCCCGCTCAGCTTTTTCAATGCGAATGTTAGGTGAAAGAATAAATAATTTTGGGTAAGCGTAGGAAGCAGCGATTAGCTTGTGAATTATCATGCTAGCCGTGGTGCGCACTGTTTTTCCATAAATGTCAACTTCGATGCGTTTTTCGATTGAGGCGCCTGGATCCGGCCAGAGCGGATCAGTTGACTGTGAAAGGGCTACAGGGAGCAGCCATTCGAAGCCATTATCAACAAACTGTGATGTTAAATTTCTTAAGGTGTAGGTCATGATTTTGCCTATGCAGGCTTTTCTTTTGATTTCGCTTTCTGAAAGCTTATCTAAAGATTTCGGAATCTCAATTGATGGAACACTTTTTTGTAAACTTTTTTGTAATAAAGCTTGGTTAGTTTTCAAGAGTCTCATCTCGACGGTTCAAGGGTGTCTGAACTTATTTTTCTTTAGAAACATGGCGATGCTTATTAATAAATTTTTTATAAAAAATGTCATAAATTTTCCAAAAACTATAACCTTTTATACTTATTAGTTGTAATAATTACAACTATGACTGTTAAACTTGACGAAAAGGATTTAGCAATACTTTCGATGATACAGGACAATAGCAAACTCACTGCAAAACAAATTGCCAAGCAAATCAACGCTCCAATAACCACGATTTTCGCAAAAATAAAAAGGATGGAAGAGCTTGGTGTAATAAAAGCCCAAAGGGCAATTCTGGCTGCTGAAAAACTTTCATCAGGCACCGCAGCGTTCCTCCTAGCGTCTGTTTCTTATAGAACAAAAACTGATGACGTCCCGATCTCGCAAAGAGTTGTTGCAGAAGAAATCTCTAGATTTCCTGAAGTTCAAGAAGTGCACATAATTACCGGTGATTGGGATGTATTGGTGAAACTTAGAGCGGAAAGTGTAGATGCTGTTGGCAAGTTTGTTGTGGACAAATTAAGGCTCATCAAGGGACTTGAAAAGACGCTTACGTGTATGGTTTTTGAAACCATTAAAGAGACAACGAAAATAAATCTATTTTCAAAAAAACATATGGAAATCAAAGGGATCGGCGAATGATATTAAGTAACCTAAAACAGGCGCATTAAGATTCTTTCGGAGGTTACACCTGACATCATTGAAATCGTGAAAATATATGTGAATGCTGCAAGAATAAGTTTAGCCTGAAATGTACAAAGCAAGATTTTTAAGAGTTTTTTGTGAGTCCTCTTTAGCTTGAGCTTGAATAATAAAGCAAAGGTAGTGCTAGAAGTACGGTATTCTTTCCCTTCGCAGTCAGTGAGTATTCCACTCTTAGAGGTGGCCCTCCATCTACGTTTCTTTCGATGTAACGGTATTTGCCAAGCATTTTCAGCTTGTCTGATAGCGTGCGAGAGTTGACACCAAGAATTTTTCGTAGCTTACCAAAGCCAACTGGTGTCTTCAAGAATAGCGTGTACAGGATTTCCAGACTCCATTTCTGAAAAAGGAGATTGAAGCTTTCTTCGAGACTCTTCAAGTTTTCCTGCAACTCCTTCGGCGAGACCGCATGGGTTTCAAGTATCTTGATAAGTGTATCCTCTATGCCTTTGAGAGTTTGCTCCAAACGTGCTTCTACAAGCTTGCGGAGTTCACCGCTCAAGGTAAATTGGGTGCTCATTTCAGTTACACTCGGTATGATAGGGCTTACTTCATAATTTATAAGGCTTTACTTATACAACTAGATGTACGAAGTATATCATGTGTTCACGGGTTGAAGTTTTCATGACTTGGAAAATAAGCAATAACAAGTGCCTCCGATGTGGGGGGTGCGTTTCAGTTTGTCCAACTGCAGCGTTAGAATTGAAAGACAATATTATTTATGATGAAAAACTATGCACACTATGTCGCGTGTGCGAAAAAGCTTGCCCTGTGGAAGCCATAAAGGTGACAAATTAATGAATGACGTCATAATAATCGGCGCTGGACCTGCTGGAACTGCTTGCGCAAAGAAGCTGGCTGAAGAGGGATTCTCGGTTAAAGTTTTTGATAAGAGAGCGGAGATTGGTGCTCCAAAACGCTGTGGAGAAGGCATAAGTGAAGCATCTCAGGAATTTGTGGGAAGGATTCCAGATAAGTGCATTGCACAAAAAATCAAAGGTGCAAGGTTGTACGCGCCTGATGGAAGATATTTAGACGCCATATTATCCTCTGGAGGTCTGGTACTTGAGCGCAAAGTATTTGATAAGTGGCTAGCTGAAGAAGCGGTTAGGGCTGGAGCCACGATACAAGCTGGCACGTTCATTTCTGACTTAACCAAGGATGCAAGAGGATACTTTACTGGTGTTAAAGGCGAATTTCTAGGAAACGATTTTGAAGAAAAAGCAAAAGTTGTTGTTTGCGCTACTGGTGCTGAATCTCCTTTGAGAAATAGGGCTCTAGGAGTATTTTCAAAAGTAAATTTGATAGACTCTTGTATACAATATGAAATGACAAATATTGACGTAGTACCCGATCTTATTCACATTTACTTATCAAGTGTGATAGCTCCCAGAGGCTATGCATGGGTATTCCCTAAAGGCAACCACAGAGCAAACGTTGGGCTCGGTATTATCCCGCAGGAAAAGAAACCATATACCTATATGAACGAGTTCTTGCAAATGCATCCAGAGATTAACAAAGGATCAATTTTGGAAGTAAACGCAGGTTGCGTCCCTGTGGGCGGATTGGTAAAAGATATGGTTGGCAATGGCTTCGTTCTTTGTGGAGAAGCTGCGAACCACGTTAATCCTATTCACGGCGGAGGGATAAAAGAAGCAGTCATATCTGGACAAAAAGCAGCCGACACAATAATTGAGTGCATAAAGAAAAATGACGTTTCAAAGAAGGCCCTGTCATCGTTCAATGATATTTGGTGGAAGGAAAGAGGCAACCATCTAAGAAGAGTGGAAAAACTGAGAGAGACTCTAGAGAAGCTATCTGACTCGGACTTAAATGACCTTATTGATGCACTCAAACCTGAAGACATTATTGAGTTCGCTCGTGGCGCAAAACTCTCAGTATTAGCTAAAGTCCTTATGAGAAAACCAAGGCTTGTAAGTATAGCACGGCACCTCTTGTAAAGCTCTCTTCCATTAAATACATCAGAAGAGCTAATAGAACATGTTAAACAATGAATATATAGTGCGTTAATGTTATTGTTAAGATTCGCTTCGTCGATGCTTCCTAGTTCTTTCTTGAGCTTATAATGTTTCGATATTTTTCTGCTTATTCACAGTATTCGAAGCACACGATTTTTTTATCAAGCCTTCTCCACTCTGTATGGCATTGAATTAATATGCCGATATCTTCGTCACTCCACAGTTCCACGGTTTCACGACAAACATGACATTGGACATAAGATAATTTTGGTCTCAGAAAGTCTCTCAACCTAGGGATGACAATGGATCGTTTATTTTGGCATCTCTATCACTCATTAATTTCACCTTTGATTGTCATGATATAATGTTTCACTGGAATCTGCTTACCTGAATTTTGAAGGGCTTTGTCTACCGCCCATTTTAATCCTGAACAACAAGGCACTTCCATATGAACAATGGTTAAGCTGGCAATATCATTCAATTTCAATATTTCTGATAGCTTCCCAGCGTATCCGTGGGTATCTTCAAATTTTGGGCAACCTATCAATATTCTTTTTCCCGGCATCAGGTTTTTTTGAAGACGGGAATACGCCACTGGCACACAATCTGCAACAATCAGAAGATTAGCATTTTGATAGAATTGAGCTTGTCGAGGTACAAGGTTGATTTTCACAGGCCATTGGGGTCTAATTGAAGTTAGATTGGTTTCTGTCTTTTCTTCGGTTAAGTGTTTTTCAACTGCCTTTTCATCAAATTCTTTGGCTTCTCTTTCTATTATGCTTATTGCGCCTTGTGGGCATTGACCTACGCAAGCTCCGAGACCGTCGCAATAATTGTCGCTCACAATTTTTGCTTTTCCGTTCACGATTTGTAATGCGCCTTCAGCGCATTTTGGAATACATAGTCCGCAACCATTACACAAGTTTTCATCTATATTTACAATTTTTCTAGTTATCATGATTAATTCGCTTCCGTGAGGCATTTTCCTTCTTTTGGACAAAATCTTTTGGCGTGCGTTTCAACTGCCTTGAATAATGTGCCAATTATTTCTTGATTTACCGAGTAAATATTTTTTTTCCCTTGTTTTTGAATGAATATGAAGTTGCATTGGAGGAGAGGTT
>SMYP01000111.1 GCA_007050895.1 Candidatus Bathyarchaeota archaeon | reverse complement strand
TGGAATTTTGTGGATAAGAATGACAATGTTACTGATGTTGACGGTCATGGTACTATGGTTTCCGGAATTATCGCGGCGGTAGCTAACAACAGCTTGGGCATTGTTGGTGTCGCATCTAAAGTAAGCATTATGCCTTTGAAGGTGCTTTCTGAGACTGATGGGAGCTGGATCGACTTAAATTTGGCTATTAGATATGCTGCTGATAATGGAGCTAGAGTAATTGGAATGAGTCTTGGAGGATACTATTCAAGGCTTGGACAAGCTACAGAGAACGCGATTGATTATGCTTGTCAAAAGGGATGCATTTTGGTAGCTGCCGTCGGCAATGATAATAGTAGTGAATTGTTTTATCCTGCAGCTTATGAGCAGGTTGTAGCTGTTTCAGCCATAGATCAGGATGACAAAAAGGCTTCCTTCAGCAATTTTGGTGACTACGTAGATTTTTGTGCTCCGGGAGTCAATATTCTTACAACAGCAATGGGTGGCGAATATGCTTTTGTGGATGGCACTTCGTTTGCTGCTCCTTTTGTTTCTGGTGTTATTGCATTGATGTTATCTAAATATCCGTATCTGAGTGGAAACGAGATTGTTGAGAGCTTGCGTGTGCACGCAGTGGATCTTGGTGAAGAGGGCGCAGACCAATATTATGGATGGGGATTAATAGATGCCCTTGCTGCTGTAACGGAGACGCCAATACCGGAATCTTCGGGTGCCGTTTCGATGGTCTTAATTGTGTCAGTGACCACGATAATTTTTGCTCTGAAGAAGGCTCGTGGTCTACGTAGAAAGATAGCGATTTAGGAATGACGATGTCTATTCAAATCGTGGAAAACCGATTCAGACTTCTTGCGTTTCACTGTTTTTACTTCATGTCTTTAGCAGTTCATTACCTTTTTTTGGTGCGATTAGTTGGGATTAAAATTCAATTCAGCTAGATAATCTGTAACATTTTCTAAGCTCATTTTTTCTTCCATGCTAGAATTTAGACAATCGCAAAATTGAAATTCATTTGCTCTCTGAAGAAACTTAATCGTCAAGTTTTCAGCAAAAGCTTTCTATAATTAAAAGAATAGCTTTCGCTGATGATGATAATTTAATATTTATTTTCAAGTCATAATTGTTAAGTCAAGAATAATTCTATCTTCTCTAAGGAGCAAGAAATGCGAGTAAATGAAAGTTACAGTTTAAATTTAGAAAAATGAATCGTGAATTTGGATGAAACCTATTCAAAGAAAAAGCGGTGATATTTATTATTAAAAACAATCTGAATAGGAAACTCGTTTTTCTGACACTTGTAATTTTGTATTCAAGTTTCTTCATATCAATCGCCAGTGGCAATCAGAATTACCCTCTTGAAAGTTCAACTCCACAGATTTCAGAATCTGAAAACACAAAAGAGCAACAGCAAGAAACAGAGAGCTTTTCAATTATTGTACTTCCAGATACTCAACTTTACTCTCAGTATCATCCGGAAATTTTAACCAATCAGACAAAATGGATAGTTGATGAAGTGTCAAATCTAAACGTGGTCTTTGTTTCCTCAGTCGGAGATCTGGTGCAAAACGGAAATTCTATTTCTGAATGGGAAAACGTTGCTGGAAGCATGAAAATTCTCGATGATGCTGGAGTTTCTTGGGGAGTTCTTCCTGGCAATCACGATTTTGAAAACGATGCAAGTCTATCCAACTTCAACACTTATTTCGGGATTGGCAATTTTAGTGGAAAAAGCTTTTTTGGCGGAAGTTACCCTAATGAAACCAATAACAATAACTTCGTCTTGCTATCGAGTGGAGGTTATGATTATCTATTTTTTAGTTTTCAATATCATCCAAGTGATTTAGTTTTAGCATGGGCAAATGAGACAATACACAAATTTCCTTATAGACGGGTTATTGTGGCAACTCATGATTACCTAGATTTGAATGGAGAAAGAAGGCACGAGGGTGATCACATCTGGAATGAGTTTGTGGCTCCGAATGCTGATAAGGTCTTTCTAGTACTTAGTGGGCATATGCATGGAGAATCGCGGCGAGTAGACTATGTAAGAGGTTACGCGGTACACCAACTGGTTGCAGATTATCAAGATAGGCCAAAAGGAGGCAACGGATGGCTTCGTATACTTGAATTTCACCCAGCGGAAGACAAGATACTCGTTAGAACTTTTTCGCCTTTTTTAAAAAACTATGAAAGTGATGTCGATAGTGAGTTTTGGCTTGACTTTGCTATAATAAACTCAACAGTTCCTTCATTTACTCCTTTACCTGTTCAATCTCCTGAACCCACTTGTGCACCGAGATTATCTCCATCACCTATTCCAGACACCTCTCCTTTCATTATTCAAACTGAATCATCAGAGCAGCCATTAGTGCTTTTGGCATTGGGTGCGGGGATTGCTTTCATAACAGTAGGACTTGTTATTCTTATGATAAGTGGTTTCAATCAGAATGAGTAGCTGCTTGCTTTTTGTATCAAGTTAAAATATTTGACCTCTAATTCTCATGTGGTCTTTACTTACTCTTTTTTTTGACTGTCTTACATTTTGAATCTTAGGATGGCAGCTATTCCTCCGAAGGCGTTCTTGAGCATTTGTCCCTCTTCGGTTTCGCCAGAAATTATCTCCACATCTGCATTTCCCTGTTCCGCTAACTGAGCTAGATCATCTATTACATCCTGTTCATCTATTGTCCCTAAAGATGGCGCTTGACATTTATGGCAGGGTTTACCAGTTAAGCTCTGCTCAAATTCCGTCAGCTTTTGAGTTTTAATCGTGTGTTTTTCCTCGTAGCCGCATGCGCTGCATTTAACTGAGACGCGCAGAAGATCAACCTTTTCCGAAATCAAAAGTATTCGGACGGCACCAGCTTCAAGCGCTTTCCGCACCTCGGCTTCACCATAAGTTATCATGCCGCTGTCGTGGCCAATCTCGTACAGAAATTGCTGCATAATCTGCTTTTCCTCAATATACCGAACTTTCCGCATTATTTCTGGTGCTTTTTCAACGACTTCTTTTACGCCCTGCTCTTCTACGTAAGCAGTGTCAATAGTGTCAATTATCTTGTTCTTGAGCATATAATTCAAGTAATCACCTTTTTCAAAATCATACTTTGTTGGTCCCGGACCGGCAAGAATAACGCCCTTCAAGGTGTCAATTGACAAAAATATGTCGTTTGCGTGTTGACCAATACGAGTGAAATACTCGTTAAGTTGCATGTCCCTCAAGCGTTCGTATCTACGAGCTGACTGCCCGCCTGCACGAGTTTTTCCAGAAACACCTGAAGTCATTTCCCTAACTATTTCCAGTCTTTTGCCTTGAAGAGTGGCAATCGTGGCGCCTGAAGCGTCAATCAAGAGGATCCCATAAGTTTCTCTTTCTCTCAGTTGCTCTTGCAAGTGTTCAGTGTGAAAACGCGAGTCGCAGCGGTACAGGTAAATTCTAATCGGCTCAGGTGGTATGATGACGTATGTTTCCATTCTTTCACTGCCTGGTCCACCACCTTCCTGAGGAATGGCACCGCAGAAAATGACGAGCCCGTTTTCTCCAGGATCCTTAAAAAGCTTTAGGCGTTGCTGTACTTTCACGATGGCTTCCTGCACGTTTTTGCGTGTGGTAGTCGACTTGATGTTCGATGCTGTACCATACTCATCACGCAACATGTTAATGGCGTCGCTGATTTGTTTTCCAGGGGGAACATAAAGCGTAATAAGCTCTGTGTGACTGCCTTCTTTGCTGGCTAGCATATCCAATGTCTTTTTTAACCTGAATAGTTCCAGAGAGGTTTTTTTCTTGATGCTCAAGGTTTTCACTGATAATTTCTTGTCACAAGTTACGGTGTAGCGATTAAGATAAAAGTTGCTGCTTAAAAAGGGAATGTTAAGTTGTTTCTATCGCTTCTTTAAGGAAAGCTTTGTATGGTCCGAGTTTGCCGCCGTAGTTGCCTGCTGAAATTTTTACTACACCGCTTGCGTTTGCGGCTTCGTTTACTCCCTGTTTCATAGCGTTTTTCACAGCATCAAGACTCAAACCGTTAATGACGATTTCGTAGACGCTATCTACGTTCTCGGGAACAACCGAATCAGGCACAAGAGTGCGCAATGTTGGACAGTACGGATGATTCGTTGAAGCTTTCATCTTGTACTTTAGTGAGCCTGCTTTGCTACCTGCACGGCACACACCACCAGGGAAAGGCATGATAACGTCCCGCGCATTTATGCGTATGGCATTTGCTGCTGCTTCTGCCGCTTGAAGACCTGAAGCTTGATCTTTGGCGAATATCATGAAGTTGCCGCCTGCTACGGCTTCTTGTGCTCCGAAACCGTCTTCAACGATAAATTCGCCTTCCATGACTGGGATTTTCCAGCATCTTCTCCCGCTAACCATTGTTTTTCTTTGGAAACCGTCGCCGAAATATCGTAGGCTACTGCCAACGTTGAGTTTTCTTTTGGCTGCTTCGAAACCGTTGAAGGCTGAGGTTGTGGGGCATGTCATTATGCATTGACCTATACGTTCCATAAGTTGATGTTTGAGTTCGAAGCGATCGCGATTAAATATCTGGATGAGCATACCGGGGCGGTTGTCAGGTGTCATGTTTGCTGATACTGGTCTTTCGATGGCAGCCTCTGCTGGTGCCATGATTACGCTGGTTGCGAAGCCTGTTGCCACATTTGCAGCTACTAGCGCCCATTTTTCGTTTTCTGCTGTAATTAGGATTCTTCCAGCCCATAAGGAGAACATCTCCGCATAGGTGTCCTCGATAATGCAGACATTTCCTGTTTGAGATGATTTCACGGTGAAGACTTTTGCTTTGTCATCGTAGCTCAAAATTTCAAGGTTTTTTCCAGTTGTTGCAGTCATTTTCGTTTTCATCCTTTTCTGGTTAATACACGTTAAATATTAGATTCAGTTATTTCTCGCTCTCATTTAAGAGTTTTCTAGAAGTTTTATCGGTTTTGGGTGTGTCTTGTTGAAGTTAAAGCTTTGCTAATTTAAATAAGGATTCCTTGCTAAGCGGTAGATATTTTGGTTAGTCTTTTTTTACCTTGAAAACGACTACGTCCTCATTGGTTAAAGGGGTTTTTGAAGAAGTTTGGCTGAGTTTAAGAAAGTGTAGTTGTCAAGTCTCTATCTGCTGGTTCTTCTTACCATCATTGTTTGGACTTGGCTTACACCGGGTATTTTTTCAACGTCTGTTTCAAATTTGTCAACTAAGCCTGCTTCGTCTTCTGGGAAAGTCACTTGAACTAGCAGGGCTTTCAACCCGAAAGCTATTGGTTCTTCGCCGTAACCTTCAACAGCTGAGGACTCGGGGAGGCAGTTTTCCACTTTCTTTTTCAAATCATCGAAACTATTAACTATGTCTTCTGGAAAAACCTTGTAAACAACTTTTATACTGCCCAAATCTGTTGCCTCTTTTACGGTCCAGGGAAACCGCATTTTGGACATTTATAGGTGCGGCCAAACTTCCTGCATTTTCCGCATCGTTTTATCCGTATTTCTCCGCAGTTTGGGCAAAAAAACTTTGTTGCTTCAGTTCCCGGCTGTATGGGTTTGCCGCAACTTGTACACGTAACTAAGGATAGAGTTGCTCCTTCTGACATTAGATTCCTCTCTGTGACGGTTCACTAATGCAAGCCTCACTTATATCTTCTGTGTTTGCCTTTCGTAAGTTTATTATTTAGGTTTTTAACCTATACTCTAACGGGACTATTTTTGGGAGTAAACCTTCGCGGTATTGTTTCAAAAAAGGAGGTTAAGCTAGAAGACTTTAGGGGAAAAATCGTTGCTATAGATGCCTACAACGCGCTCTACCAGTTTCTTTCCATAATACGTCAACCAGACGGCACTCCTCTGAAAGATAACACCGGAAAAATTACCAGTCATTTGAGCGGGTTGCTTTACAGAACGAGCAACCTTGTTGAGTTGGGCATTAAACCAGTTTATGTTTTCGATGGTAAGCCTCCTATGCTTAAAGTTGAACAGATTGAGCGACGTAGACAAGTGAAAGAGGCTGCGAAGATTCAATATGAGAAAGCAGTGGCTAAAGGCGACATGGTAAAAGCTCGAAAGTTCGCTCAAGCTACCGCAAGCATGAAAGACTACATGAAAGATGATGCTCAAAGACTTTTAGAACTTATGGGTCTACCGTGGGTTCAGGCTCCAAGCGAAGGTGAAGCACAAGCAGCACGCATGAACCGGCGCGGAGACGCCGATTACTGCGCTAGCCAAGATTACGACAGCCTCCTGTTCGGTGCGCCCATATTGCTTCGAAACGTCACCGTCTCAGGTCGAAGAAAGCTTCCCAGCAAAAACATCTACATTGATGTTGTGCCTGAAATATTTATGCTAGATAAGATCCTAAGAGAGTGCGAAATTACCTATGAGCAACTTATAGACGTGGGTATCCTTATCGGTACGGATTTCAACCCTGATGGAATCAAGGGTCTCGGACCAAAAACCGCTCTAAAACTCATACAGAAACACGGAACTGTGGAGAATGCTTTGCCTTACATAAAGAATGCCGAGTTTCCGCATCCGCCAGAAAAAATACGTGAAATCTTCTTACACCCAAAAGTGCGCGACGATTACAATTTAGAATGGAAAGAACCAGATTTAGAAGGCATTATTGATTTTCTAGTAAGAGAAAAAGACTTCTCAGAAAATCGTGTGAGGAAAGCGATAGAAAAAATGCAAGAAGGCACCAAAGAACAAAAGGGTGAAACTACCTTAGAAAAATGGTTTGGCTGAAGCTAGAGCTTGTGTCCGTACTCACCAGTTAATGGAACAAAAGCCACTCCACCAAGATTTTCCTGTTTGATTTTCCCGTCCGGCTCTTTTGTGATTTTCAAGAGGTTCTGGAACAGGGAAACACTTCCAACTGGGACAATCATAATGCCACTGGGCTTCAATTGGTTTATAAGAGGCTCTGGCACTTTTGGAGCCGCAGCGGTGACTACGACACGGTCATATGGTGCCCTTTCAGCATAACCTTTTGAACCATCCCCGCTAATTATTTTCACGCGGTCAGCATAACCCGCATTCATTATATTCTTTCGAGCATTTTCAGCCAAAGCCTGAACAATCTCCACGGTGAACACACAACCCCACTCACTTCTAGGAGAACTGTGAGGTGCAATTATCTCCGCAATCGTAGCCGAGTGCCAGCCTGAACCCGCGCCGACTTCCAAAACTTTTTGGCCAACCTCCAACTGGAGGGCTTCATTCATTATCGAAACCATGTGTCGCCTAGTTCAGCAAGTAGCTGAGACTATGTGGCGCTGAAATTGTTTGGCCAAAACCAATCGGAAGCGGCGTATCCGAAGCACTATATGAGTGCATGTCGCTGGACAGAAATTTTGCACGAGGCACGTTGTGCATCGCCTTGATAATTCTTGGCGAACGCAAAATGCCTTGTTTAACTAACCCTTCAATGAGTTTATGCCATTCTGACTTTTCCAAATTAATGCACCGAATAAAATAGTGTAATATCGTCCCTTTTAACATATATGCACCGAGAATTAAGACAACTTCCAAGATTAGGTTTTCGCTCATCAATCGGCAAGATTGAAATTCGAAGCAGACGTTGGAAGCTTTAAAGAAATATTGACTAAGAAACAGGATTTTCGTCAAGAAATCTTTACAAAAACCCTTTAATCGCAACCCCCTCTCTAATATAATTTAGGTTAGATAAGGTATGTTTCCCAAAATCAGCAATTCGCTTGAGGAGGTCCATTTGGGTGAAAGACCTTAAGATGTGTTGGCGAAAATATCGCTTTTTTTGCCTAATTATGTTGATGGCTTCGGTCATGAGTGTTGGATTCATTGCTGGCTATTTCCCATTGTCTGAGGACATACCGCTTGAAGTGAAGGAGCCAATTGAGATTTTAAATTGTCCCATGGCATTTAGCCTTTTTCCAGGTGAAACTGCAGAGTTTGATATCGAAATTCAAAATCTAGCTTCAATAAACTATTCTATCGAATTAGACTTCAGCTTGAATGACACGGCATACCAAGAAGATTACGTTACGTTTAGCGATGAAACCTATGTGATTAAGCAGGGAAAACAGACTTTTACTGCTTGGCTGAAGGTATCACCAAAAGCACCAACTGGGAACTTTTTGGTTACTATACGTGTTGCCCGCAGATATGAGGAAGTAGCGCCTACGCCGAAGCCTTCCATTGAGCCATCGCCTTCACCGCTTCCAGAATCGCCTCATCCATCTCCGACACCAACTCCAGAATCACCTGCTATTGTAGCCTTAACGCCGCTTCTCGAGCTTCTTGGAAGTGGAGCAAGTTGGGCTGCAAGCGATGGCAATTCAGTTTTGGTTATCAACTGGAAAGACACGTATGATGCTCATCATGCTACAGACGGTGCGGAATGGGGACCATGGCCTGACGAGGGGAAAATGAATAATTGGAGTCAATCTATATTACTAACGCTCGAGCAGAAAAGCTTCAACGTGGAAACCGCTGGTGACATACCAGAGGTCCTGTCTAATTACGATTTGGTGGTTATCCATTCCTACTGGGCTGTTGAACCGAAATAT
>SMYP01000129.1 GCA_007050895.1 Candidatus Bathyarchaeota archaeon | reverse complement strand
AATTATTCGTCTGCAAAAAAATATTTGCTGTTAGAATTATACGAGTTAGCATTTTTTTATTGCTGTGTTTTGATGCTTTCAACCGCAATTCCATTATGTTATCTTTCGCTTATCTCGATGTCTTCTGCGAGAATCTCTACTTCGAAACCCGCCTTTTCTATCTCACGTAAATAATCATCTCTTAGCAACGCCCCTGCCACACATCTACAAAGCAGTGAAATGTCATTTTCGTGCTTGTCACTAAGTTCTTTTAAGAGAACAATGCCTGAAATATAAAACCTGCCGCTATTTCTTAAAACCCGATATGTTTCGCTGAAGACAGGGGATTTGATTGGGGAGAGATTTATCACGTAATTGCTTATTAAAACATAAACTGATTCGTTTTCAACGGGCGAATCCTCTATGTCGTCGAGCCTGAACTCAACATTAGTGCATCCATATTTTTTGGCGAGTGATTTTGCTTTGTTAACCATCTCTTCGGTCATGTCAACGCCGATTACCTTTCCCGTCGCGGCAATTTTCTTTGCTTTCCATAGCAATTTTGGCGTAAGCCTGCTTTATAGTCTTCACTTCTTTAGGATTCAATCTGTTCGCTCTTAGTTCAGTTTTATTCATAACAATATTTAAATATTTATATAAACAATACCGACAAACACTGGTGGCGTTCATGGATCTTGATTGGAAGCAATGGAATCGAGGGGATATAGTTTACGGCATCGGAGTCCCGGTTATAGTAGTTTTGCTTATCGTAGCGATTTCCCAGTTAAGTAACCTCCTTGGCGGAGGATTTGAAGGCCTTAGCGGATTAGTCATTGGAATCACAATGGAGATTCAAGAATTAGTCTTGATAGCCGTGGTTCCCCTTTTGTTAGGTTTAGTTTGGAATCAATGGGCAGGAGGTGCTTCAGGTTTTCTAATGGGCAGCCTCTATGCGTTATATTGGGCTGATAGCTTTCGCTCTCCCTTCGCCGGTGCCTATCAAGGTTCAGGCACGGTTCTTTTAGCCTATCTTCTCAGCGCTATGTTAATTGGTTATGTAGCCGGAGCGTTAAACAAACATTCAAATGATTTCCGCAGAATGCTTATCTCAGGAGTAGTTGCGACAACAATCGGAGGCATAATGCTTTTTTGGGTCTTTCAACTTTCGCCCGCAAACGTAGTAACGGGCACTGATGGTTTCTTGCTCACTGTCTTATCACGAACAGCTTGCGGTGCATTAATACCCATAATAGCAAAGGTTTTCGCTTGGTATGGAATTGCAATGAATAAAAGTCAAGTTGTTTGAGTATTGATTTTAAAATGGGTAGGTTGCTCCCTTCCGTAGTTTATTAATAATCTCACGGGTTCCTTTTTTGGAAGGGAATGTAATGGCGCCGACGGGACATTGTTCTTGGCAACCTGTACAAAATACTATACAATTTTTGGGGTTTCTTACCACTGGCCTCTTTTTCCCTTCAAATTCGTAAACTCCAAGTTTGCAGTAATCTACGCATTTTCCGCAGCTGGAGCATTTTTCGTAGTTGATTGATGGCCCCCATGGTATCTTGCTTCGGGGAACACCGTGATATGTTTCCTGTCGCATTTGTCTATCCCAGATCTTGTTGTCTTGATGAATATATATAACAATATTTAAATATTTATATATGTTAATACGATTTATGCCTTCAAAATCAAACAATCTAACTCGCTTCAGAGCTAAGATCTTCAATGCGCTTTCAGACCCAATTAGACTTGAGATATTAGAATTTTTACGCCATGGAGAAAAATGCGTCTGCGAAATTACACCTCATCTGGATCTTCTTCAACCCGTTGTATCACGCCACCTAAAAATACTCAAAAACGCAGGTTTAGTCAAAAGAAGAAAAAAGGGCACTTGGCACATGTATTCAATAACAAACCCTGAAATTTACGATGTAATCACTCGCCTAGACCCAGAATTACTCGCCATGCTGAAACAGAGAATAATAGAGCAAATAGCGTAGAATAAGAAGGTAAAATACAATGGAGCAGAGAGGCGAAGTACTGCAATTAGGCTTTTTCGAGAAGTATCTTGTAGTATGGGTTTTCCTGTGCATGATGATAGGGTTGTTTTTATCGCAGATTATTCCAGAGTTGAGCATCGCCATAAACAACCTCCAATTCGCTGGAATATCAATACCAATTGGCGTGTGCCTCTTCCTTATGATGTACCCTGCGTTGTTAAACCTACAATTCAGCGAACTAAAGAAACTAGCTAAAAACCCGAAACCAATTGTCTTAACACTAATATCCAACTGGGTTTGGGCTCCAATAGTAACAGCTTTGTTGGCTTACTACTTCCTTGCGGGTAATGATCAGCTAGTTGTTGCTCTGATACTGCTAGGCTCCAGCCCCTGCACTGCCATGGTCTGCGTCTGGGGTGCCCTCGCCAATGGAAACCAAGAGCAAAACGTAGTAAATACAAGCCTAAACACAATAACAATCATGTTCCTATACGCCCCAATCGTTACCTTGTTAACTGGTGTCCAGAACATTCAAATCGACCGCTTTGCACTTCTAATGTCCGTACTCGTATTCATCGGCATTCCACTAATATTAGGTGTAATCACAAAGAGAGCCATCACAGCCAGAAAAGGCGTAACTTGGTTCCAAGAAACTTTTAAGCCAGTTGTAGGAAACATTGCAGTAGCTGCACTTTTGGCAACATTGGTTGTCCTGTTTTCGCTAAATGGTCAAGTTTTAATACAACACCCTGAAGAGATGCTGCTGGTTTCAATCCCACTGTTGCTGGGCTTTTTCATAATTGTCGGTTTGAACCTGCTGCTTACAAGATTTGCAGGACTCAAATACAGAGAAGGCATAATCGCAGTCATAATCGGATCTTCCAGCCACTTCGAAATCGCCATCGCCACGGCCGTCAGCATCTATGGATTAGGTTCACAAGCTGCATTAGGAACCACAATGGGGTTGTTCTGGGAAGTACCAGTAATGCTCAGCCTTGTGTATTTAGGGAAAAAACTTGGGAAAAGAGGCTTCTGGAAAAACAGTTAGGTTGTCCAGAACGAGAAAATCTTCAAATTCTCGCCGAGCTCCCCTTTGATGAACCGAATCACATCATCGTCTTCTAAAAAGCGGACTCGATTATTGTCTTCCCGTATCTGGATGCCTGTTTCCCTCATCTTGTTTTCTTTTCCTTTTGGAAAATCAAGAAAAACGTAATAACCGCCTCGCGCTAGAAGAATAAACCTCAAGGCCGTAAGATCCTTTGTCCTTGACATGGCGTTCTGATCGATGCTATAGACAATCGAATCAGGCTTGAATTTCATAACTAAACGCTTAAACTCCGTCCACTTCCTGACGCGGGTCAGATCACTCAAGGTCAAACCTCATCCAAAGAAAGCCTATTTTTCATTCCTTTCTTCCGAGGCGTCAATAATCGTTTGCGCAATCCGCGCTTTTTGGGTGCTGGTTTTCGGCTTTAACAGTTCTTCAACAAGCCTGAATTGCCTTTGGTAAATGTGGCAATTCTTTGAGTGAAAAATCATCTCGCCCGTCTCCAACTGCAGATTTGCCGCCCTGTTGATGTCTTTAACGAAGGCTTCGTTAAAAAGCTGCAATCCTGCGATGTTGGCTGGCAAACCCGCATATGCGTCCCAGGACCTGAAGTAGCATGTTAAATGCATTCTTCCATTAAGAATCTCAGTGTCAATCAAGCTCAAACAGGGGGGCTCATGCCTCTTGGCATAAAGGCTTTTCTTCATGTCCTCGGGTAACCTGATGACCATGGTGACTTGCCTATCACGTTGCTCCTGTACGTACCTTTTCACAGCTTCTTCTATCTGGTTTACAGGATGATTGAGTCTGCTACCGTAAGTATAAGTTTCATCCTCCTGTTTCTCTCCGCACCACAGATACTCCAACGCGTAACCCTGAATGTACTTGATGTCGCAAGGAGCTTTATCGCTGACAAGTGGCCTAGTTTCTGGATGTTTAACCTCTATTGTTAGATTGAGTTTCTTGGTTTCAGTGATTTCTGAGCCGTAACCAACCTGAAAAGTGTCACCCTCACTCCAAATACGACTTAATGCTTGAAACCAAGCATCTGGGCAGTCAAACGCTGTGATTTTCACATGCTTCATAACACCGCAGTCTCCAGAACTTTCCGCCATCCGAAACTTCCGAACTACTTTTCCCACTTCGATAATATAAATCCTCAGTTTAAAACGCCAAGGCAAGTAACCAAGAAGTTTGAGTTGAAGCATAATGGTGAATAGGATTCACACCCATCCTTATCCAAGCTGGTGGTTGATGATTATTAAGCAATAATCGGGCATCAATCAGCCTGTGCAGTTACTACAATGAAACACTATTAAGATCCAAATAATTACGGTGCTTGCTAGCACTAGCTAATAGTCTCATTACGAATAGGATATTATGTTGGTGTTATGTCAGCTTTTTTATATCTTTGCCGGATCACTGAACCTGAGAGCAAAGTCGCGATGGATGCTAATCCCAATGCAATCCACAGTGCGGATATGGCCAGGTAGTAACTCATTGTGGGTTGGAATGGGTCAGAAGTTGTAGTAAAGCTCCATGAAACAGGCATGTCTCTGATTATTACTGATACTATATAAGAAGTGTCGATTTTAAGCAGTTGCGCAGGATAGAACGTTTGTTTATATGACAACGGACCTGAAACTTCAACGGAGATGCTGGCGATGGGCACTCTTGGTGTCGTGTGCAAGTCGTTCAAGTCATTTAACGCTACGGAAGAAAGAGCATCTATTGTAATCGATGTGTCGAGAGGGATATTGGTGGCATTGGGTTTTGGACCTACTGTGATGTCCATACCTTCAACTTCCAAAACGTCGTTGTTAGGTGTCGAGTATGCGGACGTAGTGATGGAAATCACTAAAAAAACTGCAATAAACGTGGTAGCAAAAACCGTAGCGAGAATCAAGGCTAGGCGTTTCTTTTTAGAGAGATTCATGAACTCTCACTTGGCACGTTTGCCATTTCATATTTATGCCTTTTTTTATATTTAACTATGAGGCAGAAAGGGGTTTTGTTTCAAGGCTTTGTTTTAGAAGCTAATTCGTTTTTTGGAGTTTTGAATAGTGATGGTATTTATAGCATGGTTGATTCTGTAGATAGCACTTCAGGGGAGGGCAACGGCAACATGAAAGACAAACGGGCGGTAACAGTCTTGCAGATACTTCGTGAAACATTTGTTATGCCCAAGTGGACCAAAGCGAAGCGCGACCCGTTTGAAATATTGATTGTGACCATTATTTCACAGAATACTGCTGACAGAAACACCTCAAGAGCCTTCGAAAACCTCTCGAAGCGGTTCGAAATCAAACCCGAAGTGCTGGCGAATGCAAAAACCAGCCATATTGAAGAAGCCCTGAAAACTGCTGGTCTATACAGGAACAAATCCAAAACAATAAAACAGGTTTCAAGATTAATTCTCGAAAAATTTCATGGCTCTGTGCAGCCAATATTGTCTCTACCGCTTCATGAAGCAAGAAAAACATTCACACAAATGCCTGGGGTGGGACCAAAAACAGCAGATGTTGTTTTGCTCTTTGCCGCAGGGCAACCCACGATTCCCGTGGATACCCATGTGAACCGCGTAGCAAAACGATTGGGTTTTGTGCCAACAAACGGAGACTATGAAACAGTCCGCACTAGTCTCCAATTGCTCTACGAGCAAAGTGACTACTTGTCAGTTCACGTTTTGCTGATTGCTCATGGCAGGAAATATTGCAAGGCTAATAGACCATTATGCGGGCAGTGCCCCGTGAACATGCACTGCCCTTCGAGGGGACTATGGGATGACATCGCTTAATCTGCCCGTAGAAGTCTCAAAGTATTTTCCTTACGCAAGCGTGCGCCCTCACCAAGATCAATTCATAAAAATCGTTTTCGGCGCCATTCAGGAAAGACGCTCCGTTCTCATTGAAGGTAGCAACGGTTTAGGAAAGACCATTTCAGCGATTACAGCGTGTCTCCCAACTGCAATTGAGAAAGAATTGAAGATATTATACTTGGCTCGAACGCACCGTCAACACGATCGCGTTATAGAAGAACTAAGGGCAGTATTCAAAAAACATAATGTTTCAGGCATTTCACTTCGCGGGCGCAACCAGATGTGTCTCAATAATTTGGCGCTTAAGAACGCTTTTGATGCCAAGTCATTGATGGAAGCGTGTGAACTGTTAAAAGCTAAAGGCAAGTGCCCCTACCACAAGATTCCAGAAGAGCAAACTTATGATTATCTTATGCTCAAACAACAAATAGCTAGTCGCCCATACAAAGCTTCTGAAATCCAGAAAGTTTGCAGAAGAAAAGGTGTCTGCCCTCATGAACTTGTCAAAGGAGCCATCTCAGGCGTTGAAGTTATCGCATTGAGCTACCTTTACGTTTTTGACCCCGTCATTCGAGCTGCGTTTCTTAAAAACCTTGAGACCAATCTGCAAAAGATTATACTAATTGTTGATGAAGCTCACAACTTGCCAGAGACAGCAATCGACATTTCAAGCAGTAGCCTCTCACTTTTCGTTATAAAGAATGCAGAACTTGAAGCAAGGAAGTACGAAAACAAAGAAATCGAAGACTTCACTCACTTTCTTAGAAATGAAATCGAAAAATTTGCAGAAAAAATAAATAGAGAGCAAATAATTCCTGCAGAATTTCTAATGGAAATCCTTCAGAAAAAAGGAAGCATAACGAATCCGCATGATTTTTTTGAAAAGCTACATGAAGTTGGGAGTTCAATCAGACGGAACCTACTAGCGGAGGGAAAATATCCCCGTTCTTACATTCACGGCATGAGCGAATTTCTGCTTAGATGGCTGGACACGCTGGGCGATGACTCCTTCATAAACGTTGCAAGCAGCTACTTCAACAAAGATAAAGTGAGAACAGCAAAACTGGAAATAGTCGCGCTGGACCCCGCGAAAGTAACCTCGCCAGTCTTCTCATCCACTTACTCTAACATAGTAATGTCAGGTACTCTTCAACCATTACAAGCTTACGCGAGAATAACCAAGCTTCCGGAAACCACCGTGCGATGCGTCGTGCCCTCGCCATTTCCTAAAGAGCATATCCTCTCAGTAGTATGCTGCGGAGTATCTACCGCTATGGAAAAAAGAACCCCCGCAATGTACAAGACGATGATAGAGAGAATAAATGAAGTCGTAAAGAACACACCAGCAAACACTGGAATTTTTGCCGCCTCGTTCGACGTTTTAAATTCCCTGCTCGCCGAGGGACTAGAAGCTGCTTTGGACAAACCGCTGTTCCACGAGTATAGGGGTATGAGTTCAAAGGCTAACGAAGAGATAGTGGCTGGGTTCAAGGTTTGTGGTGACGGCGACGGCGCAGCATTTCTCGGTGTTCAAGGCGGAAGAACTTCGGAAGGCGTGGATTTTCCAGGCAACCAAATGAACTCTGTTGTAGTGGTAGGTGTTCCCTACGCGGAGCCCACGCCAAGAGTAAAAGCGCAAATAATCTACTACGACGATTGTTTCCCAAAACTGGGACGCGAATACGGTTACATTTTGCCCGCAATGAAAAAAGCATCTCAAGCCGCCGGAAGGCCGGTTAGAACACTGGATGATCGAGGAGCCATAATTTTTTTAGACTACAGGTTTTCCACAAACTACTGCCGCAGTTTTCTACCTTCATGGGTAAGTAACCACATGAAAGTGTTGCAACCGGGTAGTAACATTTTATCTCGAGAAATTCGCGAGTTTTTCAAAGCTTAGCTTGTCGAGTTGAATCACGTGTTTCATTTGGTTTTCTCCGCGGATAAATGTGTCCAGCGCGTCCAGCTATTCGTATTGCTGAGGTTATATCTCTAAGCCCTCGTCTGTGTTTATTGTGGTTTAGAGGTCGGTTTGTCCCCGCTTCACTTACCACTTCCAACGCCACTTCGAGCGGCAAATCACGGTCAAATTCTTCTATTAGCTCTTTGTACGTTTGAACTCCATTGCCGATTTTTATAGAGACAGTAGTTGAAGCAAAATCAACATCCCGTATGACACGAGAGACTTTAGTTAGCGCCTCGTGAACGCTGAAGCAGTTACATGTTTCGTTGACTTTGCCGTCAGCTATTACTGTCAGCCCGAACACCTCACCCGGATCTATGCCTATAACAATCCTTTCATAGACTTCCTTCCCCTGCAGAATTTTTCTCACTTCATATGCGACAGGATCAGGTTCCTCTTCACCGTCGTAAACCATTGTCCTCTCATGACTTATCAGATGCTTTTCCTTTTCTGTAGTTATTACAACTTTGATTTCTGTGGGTACTGTATCTCCTGGAACCAAACTTAGGAAGGGAATATTCTTTTCTTTCAGCTTGTTCACTATCAAAAAGTAGGCTTTCCCATTAACTGTGGCAACCGCAACTTCGGCTTTCATACAAGCTTCCTGTGCAAGTATATGTTTAGACGCAAAACAGATTATTAGTTTCGCCGTTTATAATCCTTGATGTGTGATAACTTGATTGAGAAGGTGTCAACTGACTGCGGTTGCATCGATAGAAATCTAAAAGGTGGCATTTCTCCTGGAAGCGTTACTCTAATTTACGGAGAACCTGAGACGGGAAAATCAACTTTGGCGATGCAGTGCGCCATAAACTGCGCAATAAAAGGTTACAAGACGTTATACGTGGACTGCGACAACATGTTTTCTGTTAAAAGGCTCTCACAATTAGCCTCTGGAAAATTTGAGGAAATTGCCAACCTAATAATTCTGGTAAAACCAGCGAACTTTAAGGAGCAGACAGCTCTAATAGAACGCATTGGAGAATACACAGCAAAAAACTTCGGGCTAATAGTGGTTGACACCTTAAATTCCCTGTACCGTGCTAAGGTCGCAGAATCTTTTGAAAAAGTATTTGGAATAAACCGCGAGCTAAACAGGCAACTAGCTATTCTAGCGCAAACGGCGAAAACCCAAAAACTGTCTGTATTGGTGACAAGCCAAGTGCGAGGTGTTTTCAACGATTCTTATACTACTGTAGCACCTGTGGCTACAAGAGTTTTAAAATTCTGGGCTAACACAATAATTATCATGAAACCAACGGAAAACCCGCAGACAATTAAAGCTATATTTGAAGAAAAAGGCGAAAACACTCAAGAAGTAGCTTGCTATTTGCGAATAGACGAAACTGGAATACATGATTGCCCATTCAGTCAGTGATGGTTGATTACATGGACATTGTACTATTAATTATTGAAGCACTAATATTCATATTCCCTGCTTACTGTGCAAACGCAGCACCAGTGCTTGCTGGAGGAGGTCTCGCAATGGATTTCGGAAAGAATTTCATTGACAGAAAACGAATTTTCGGGAACAATAAGACTTTCAGAGGTTTCTTCTTCGGCTTAGCAATCGGCGTAGCAGTTGGACTTATCGAGTGGATGCTCTTCAACGAGTGGATGCTCTTCAATTATCCTCCTCTGTTGAGTCTACTCACACCATTAGGCGCACTCTTGGGCGATTTAACTGCAGCATTTCTGAAAAGACGATTGGGAATCGCGCCTGGTGGTTTGTTGCCAATCGTAGACCAAATTGACTTCGTTATCGGCGCTATCATTTTTGCTCTTCCCTTAGCGATTATAGGCTGGGAGCTAGCGGTTGCAGTTCTTCTAATCACGCCGCCTATTCACTTGCTCACTAATATTGGTGCATACAAGTTGAAATTGAAAAAAAATCCTTGGTGACCCGTTATTTGCCGAGTTTAATTAGGATTGCATCTTCTAGGAATATGTAAGCTAAAAGCAAAGCCGCAGCTCCTATAACTAACCACATATACGCTTGCCTGGGCTTATATGCGTATTTTGTGCTTTGGTAAATAGCTAATAGGCCGACGAAACCGATTGAGTAAAGCATGACTGAGATTACTGTATCGGCTACAAATTGTTGTCCAAGTTCAGGGTACAGGAATAGAAAACCTTGACCTTCTATATAATACGAGGGTAGAGGCGAGGATATAATAGTGTACAAGCCTCCGCCAAAGAGGAAAATTGCATATCCGATTACGACTATGGAAATGACTAAAGATGATGGTCTTGCGCTTGTGATTTTATCGAACCATCTGCTAAGTGAAAAAGATGTTGACGAGGCTCGCTTCTTAAATTTCTTTGACATTTATCGTTCCTTCATTGGTGATTAGGTAGCTGGTTACTTCTTTGACCCATTCTCCTGTTAAAGGGTTTATTGCAATCTCACTTAAATATTCTCTCCAAGAAATCTTTAAAGCCCTTCTCCAGCAATCATACGTATCAACTAGGTTGCTATAAGCTTTTGAGTGCATCAAACAGAAATCGCCTTTGGCAACTTCCCTTGTGCACGCCTTGCATTTCAACTTCTTTTCCTCCGCCCTTTTTTCAGAGGGCATTCAGGATTGAAACATAAATTCCAAGGACGATTGTTCTTAATCCAAATCCGCACGGTCGGCCAGTTGCAGCTTCTGCAGACAGACCCCGTTGGCTTGGATAAGCCTCTTTGCGGGAGCGGGAAAGATGTTTTGCAGATGCCTTCAAAATAGTTTGTGCAACCAATGAAACGTTTGCCTGATATTCTGGAACGCAAAATAACTAGTTTTCCATTTTTGCATGCAGGGCATGCTCCGATTACATGTTCTTCCAGCCTCGTCTGCATCAAAGCTTGGCTCAGACGTTTCCCGATTACATATTCTTCTTCTTTTAGCCGCTCGGTCGCTTGTTTTAGTAGTTCAATCGCATCCTTCAAGACGTTTTCTCTTGTTTCGTTTCCTTGCTGAATTTCGTTCATTCTTACTTCAAGCTGTCTGGTTAGATCTAACGACACAACAGCTGAGCAGTATTCGTTGAGGACATCAACAACTTCCAAGCCGAGGTGCGTAACCACAATTTTTTCCATGCTAGTATATTTCCTTTTGTTCAAGGTTTGGATGATTCCCGCACGGGTCGCTTTGGTGCCAATTTCTTCCTTTTCCATCTTTTTGAGAAGACTGCTCGGATTGTACCTCGACGGAGGAGCAGTGAACTTGTCTTCCAACACTACTTGTTTGACGGCGACTTTTTGTCCTTCCTCAAGAATAGGCAATATATCGGTCTTGGACTTAAAGTAAGGC
Source organism: Candidatus Bathyarchaeota archaeon (assembly GCA_007050895.1). The sequence continues at coordinate 25,567 of SMYP01000129.1, read as the reverse complement.
TTGTAAAAGCGAATCCACCCTTCCTCTAAAGTTTGTCTTCTATCCAGTTGGAATCTGTTCCCTTTGAGGCTGATGGTTATGTTTATACTCTGCAGGATGGCTGGTTTGCCGAAAACCGCTATGAACCTTCTTACGATGAGGTCCCAAACTTTTCTTTCAGCGATGTTGATATTTCGTTCTGGCAGGTTTCCGGTGGGATAAATAGCGGGGTGGGCTGGGTCTCTCTTTTTTCCCTCGGTTGGCTTCAGCTCTGGCTTCGCGAGAAGCTCGTATGCTTGTTGTTTGTACTCAGATATTCTGCTTAGCTTTTTTAGTATTGCTTTGTAGCCAATTTTGGGTGGTAGTTTCTGACTACTGGTTCGGGGGTAAGAAATCAAAGCGGCTAAATATAGGCGTTGAGCGATGTTTGAAGTATTAATTGGCGTGTATCTGAAAAGTCTGTAGGCTTCACTCTGGAGTGCACCTAAATCAAATGGCGAAGGTGGCTGGTGCTGGAACGTTTTGGCTACTACCTTTTCTGTTTCACCTTCTAAGTCTTGGCAATTTTTAATTATTGATTCTGCTTCTGAAACATTTTCAACGGGGTTTTTTTCGTAATCCGCCTCAAAAACTCTTCGACCGATTTTAACTTTCACTTTTATAGTCCAGTATGGAGTTGGAACAAAACACTTTATCCTTTTTTCCCGTGTTTCAAGAAACTTGAGTGTAGGACCTTGCACTCTGCCAGTGCTAATTGTCGCATACTTTCCACTGAAATTTTTCACTGAAGTCGTTAAAGCTCTTGATAGGTTTATGCCATAAAGCCAATCCACTTCATGTCTTGCCAGTCCCGCCTCGATGAGGGCAAAATCCAAGTTGGACAGTGGTTTATTGTAGGACTTTTCAAGCTCCTCTTTTGCAAGAGTTGAATACTTCATGCGTCGAGCAGTATTTTCTTTGCCGTTGCAAGCATACTTTAGAATGGAGTATCCGATTATGCTTCCTTCAATATCGTAGTCGCATGCATCAATAAATTTGTCTGCGTTTTTAGCCAATTTTGATATGACCCTGAGCCAAGTGTGAATTTCTGATACTCCGCGTTCAGCCAAATATCGTGGGACCCAGTGAAAATCAAAAACTGGATAGCTCCTTTTGCCTCTTTTATTTTCTGCAACAGTATATAAATGCCCTATAGCCGGAACCACAACTATATCCTCGTCTCTTTTTGCCACGTAATAGGGAATTCCGCCTTCCGTTTTCTTTTTGGCTTTTCCCTCCGCGTCTAAAGCCGAGGCTATTCTTCTAGCAGCATCAGGTTTCTCGGTTATTATCAATGTATAGCCTCTCAAGAGCAGCGAACCACACTTGAGCATTGAAAGATTTGCCTCAAAAAGTTACCGCTTGCAAAATCCTTCCATTTCAAACTTAATTGCAACTTAAGAATGTTTAATAACTCATCACAATGAACTGTTCACACCGGTTGTGAGGTAACAACACGGAGAGTGGAATCAATGCTCGAAGGGCTGGGTCTGCTACTTAATGCGCTAATTCTTGTTATAGCGCTAGCTGCTTTAACTAAAGCCAGCGACTTAACAATCACGCAATCGATAAACGTAGCAAGCGTAACAGGGTTGGGAAAAACGACAGTAGGTTTCATCTTAGTTGCTTTTTCAACGTCCCTGCCAGAACTTTTCGTAGCTGTTTTTTCAGTGTTAAATCCGGATAACATAGGTGTCTCTATAGGAAACGTCTTGGGTTCGAACATAGTCAACATCTGTTTGATACTAGGCACCTGCTTTCTTCTAATATCTCTAAAGTACCCTGAGAAATCTCGAGTTTTGCCCAAAATGGCAAAAGAGGAGCTAGGAAACCTCTATTTTGGTTTGTTCATAGCTTCAATTGTGCCGCTTGCCCTGATTTACATCGGCTACGCAAGCCAATTCATCGGAATAATGCTATTGGCAATATTCATTTATTATATGTTCCAGCTTTCCAAATCTCGTACTCCTACTGAACAGTCAATCTCAAAAACAGAAAAAAGCAAACTTGGCAAATACGTAAGCCTAACAATTGTGGGTGCTGTTGGAGTTATTGTCTGCGCATATTTCATAGTAGAATCAGCATCTTTCCTAGCTTCGAGCGTAGGCATACCACCAGTTGTGATAGGTGCTACAGTTGTTGCTTTTGGCACAAGCGTTCCAGAGTTATCAACTAGCATTGAAGCTGTCAAAAAAGGGCATTTAGAGCTTGCGTTAGGTAACATAATTGGAAGTTGCTACATGAATATCACTTTGATTCTCGGGATAACTTTGATAGCGTCACCCTTAACAATTAACATGAGTGCCTTTTCAAATGTAGCTATTTTTTCGTTGATAACGAACCTTCTTTTATGGTATTTTCTGTCAAATGAAAGAGTGGGACGGCGAGAAGGAACAGTTCTGCTTTTCTTGTACGCGTTATTTATAGCTATAAGTCTTGGCTGGATACAGATTGCGCAGACTAGCTAAGCGACTGTTCAGTACATAATATAATAAACGGACTTTCGCAATGTCTGTTTAATAGTAAATTTTAACTGTTAATCTCACAAAGATAGAGAGTTAAAAACGGAAGGTTATAGTTTGGATCCAGCTGTTATGGCTTTCCTTGTTGCTGCAGTGATTATCGTTCTTGGCTTCTTGGGTGAAGAGTTCTTTAACCGTACAAGCATTCCTGATTCAATCCTATTGCTCCTTTTTGGCGTGCTGTTGGGGCCCGTTTTCAGATTGTTTGCTCATGAGGAACTGCTTGCGATTACGCCATATTTTGCTGCTTTGGCACTGATTATCATTCTATTTGACGGCGGCTTAAACATGGACATACGAGAAGCTGTCAGAAACAGCCCGAGAGCTTTGGTGTTAGCTATCGCTGGGTGGATATTGAACGTGATAATAACTGCTGCAATATGCAAATACTTACTTGGTTGGCGTCTTCTTAACGGTTTGTTACTAGGAAGCATAGTCGGTGGAGGTAGCTCAATAATAGTGATCGCGCTAATTAGAAAATTGAAAGTTACCGAAAAAATTGAAACAGTGCTCAGTCTCGAATCTATTTTGACTGACGTGTTGTGTACAGTGGGCGCATTTACAGCTATTAACATTTTATTGCAAGAAGTAAGCGCTGAAGGCACCGCAGGTACTATTGACTTGTATGCTGCCTTAGGTTCCGTAAGTACGGCTTTTGGAGTAGGGATTCTAGTAGGTTTAGGTTTTGGCGTTGCTTGGCTTGTTCTCTTAGAGAAAATAAAAGGAAAACCTAACGCTTACATGCTGACCTTAGCTATGCTATTTCTGACTTTTGTAGTGGCTACAAACTTGGGCGGAAATGGCGCACTTTCAGCCTTGTTTTTTGGTTTGATTATTGGCAACTCGCGACACATCGCAAGATTATTGAAATTCAGAACAACCGTCTCAATTGATGAAAACGTACGGGACTTTCACTGTCAAATAAGCTTTTTGATTCGATCGTTCTTCTTTGTTTTCACTGGGCTCCTTTTCAGCTTGTCATCCTTCATACCCGTTCTTATAGGTATAGTTTTATCCGTCACTTTCCTAGGAATCCGATTTATCGTGGTTAAAATGGCTACCATTAAATCCGAGTTAAAGACATATGAAACTCTAATGACAGTGATGTTTCCTCGTGGATTGGCAGCAGCAGTGCTGGCTTCAATACCTTTAACGTCAGGTGTACCTGAATCTCAAGTCTTCCCCGAAATTGCTTTTATTGTAATCCTAACTACCATCATAGTTTGCACTGTTGGAGTTGCTATGCTTAAGAAACGCCAAGTGTGATTCGTAAAAACTGCTATGGCAAGACACGGCTGATTACTTCAACCGAAAGTTAGTAACCAATAAATATATCGCAGATGTTATTTTTGTTATTTCGGGAAGTGAAAATGCGTTGCCGCAGCGTGTCATTTGCAGTGGATGCAATCAAATATTGTACGAAGGTGCAGACCTTAAACCTCCAGATGAAATTCTCCAACAACATGATGGAAAATGTCCGAAATGTGGCAAAAAGTTGTCTTTGCTACCCATCGACGTCGAAGTAAAACCAATGAAATGAAGTTATCACTGAACAGTACTGAAGGAGACGATCAAAGTTGAGATGCGCTTCTCTTCTTGATGCTGCAATGCATTTTAAAATCACTATCTCACAATGCGACAAAAAATCTGAGTATAGGTCCTTGAGCCGATTGTGCGCCTGCCAAATCCAGTAAACATACTTTTACGTGAGCAATAGCTTGTTTTTGGAAAGCAGTAAACAAACAGCGATTGTAGTATAAACAATTATTTTCAGCAAGTAATGACATGAACCACCAACTCAAACTTTATTTACACCGCTTGAATTCATCAATAACAATTATTAACAACAAAAACCAATAAAAGACCTCACAATATGAAGATTGCTCAAGGGAAGGAGAAACTGTTGAAGGAACGACTCATCAATGGTCTAAAATCTTTTGGTAGACTACGCATCCAAACAAGCCACGCTACTATAATTTGTTATTCAGCTTTGCTTTTAATACTCTTCATAGCCTTTACAATTCGTATTCTGCCGATACGCTGGGAAATTCCTACAGGCAATGTAAGACTTAACGAGTTCGATCCCTACTACCAATTCAGTCTTACGAATAAAATGGTGCAGGACGGATTGCTCTCGCCCTATTTGGAAAACGATGGTCGAGGCTGGATAAACTACCAGCAGTGGTATCCAGATGGACTGAGAATGTCCAGTTCGTTGCCCTCATTACCGATGACCGCAGCTGTACTCTACAGCATAATCTCTTGGTTGGGTGTAACTGTTGATTTAATGGCTTTTTGCTCGATTTTTCCAGTAATCTTTGGTACATTATCTTGTTTGTTAATGTATTTCGTAGGCAAAGATATGGGTGGAAAATCAGTTGGTTTATTCGCCGCGCTTTTCCTAGCATTAGCACCTTCGTTCCTTCAGAGGACAGCACTGGGTTTCTTTGATACTGAAGTCTTGGGAATTGTAGGACTCCTAGCATTCACCCTTCTGTTTTTGAGGGCAAATGATAAAAATAGAACCGTGCGTTCATCATTATTTTACTCAATAGCAGCAGGGTTAGCATTAGCATATTTCATTGGGGCTTGGGGTGCAGCTTACTACCTGTTGGATTTGGCTGTAATTTTCGTTTTCGTTTTGGTCTTGTTAAAGAGATATGACCAAAGGCTTTTGCTATCTTACAGCCTAACCTTTGGTTTGGGACTTGGTATAGCCATTAACATCCCTTACATATCAATAAGTTATTTGACTTCAGCAGCAGTGCTGCCAGTTGCAGCTATGTTTCTTCTACTGTGCATTATGGAAGTCTTACGTCATAATGTGTCCGCGAAAACCAAAGTACTGCTAGCTGGAGCATCTTTAACTGCAATCGTTGGAGGCTTCGTTGCTCTGTGGCAACTTGGCTACCTTCAGGATATAGCAGGAAAATTCATTACAGTATTGGATCCCTTCGTTCGCTCAGCTGCTCCTTTGATAGAGTCAGTGGCTGAGCACAGGATATCTGCTTGGGGAAGTATTTACGTCGAGCTTGGTCTGGGGATAATATTCTTCCTCGCGGGCGTATACTTCACGCTAAGAAACCCGACTAATAGAAACATTTTCCTGTTACTTTTTGGTGCAACATCACTGTACTTCGCAGCCTCGATGGTTCGTTTGCTTGTTATCTTTGCACCGGCGTTTAGTCTACTTGCAGCCTTGGGAATACTTGGCGTATTAAAGCCATTTTATACGTTATTGAGAGAAACACCACAATTGGTAATAAAATCAAAGCGTAGGATAGCTCGCGTAAGTAGAGAATATAGCGGGATAGTTGTTTTTATGGTGTTCATGCTTCTAGTTACAAATTTTGCGTTTTCTCCTCAAAGCGGTGGTGTTCCACGAGTTTACGGGCAAGCTTATTCTCCTCTGACTGTTACCGCAGCCAGTCTCCCATTGAGCGGTGAGTATCTCGCTGAACCAGCACAGGAATGGCTGGATATGCTCAGTTGGACACGGAATAATTTGCAGTCGACAACAGTTGTTTGTTCCTGGTGGGATTACGGATATTGGTTAAGTATAATGGGTAATGTTACAACCCTAGCCGATAACGCTACGATCAACAGTACGCAAATAGAGAATATAGGTTTCATCTTTATGGCACCCGAAGAAAAGGCAATGGCGATGTTGGAACAGTACGACGCCAAATACATACTCGTCTTTACAACTCTTGGTCTAGGTACATCTTCGGATGGCAGCTACTATGTTGCTCAGTCTGTGGGATATGGTGATGAAGGAAAATGGTCTTGGATGGCTAGGATTTCGGGTCAAGCTCGGGACAGATTCGTAAAGAACGGTTACATCAGCGAAGACGAAGCATGGACTGATGAAGACGATTTCGGCGAAGTGAGCAACCAGACTAACACATGGGCTTGGAATGATGTTGGCAAGAACTCAACGGTATACAAACTACTTAGTTGGGCGAAGCAATCTTGGGTAAATGTCGCTGCAGGAAGTGTTTCTGTAGTTGCTGACGAAGAGGGCGTGGAGCCTACTTATTTCAAGGAAGCGTATTTCGCTGGATTAGAATTAACTGCTGTTGAAGCAACCGCCAAATATAGCGGGCTAATACCAGTTATTGCTTTGTACGAGATTGACTGGGACGCATACTATGACGCCTTAGGTTAACCGCAAGGAAGCGAAAGATTGTTTCCAAAAGTTCCCGATCAACATAAGACGGGCAAACCATTAATTCCAAATGGGCTGGGCGTTAGCTACGTCCTCTTCACAACAGTATATCTTTTCTTAATTTATTTTAGTGGCATTGCTCCAGCATCAAACGGAGTCTCTACACCGTTAACGCTAGCGGTCTGCATCCTATTCGGAGGCTTCATGGGTTTATTGGATGACTGGATGGATCTAAAATGGCGCTACAAGGCCTTTATGCCCTTGATAGCAGCCCTGCCCCTTATATATTTAGCAATCGAAAACGAATTACGAACGTCAATCTCATTGCCGCTTATCGGCATGATAGATTTCGGTGAAGCATACTATTTCTTAGTAATTCCTTTAATTGTTATGATAGTCACGAATACTGTAAACCAGTTAGGCGGACTAAACGGGTTAGAATCAGTCTGCCCAGCAATAATTTTGATTGGGCTAATGACACTGTCGCCGTCACATTTAATCTTGATGCTTGGACCATTAGTTTTCTGGATAATTCTTGCAGTCTTTAACCTTCAGGGCAAAATTTTTGTCGGCAACTCTGGGTCATTTGCCATTGGAATGAACATAGCTGCGTTCGCAGTAATCACAGACCTGAAATTGCCGCTGCTAATTTCAATTATCCCCTACGTGGCAAATTCTTCCCTTATATTATTAGCTATTTTCTTCACCAAAAAGAGGGCGTCAGTTTCATTTGATGGAAAAAAACTTGTTTCTAACCATAGGCGAAGCTTGATTACGTTTCTAGCGTACAATCGACCATTAACGGAGCGTCAATTGGTCACCATAATTTCAGTTATTGTTGCTGTTTTTACGCTGGGAGCATTGGTTATTGCACTTCTTTGAGTGATACAGGTGATCGAGTTCCTTGGTCTTTCAATATTGAAACGCACTAATATTATTGAGCCATCAAAGTCTTGGGTATTAAGAGTTGTTAACCAATGATGATTATGCAAGGAATCTTTCGAGTTTGGTCAAGCCGATTATTTCGTCGAAACTTAAACCTAACGCGTCTAAAACCTGTTCGAAAGTGGACTGCAAATAGGCAACATACTTCTCAACGTCCACTTCATTTTTTGTCGCTAACTCAACAGGTTTCACATGCGGCTCTCGTATGGTTTTAACGAAGCTAATCAAGTCGCCTCCCCTTATTTCAACTCCGCTTTCTTTCAGAATCTTGGCGGCTTTGACATGCTGAGGCGTGGTTTTCGTATAGCGGTGAAGATCGTCGCCTAAAACTACGTGGAACGCGAGTTCGCTTATGTTTTCCCATTCTCTTCGTTTCAACTGCAGATAACGATCACGGACTATGTTGGCGATGTCTTTCTTTGCCTTTTGAAACTCAGCTGGGCTTTTAACTTGCGCAAGGCGCTCCTTCATCCTATTAAAGGCATCTTTTATGAATATCGGAATATGCTTTTTCTTACCAGTCAATCCCTTAACGTCAACTGTCCCGTCTTCAAGAACGCCGAGGTAATTCTTTTTCCGAGAACTGAAAACAGAGTACCTGTAGACTTTCTCCACGTCTATGCCCATTTTCAGTTCATGCTCAGTCCAATTGGCTAACTCTTTAATCTGTTCTTTTGATGGGTTTTTTAAGAAGAGGCTGTCTGTATCACCATAAAGCACTTTTATGCCTACCTTCTCTGCATGTATAAGTATCTGTGTAATGGAGTGCCTACCAATGGCAGCGGTGGCTTCAGCCACTGGCGGACAATAGAGGTCAAAACTGGCCGCACCGAAAACACCGTAACTGGCGTTCAAAATAACTTTCAACGCACCTTGAGTAACATTGTACCAGCTCCGCAAATCTTCAGGCAAGCTTTTGTCCTTTGCTTTCAGCTTGTACCACCGAACTCGTAAGTCTCTCAATGAGCCGATTAGAAGGCTTTCGAGAGCGCGCTTTTGGGTGCAGACCCAATTTGGCGTGTCCGGCACTATGTTAGTTCGACATTCTGGATGTGGACAAAGTATGGATTGGTAGCCAAGATTCCAAACTTTTATTATTGATGGGTACAGGCTTGGAAAATCCATTACCGCAACATTGAAGTGTACTCCAGGAACTGGCTCAACAACGATGGCACCCTTGTATTTTTTGCCTTTTATTATGGCAGTTGTAGCGGTTTTCCCTTTCTTAGCCAATATATCCTCCGAGTTCGGGATAAGCATGTTTCTTTTCCTGTGCTCGCGGTGCATGAAATTTCGTATCCAACGTGATACGCCTTGGCGACTTACGTCTTCCATAGGCATGCTACTGATTCTTGCGAGCACAAGGATCAATTTCATAGCTAACTCGTCTTCGTAGCTGGTTAGCTTGAAGGTTATCTCGGAGTCTCTAAGGCAGTATCGCGCTAGCTCAGTATAGTTTAGTTCTGCAAATGTTTTTTCCAATTGAATCTTTTCTACTCCGATTATGCCTCTGCCGACTTCGTCAAGTGTTACATCGCGGTAACGGTTTTTGAATGCATAAATCTTTATTGCCCTGTTGAAAAAAAACTTGTATAAGTCTATATGTATACCATACTTTAGCAAGCAGACACGTTTGCCAACTTCTATTGGAATTTCACTTTTTTTTATTCCCAGGTTTAGCGCACGATGAGCCAGATAGCGAAGGTCGAAGTCATCCCCGTTATAGGTCAATATGAAGGGGTAATCCCAAAGAACTTCAAATACTGCTCTAAGAAGGTCTGCTTCATCCTTGAAGTATTGAAACTTCACATCTATCGGTAAGTGCTCGTTTCCTTCTCGGACGCCGTCTCGTTCCAGAAGCAGAACTCGTTTCTGTTTGTCTGAGCTGTACACAGATACGCAGATGACTTTGTACTCGGCTTTGCGTGGGTCGGGCACTCTCGTAGATATAGGCGAGAAAACCTCTATGTCAATGGCTGCTCTTCGGAATCTTGGAGCAGGATACTCTAGCAACCTTGCCCAATCCTCAACGAATTGAAGTTCCTCAGCTGGTTCATCCTTGAAAATGGTTTTTAGCTGTGCAATTATTTTTTCTGTCTCATCCAATATTACAGGAACAAGATCCCCGTTTTTTACTTTGTAAATCATTCCTGGTGAAAGTTTCCTGTCGAAAATGTAGGATTGGTAATATTTGATTCTTGACTCCCATACTTTAATGTCTTCAGGCTCAATTGGAGTGTCTGAAACTCCTGGAAAGTCTTCTGGAATTATGTCTCTTATGGTGCCCTGTGGGCGCCCTCCGATGGCCAAAGGGTCATGAGCTATTATTTTTGTAACTTGCACGTTCCTGTCAAGCAGGGGATCAAACTTTTCCTGGCTTTCAAAGCAAGCGAATCCTTCGTGATTCATTAGGCGGTCGATTTTTTCCAAATCGTACGGTGAGAGATTAGTGAGACAGTAAGGCTTGTGCCCTGTGTTATCAGACCAGAAATAGATTTCCTCGCTTATAGGCTCATAGAGTTTGAGTACTGCTTTTCTTGATCGCCCATCGTATGTTGCGGAAACAAAATATGACGGCGGGAGGTTTTCAGGCGAAATTGGAGGAAAAACGGTGCGTTTCCTCACTTTTTCCTTTTTTTCACTCTTCATGGAGACTTCAATTGCTTGGGGCGATACCTCTTTTGGCTCTCTTATTTCAGAGGGGGGCAACTGCATTGATGAATACTCTAACAAACTCTTCTGTGCCATCCCGTCTTTAGCCCCTAGCTATTTCTATAGATATCCGCAGACTAAAACGTTTACTGAAAGTTCATTTACGTTTTCTTCTCGTGCGAAGCTTCCACAATCTGGCTTGACCTAATTTAATCTCTAAATACATTCCTGCTGGTGTCTGGTGAGCTTAATTTTAACTATTGTTTATTGTTTTAATGAGGCACATTTTTTCTCAGTAATTGGCATTAAAGCGTCGACAAGGTTAAATAATTCTTGGGAAAACCTTTCAGGGGTGAATTAGAATGCCTTGTACAGTTATAGTTGGTGCCTTCTGGGGTGACGAAGGCAAAGGAAAAATAATCTCGTATCTTGCTGTCAATGATAAACTTGATTTTTGTGTGAGAACAGGTTCAGTTAATGCTGCTCACACGGTTTGGATGGATGGCAACAAATACGCGTTGCACATGATCCCAGCGTCGTTTATTTATGAAAAATGCCGTTTGCTGATTGCTGCAGGAGCAAATGTTCATGTCGCTCAATTCTTTAAAGAAATGACATTAACAAAATTGGAAGAGAACCGTATAGGTATTGACCAGATGGCTTCGATTATTGAGGAGAAACATTCTATTCAAGACAAAGCAAGTGCGGTTAACAAGGGCATTGGCACTACTGGATGGGGTGTCGGACCAGCCGTTGAAGAACGTGCAAGAAGAACCGCTAAGCTTGCCAGAGATATACCTGAATTGACCCCATACCTTACGGATGTAGCAACAGAAATTAATGACGGAATTGACGCGAACAAAAAGGTTTTGCTTGAAGGGACGCAGGGTTTCATGTTGTCGCTTTTCCATGGAACATACCCATACGTTACATCAAGGGACACGGGTGCAGCTGCTATATGCTCTGAAGCAGGAGTTGGCCCAACAAGAGTCGACGATGTTATAATAGTTTACAAAGCATTCATAACCCGTGTTGGTGCTGGACCTATGCCTGGAGAAATTACAATGGAAGAAGCCAAAAAAAGAGGATGGTTCGAAACCGCCGCTGGGACAGGTCGAAATAGACGTTCTGCCCCATTTGACTTTGACTTAGCTCGAAAGAATGCCAAAATTAACGGCGCAACACAAGCTGCGCTGACAAAACTCGATTGTATGTTCCCTGACTGTCGAAGCGTTAGAAAATTCGACGCCCTCTCAGCAGAAGCGAAGCAGTTTATCACAGAAGTTGAAAAAAGAACTGGTTTGCCTGTAGTTCTAATTGGAACAGGACCTGAAGCGTTAGACATTATCGATAGAAGATAGCAAACTTTTATTTTCTATGGACGCCAAATCCCATTTAGAGGCTGACGAAATGGATAATACCAATAAGGCTTCAACGAGTTTTTTTGCACTCCTGTTTGCTGCAGGTTTGCTCATTGGCGCAATAGTGACTTTTTACATAACCTTTCAAGAATTAACAGAAATGCGTGATGACGTCGCGGCTTTGCAGAGTCAACTGTCAAATCTAAGCAGTGTTCAGAACGCAACTTACCAAAATATAACCATTTACCAGAACGCCACAGCCCTGGCCGACATCTACGAGAGTGTGCGGGAATCAGTTGTTTTGGTGCAAGGAACAACAAACGACGGAGGTGTCCAAGGATCAGGTTTCGTCTACGAATCCTCGGACAGCATGGTAGTGATTACCAATTACCATGTTGTACATGATACGTCAGCTTTAAGCGTAACCTTCTCAGATGGGAACGGTTTCTCAGCTGAAGTATTGGGTACTGACCCATATGTGGATCTGGCGGTTCTTTCGGTTGATGCTCCAGCCAGCGAGTTTAAACCTGTTGAGGTCGTTAGTTCATCTACATTACGCGTGGGCGAACAAGTCATTGCCATAGGAAATCCTTACGGCTTAGTAGGCTCACTAACTACCGGTGTGGTGAGTGCTCTGGGTCGAAGTCTCACGGAGGAAGACTATGCCGGGGGTTATTCAATTGCCAACATAATACAAACCAGCACACCGATAAATCCGGGCAACTCTGGTGGTCCACTTCTTAATGCAATTGGGAAAGTTGTGGGTATCACCACTGCCATTGTATCTGAATCGCAAGGTTTGGGCTTTGCTGTTCCCTCAAATACTATTCTAAGAGAGATATCGTCGTTAATAACTGCAGGAACCTATGAGGGGCACTCATACTTGGGCGTTTCAGGACAGGATATGAGTTACGACTTGGCTCAGGAGATAGATGCAAGCGTTACTTACGGATGGAGAATAGTCACTGTCACCTTCAATGGGCCTTCAGATGGCATATTGAACACTGACGATATCATAATTGCCTTAAACGATACCCCAATAAGAAATAACGATGACTTGGCGAGCTACCTCGAAGAGAAAACATTGCCAGGGCAAAGTCTCGTTCTTACAGTGGTAAGAGGCAGTTCAACAATTGACCTGAGTGTTATTCTGGGTAAGAGACCTCCACCTCCAGTATAACCTTGAACTAACCTATCCGATCTTTTTAATACTGATTTGCACAGAACAAATGAAGGTTTGATTCAATGGCAGATGCGTGGCGTAAACCTTACCACATTGTTATTGCAGTGGAAAACAGGGAGTGTGGAATCCTAAAGAAGTTTGCTGCCCTTGGAATCAGACACATTAAAGTAATAGACATAAGAAGCTCAAGCAGTGGCTCAGTCAAACATTTGATAGAGCTTGACCAGGAACAGGTCAAGAAAATATCAAAGGACTTAAAAATTGTTTTGCCGCGAGGAAGAGCGGAAAGTAAGCCGTCTATATGGTTTGAAAGTGAAGGCTGCGAGGTTTGCAATTGTATTCTCTCTCGGGATGCGTTTCTAATATCAGGGAAAAGTATGGGAGAGGATACCATAAAATACAGTTTCATAGTTTCCACTTTTGAGGCTTATCAGAGTATAATGTCTGCCCTTGAAAAGGCTGGTCACATGATAAGTGTACTCAAGAGGGGCAGCTTCGAACCAAAAATAGGAATATTGACCGAGAAGCAGGAAAGAATATTCTGGTTAGCACTTAAGGGAGGTTTCTTTGACTATCCGCGAAAGATAAGGACACGGGAACTTGCTGTTAAACTGGGAATAAGCCCTTCAACGCTTTCGGAGATACTTAGAAGAGGAACGCGGAGATTGCTGAAATATTATTTTGAAAAAGATACTCCTTGATCTTGCTCCAAAACGGAAAAGTATGCCAGTATCCCCTTACATTTTCGGGGTAAAGTCTATTTGCCTTTGCGAATATCTAATAGATAGAAGGAATAGAAATGAGCCAAGAAAAAATGTTTTGTTATCAATGCGAACAGACTTCTAAAGGACAGGGATGCACGATTGCAGGCGTCTGCGGAAAAACTCCTGAGGTTGCCACGCTCCAAGACTTGCTGGTTTACATGCTGAGAGGGCTTTCACAAGTAGCGCTTGAAGCAGGAAAAGTTGGAGTTGATACAGAGGAGGCTAACATGTTCACATGTGAAGCGTTATTTGCCACGTTGACAAACGTTAATTTCAACCCAAATGATTTAGTAGACTACATCAAGAAAACAGTAGAGCTACGCGACCAATTGCGGAACAAAATCCAGTCAGCGGGAGGCCAATTCGAAGCAAGTGGCGGACCAGTTAACTTGGCTTTAGAAAAAACCAAGGAAGGTCTAATAGCACAAGGGAAACTTGTTGGAATAAAAGCAGAACCGGACATAAATCCTGATCTTCACTCACTACACTGGTTGCTAACTTACGGGCTAAAAGGAGTAGCCGCCTATGCCTACCACGCGTACCTTCTCGGCAAAAAAGACGCCAAAGTTTTCGATTTCGTAAATCAAGGTCTTGCGGCAATGCTGGACAAATCGCTTGGCGTAAATGATTTCGTGAGTTTGGTCATGAAATGTGGTGAAATTAACATCAGAGCTATGGAACTGCTTGATGCTGGAAATACTGAAACGTACGGTCACCCAGTACCTACTAAGGTTCCCTTGGGCACCAAAAAGGGTAAGGCAATCCTTGTTTCTGGGCATGACCTTAAAGACTTAGAGGATGTTCTGAAGCAAACAGAAGGAAAAGGAATCAACGTTTATACCCACGGAGAAATGCTGCCAGCCCATGGATATCCCAAACTTAAAAAGTACGCTCACTTCTACGGCCACTACGGAACAGCATGGCAAAACCAACAGAAAGAATTCGAAGCCTTCCCCGGCGCCATACTGATGACAACAAACTGCATTCAAAGACCAATGGAAAACTACAAAGCCAGCATTTTCACATCAGGTCCAGTTGGATGGCCAGAAACACCTCATGTAAAGAACGACTTTTCTCCAGTGATAAATCGCGCTATGGAAATGTCAGGGTTTCAATCCGACACAGAAGGCAAGTATGTTACTGTAGGATTCGGCAGAAACGCGGTACTAAGTGTAGCAGGCAAGGTCATTGAAGCTGTAAAAAACGGGGATATCAAACGTTTCCTGTTGGTCGGCGGATGCGACGGCGCGAAACCTGGAAGAAGCTACTATACAGAACTCGTTGAGAAAGCACCCAAAAACACGATTGTGTTGACTCTTGCATGCGGAAAGTTTAGATTCTTCGACAAAGATCTTGGCACGATTGACGAAATTCCGAGACTTTTGGACATCGGACAGTGTAATGACGCGTATTCAGCCGTTAAAATAGCTCAAGCTTTGGCTGATGCCTTCAAAGTGGAAATTAATGATTTGCCGCTATCCCTTGTGCTTTCGTGGTATGAACAGAAAGCAGTTGCAATTTTACTGTCGCTTCTATACTTGGGCATAAGAAACATCAGACTTGGACCGAGCTTACCAGCTTTCATAACACCCAACATACTAAAAGTACTCGTTGAAAAATTCAACATCATGTCGATAACAACTCCCGAAGAAGATTTGAAAGCAATAATGAAATAGCTCCCTAAGATAAAATTGATCCAAAATCTTTTGTGCACTAAACTCCAACCCTTTTCTATTATGCAATCTTTCTCATTAGCTCTATACTCAAGCTTGATGCAATGACAATATAGTATCTTTGTGAAAAGAAACAGATCTATAAGACCTTGAACCTCCCGTTCAGCTATCCTGCATGAAATCAGCACGAGTGAGCGAGCGTTGCGAAAGACCAGAAGTCAATACGTCGACAAAATTCTTAAATTTTCTCTGCAGAAAAGCGCTTTTAGGTTAGTCACTTATTTTCGGCAATTGACGTCGGAACTCTTTTAAATGATTTTCGAGTTTTATAATAGTTGCCAGCAAGAAGTGTGTTTAACCGCATTTTAATCGATTTCATCTGGCTTTAGAACATCAATTAGAGGAAAAGGAAGTTTAGAAGTATGCCAGAGCATGAGAAGTTAGAGAACATCATCAGTTCTATGGAGAAGATTATACATAAGTTAGATATACCACCTGATGAAATGGAAGATCTGAAAAGAGTAACACAAATTCACCCTATGCGCGTTAGCCCATATTATTTATCTCTTATAGATTGGAACAATCCAGATGACCCAATAAGGAAGATGGCCATTCCTTCTATAGAAGAGTTAAGCCTTGATGGTCTTTATGATACGAGCGGAGAAGCTGAAAACACAAAAATGCCTGGTCTTCAGCATAAGTATGCCGAAACTGCACTGATATTGGCTACAAACAGATGTGCAATGTATTGCAGGCATTGTTTCAGAAAGCGCCTTGTTGGATTGCCCACTGAAGAAATCGTGAAACGTTTTGAAGATGCCGTTGAATATGTTGAAAATCACAGTGAAATAAACAATGTTCTAGTTAGTGGGGGAGACCCCCTTGTCCTGTCTAATGAAGTTGTTGAGAAATTCTTGAAGCTATTAACGCAGGTAGATCATCTTAGTTTTATTAGATTTGGCAGTAGAACACCAGTAACTCTTCCAAGCAGGATCAACGATCCCGAACTATTAGCGCTTTTCAAGAAATACTCACAGATGGATAAACGAATTTATGTCGTGACCCAATTCAATCACCCCCAAGAAATAACCTTGCAGTCTATTGGAGCAGTAAATAAGCTCATAAACGCTGGCGTTTTAATGAGCAATCAAACAGTTCTTCTTAAAGGAGTAAACGATAACCCAGAGACTCTTTCAACTCTAATGAATAGATTGGTAAGTATTGGTGTTACACCCTACTACGTTTTTCAATGTCGCCCCGTCAAGAGAGTTAAAAACCATTTCCAAGTTCCATTATGCGAAGGAGTAAGAATTTTAGAAAAATCAAAGATGAACTGCAACGGACACAGTAAACGTTTCAAGTATATAATGTCCCATATAACCGGCAAAATAGAGATACTGGGTATAATGAATGGGGAAATATACTTCAAATACCATCAAGCTAAAGATAGAAAGAACCTAGGTCTGATGTTTAAACGCCAAATAGATGAGACTGCAGGATGGCTTGATGATTTCAATACTAAAGAATAGGCTAGGTTAATAAGTAACTATAATTTAGAGCTTAAGAGCCTAGAAGTGACGCGCCATGCTTAGTATAACGCTAGCCCTCTCCGATTTGCTACAACAATACGTCGGTTTAGGTCAAATCGTTAGTGAAATAATTGCTTTTGGAATAAT
This sequence comes from Candidatus Bathyarchaeota archaeon, assembly GCA_007050895.1. The sequence continues at coordinate 8,605 of SMYP01000129.1, read as the reverse complement.
CTTCTCTTTAGCAATAATTATTGCATGGATAGGACACTCAATTTTTAAAAGATACTTATGCAGATGGACTTCACGAACACAGACAAACTTGGATGATGAGATACTCCGAAATGTGAGAGCACCAATATTTCTTCTAGGAATCTTGTTTGGCTTATATTACGGCTTAATTGGCATTGCCTCTCTTCAAGCTTACGCTCAATATTTATCTACCGCTTTTACCGTTGGACAAATTCTAGTCATAGCCTTCGTATTAACCCGCATAACTAATGTTCTGATAAGCTGGTACGCTGAACAAAGAGTAAAGCGCGAAAAAACCGTTAACAACCACATATTATTCATTTTCAAAAAGGTTTTGCAGATTGTGGTCTACGTTTTTGCTTTCATATTAATTCTGGGAGTTTTTGGCCAAGATCTCTCGGGTGTCATTGTTGGTTTCGGCGTAGGAGGCATAGCTATTGCATTGGCTATCCAAAACATCTTAAGTGATGCTTTAACCGCTTTCTCCATTTATTTTGACCGCCCATTTGAAATCGGCGATTTCATAGTTATCGGAGAATATGCTGGAACCGTTACCAAGATAGGCATAATATCAACGCGAATCCAGCTATTGCAAGGGGAAGAATTGGTAATTTCAAACAAGAATTTGATTTCTACTTCTGTAAGAAACTTCAAGAAACTTCAAAGGAGAAGAATTGTTTTTAGTGTGAAGGTGACTAATGACACTTCTCTTGAAAAACTTAAGAAAATTCCTCAGATAATAGCAAAAATCCTAGGGGAAATGAAAATGGCAACCTTAGATAGAGTTCATTTCAAACAATTAGGCGACTTCAGTTTGGACTTCGAAGTTGTATACTATATCAAAACAGGTGATTACAACAAATACATGGACATTCAACAAGAGATAAATTACGGCATTTTGGAAGCGTTCGAGAAAGAAAAAATCGAAACGGCTTACCCAACCCAGAAAATTTTCTACGTAAATGAAAAAGAAGCATCTTAAACTATCAAGATTTCAGCTTTTTTATGAGCCAAGCAATGTTTCTACCCAGATCTTCCATGGTTTTCATGCCTTCCTCATCAGCTTCTACATCACCGGACTTGCGTCCAATTCCAATGTTCCAATATGATGAAGCTGGAATAATCATCTGGCTTATCAGGAAATAGTGGTTGATAGCATCAAAAGTGGGGATTCCGCCTGCTCTCCTTACCGCCACTATTGCCGCACCTATTTTTCTTTTAAACATGTCACCGTTCGCTCGAGCAACGTAGAAAGCTCTGTCAGCTAACGCCTTCAATTCGGGCGTCACCATTGAGAAATAAACTGGTGATCCCAGAATAATACCATCTGCCTCAATCATTTTTCGTATGTATGCGTTTGCGTTGTCGTCTTCGATTATGCATCGTTTGTTCTTAGTCGAGTAACAGTTTCTACAGGCATTGCAACCATGTATATGTTCCCCTGCAAGTTGTACAAGTTCTGTCTCGATACCTTCTGCATAGAGAACCTCGAGAACACGGCGTATTAGCAAAGTTGTGTTTCCGTCCTTTCTTGCGCTTCCATTAAAAGCAATAATCTTCAAAGCGAAATACCTCAGCACTTTAATTAAAAGAAAAAATAAAAGGGTAGCGGAGAACTAAACTGAGAAATAAGTAAAAGTTCTCTTTGTTGCTCTAGAATAGCGGTGGGTCACTGTGGTTTGACGCCCAGACTCCGTTTGGCGCCCTCAAATCCTACGCTCTTACCCGCGACCCCTTGAGCGCTGAACGTCCAGACTTAGGTTGCTCTCTCCCGAGCCTGGCCGGGTTCGCCTGGTGAACTATGAAATCGGCTTCCCTACGGAAGCTCCTCATTGACCGCCAGCCTCAAGGGACGGATAGTCAATGTTTCGGAAAGGAAGGTCCAAACGGCCTTTGACGCCTCAGCCTCAGCTGTCAGCCCGTCATATAGAGGGTTTACGGTTCAAGGGACCCCTACCCCCCCGCCTAAGACCCACCGCCAAGGACTAGAGCCAACACAAAACTATAAAACTTTTCTAATGATTTAAGATGGAACGAGTTCATATTCTGAATTCATAACTCTTTATATAAACTATACCCCCTTTATAAGGCAACACCAAAAAACGAAGGCCCATCATATGAAAATCAAGAATACCCTTGGAACCTTACTTATTAGCATCGCGCTATTTGGCTTAATGGCACCACTGGTAAAAGCTGACACACTTATCCGAACAGATTTTGAGCAGGAAAGCTTCGCCAAAACAGTTGACTTCTGCGACTACGTCCGAGCCTACGCCACACTGCACGGGATCCCAGAACCAACCAACTTTGACAAGTGGCACGCTAACATGTACATGACCTACATAAACACCAGCGGCTTGAAACTTTTCTATGCAGGCCTTGAAAATATAACCACAGATGAATCGACCTATCTGCGGATACCGATGCAATCGTTCATAATGCACTATAAAACCAACGAAAAAAACCGTGATGTCATTCTCGCTAGTACGTTTCTTATGCTTATGGCATTCAACGAAACCGCAAATACGCTGCATCCAGACTCGCCCGATAGAAAAGACAACCTTTTCGCTTCTTTCAGCCTAGGCTTTGACCTAAGCAACCTAGGCGAAACGTTGCCAGTGCTCAACAGCGAAACTGAGATTATCCCTTTAACTAGTTCTACGGATAAACTCGAATGGACATGGGGAATGAAATATACCAATCTAACCGCCCTCTGGTGGGAAACATGGATAGACCCTAACAACCCGCGCTTCCAAAACGGCTGGCCGGTAGGTCTAACGGTTTATGATGAACTAACTTTCATGTACAAACTCACAATCGACGCAAAGGACGGGACAGCGACACTTAAAGAGAATCACATAATTGGAAGAATGCGCCACCTCTTCATTGGGGTAATTCCAGCCCTCTGGGTCTACTACAACAGTACCGGAACCTATGGGATGCTCGGCAGAAAGCTTAGTAACGACACCATTCACGATTTCATTCAAAACAACGGTTTGGAAATGAGCGTCATAAACTTCCAAACTTCAATCATGGCTGACCACGAAACTTACAGTCAAACTCAATCAGGACAAAGCGCAACAGACACAGAAGAGGAGATCACCGATACTTCAATCGACACTTTTGCGGATGACGGAGAAAAAATCTTCAGCGCTGATTTTGGCACTAGAAAAAGCTACAATCTCTACAATTACACCGCTGACTCAGCGGAAACCAGTTTCGATACTTACGAGTCAACAGCGCGAACTGCTGGAATATGGGGCTACGCAGGCAACCACGGTCTATTCGCATACCATATAGGCTTAATGAAATTCTTACCTGCAGTAGTTGTCCACATGTACCCCGCCCTCGCCGTCAAAGCTGCTTCAACAATCGCAAACATGAGCCGAGCCAACTACTTTTATACAATCGCTTACCCAGAATACGGGGGCTACAGAGTTGAACATGACCCGACATTGACAGCTTATATAGCCACAGAGCCTATCGTAACACCCGCTCCTTCGGGGTTGACCGATCAGCTCATAGGTGGATTGATCATCATACTCATAATTGTCGTAGTCGGCACAGGTATTGCAGTTTTCGTAGCAAGAAGAAAGAAATAACCCATCAAACACACTTTTTTCTATTGTTTTAAGCGCTGGTTCTTGTAGCCTCTTTCAGCTTACGCGCCAGCGTTTCCAACTCCTGAAGCATTTTTTCAACTTCGCTTTGATGTTTGTGGATGATGTTGACGAAAGCGCTCCCTACAATAACGCCGTCAGCTCCGGCCTTTATAATGCGTTTTGCATGTTCAGGTTTTGAGATTCCAAACCCCACAACCAACGGAACTCGTCCAGAAGTATAAGGTAGAAAACGCCTGATCAACTGTATAGTAGAATCAGCCAAGGTCTCACGCGTTCCCGTAACTCCAAAATGAGAAACAACATAAAGGAAGCCCGAAGTGCACCCAACAATTTTGCGTAAGCGCTCGTTCGAAGTGGAGGGCGTTGCAAGAAATACTGTGGTCACACTACAACTTTTTGCTATTGCTCGGTACGCTTTTGCTTCTTCCACTGGAAGGTCGGGAATAACTATACCGTCAACATGGAAGCTTTTTGCCAACCTGAAAAACCGTTCAACACCCATACGGAAAACTGGGTTGAAATACGTCAAGATCACCACTGGCACACCATATTTCTGTTTTACCTCTCCAGCCATAGCTAAAACGATATGCGGCGTCGTCCCCGCGTTCAATGCACGCACACTAGCAGCTTGAATTGTAGGACCATCAGCTATTGGGTCAGAAAACGGTATCCCCAGCTCAAGGATGTCTACTCCACCTTTAATCAGTGCCTCAGCAATCCTAGGTGTAAACTCTGGTTTAGGATCGCCTCCAGTTACATATCCTATTAGTGCGCCATGACCTTGCGCTTTCAGCTTCTGGAAAACCTCGATTATGTCACTCATATTTTCACTCCCATGAAATTAGCTACAACTTCAACATCCTTATCTCCGCGACCAGACAACGTCACAACAATCGTTTCATCTCGATCCATTTTGCTAGCCAACTTAAACGCGAATGCCACGGCATGCGAAGACTCCAACGCGGGGATTATACCTTCTTCTTGGGATAGTGCACAGAAAGCCTCCACTGTTTCCTGATCAGTAGCTGAAACATACTTAGCCCTTCGCAATGTTTTTAAAAAGGAATGTTCGGGTCCAACACCAGGATAATCCAAGCCTGCAGAAATGCTGTGCGTATTCAATATCTGTCCTTCGGCATCTTGGAGAACATAGGTTAACATGCCATGGAAAACGCCTTCCGAGCCCGCGCCTATAGTAGCCGCGTGTTTATTCGATTCAATGCCTTCTCCTGCAGCTTCAACCCCATACAGATCTACTTCTGGGTGGTCTTCAAACGGATAAAACGTGCCAATGGCGTTGCTCCCTCCGCCAACGCAGGCAACCAGCGCATCAGGAAAACGGTTCTCCTTCTGCAGGATTTGCTCTTTCAATTCCTTGCCGATGACACTTTGGAAATCCCTAACTATCATTGGATAAGGATGAGGTCCCACAACCGAACCAATCAAGTAGTAAGTGCTCTCGATATTAGCAACCCAGTCTCTGAACGCTTCATTTATCGCGTCTTTTAATGTTTTAGAGCCAGATTCCACAGGGTGAACCTCCGCACCTAAAAGTTTCATCCTAAAAACGTTAAGTCGTTGCCGCCTCATATCCTCAGAACCCATGTACACTTCAGCCTTCAAGCCTAAGGCGGCGCAAGCTATAGCCGTAGCAACTCCATGCTGCCCAGCACCTGTCTCAGCGATTACGCGGTTTTTTCCCATCTTCTTAGCCAGCAACGCCTGCCCAAGCGTATTATTAATTTTGTGGGCGCCTCCATGTGCAAGGTCCTCCCGTTTTAAGTAGATCTTAGCTCCACCAATTTTCTTAGTTAAATTCTCAGTAAAGTAAAGAGGTGTGGGTCTTCCAGCGTACTCTGACAGATAATACGCCAATTCCTTGTTAAAATGTGGATCTTGTTTAACCTTTGCATAAGATTCTTCCAACTCACCAATCGCCGCCATTAGCACCTCCGGAACAAAGCGTCCGCCATATTTACCAAATTTTCCGTCAATTGGGTAACTACCTATTTTATTCATATTTTAACATCCTTCGCATTTTTGATAAACTCAACTATCTTTTTCCGACTCTTAATTCCCGGTTGCTGCTCTACCCCGCTGGACACGTCCACCGCGTAAGGCTTAACGGTGTGCACTGCCTCAGCAACATTCTCAGGATTCAGCCCTCCCGCCAGAATTAGCGGTTTTGGCTGAATAACTTGCTTGACACGTTTACTCAATCCCCAGTCATGAACTACGCCTGTTCCACCATGCTGCCCAACAACAAAAGAGTCGAGAAGAACCGCGCTAAACAGCTTTGCAGTTTTAAAGACGGCAGCGGAGTCACTAGCGAAATTCGCGTTAATAGCGCCTATCAATTGGGTTTTTGGAAGTGCCGTCCGAAACGAATCAACAGCATTCAGTTTTTCTCCATGAATTTGAATGATGTCGGGATTGAGCTTTTCGTAAGCCGTCAAGTCGTTGATGCTTCGAGGAACCGTAACCAAAACACTTTTCAAAAAGGGCGGAACTTGCCTAATCAGATTTTCAGCTTCAATTAATGACAGGTTCCTAGGAGAAGAGACTACGCCAACTACGAACCCAACCGCATCGGCTCCAGACTCAGCGGCAGCGTCCAAATCTTCTTTGCGAGTTATTCCACAAATTTTAACCCTAACCACCGTCATAAGGCTGACACAAACTCCTTAACTTTAGCTTCAACGTTATCGGCAAGCATGACGGCTGACCCTACGAGAAAAGCGTGAGCACCGCATTCATGCAGAAAACGCAAATCAGCAGGTGTGCTGACCCCGCTTTCACTCACAATAACCTTTCCTTCAGAATTATTCCGTTCCAGAATTCTGTTGGTCACGTTCAAATCAACCTTCAAAGTTGCGAGATTTCGATTGTTGATGCCTACTAGGTCAGCATCGGTTCTTAGGGCAGAGAGAAACTCCACCTCAGTGTGGGCTTCCAATAGAACCTCAAGACCTTTAGAGTGCGCAGCTGCAATCATCTCACTCAAGCTGCATTCACAATATCCTCTCTCAAAAAGAGCCTCGATAAGCAACGCAACATTAGCCCCTAATTTCGAAGCCGCTTCCAACTGAACAGGGCTAATAATTATATCTTTCATGAGAATTGGCAACTTCACCATCCTCCGCGCCTCAACTAGCGAAAGCAAAGACCCATTGAAATGTTTAGGCTCCGTTAGAACAGAAATGCCAACAGCTCCGCCTTTCTCCATGCTTTCCGCTATTTTGCATGCTTGTATTTCTTCTCTAATTGTGCCCGCGGACGGCGAAGCAACTTTGATTTCAGTAATCACGGCAGCATGTTTGGCTTCGAGAACTGCCTTTTTCAAACTTGCTCCCGAATTTATCATCTCAGTTGACACATCATAGTAGCCACTATCCACGGTTGCCCTTGCGCTCCGAGCTAAAGTGTCTAAAAAATCAGCCATACTGAGACTCCAACTCCTCCAGTTTTGACAAGTCCCCACAAGAAGCCTTGATTAGCGCTTTAAGTTTCTTGTAGGCATTACCGCTTTCAATTGATTTGCGCGCTATAGTCATAGCGTAGCTGAAATCATCTGCTCTTCCACCCACGATTATTCCCGCAGCACTGTTTACAAGCACTATCTCTGTCTTTGGATCATCAATAGCGCAATCTCCGTTCAGAATTTTAAATAGAATCTTAGCGCCGTCTTCAGGTGTTGATCCTTGAATGTCTGAAGTTCGCGCCCGTTTAACGCCAAAGTCCTTTGGTGTGACCTCCATGATTGCAACCTCGCCTTCCTTTAACCATGCAATTGCTGTTTTGCCCAACGTGGATATTTCGTCCAAGCCATCCAGTCCGTGAACAACCATTGCTTCTTCGCAGCCAAGCTTCTTCAAAACATAAGCTAATGGAATAGTTAATTTCGCATCATAAACACCAAGTAGTTGTGCGTTAGCAGATGCTGGATTAGTCATTGGACCGAGAATATTGAATGTTGTGCGGATACCTATCTCTCGTCTCGGCTGAACAGCGAATTTCATGGAAGGGTGAAAGGCGGGTGCAAACATGAAGCCCAATCCAACCTGTTCGATTGTGGCTTGAACCTCTTCAGGATTCATGTTAAGGTTGAGACCAAGCTTCTCCAATACATCAGCGCTACCGCTCTTGCTGGTAACTGACCTGTTTCCGTGTTTCGCTACGGCAACCTCTGCACCAGCAACTACAAAAGCTGCGGCTGTGCTTATGTTGAACGTTTTTGTCTTGTCGCCGCCTGTTCCACACGTGTCCACAAGGCGTCCCTCCACGCGAGGGCGAATTCTGAGGCAGCTTTCACGCATGACCGAAGTAAAAGCTATTAGTTCATCAACTGTTTCGCCCTTCATCCTTAGAGCTGTTAAAAATGCGGCTATTTGCGCGTTTGTTGCTTTTCCCGACATCACTTCTCTCATAATTTCCTGTGATTCTTCTATAGTCAGGTTTTTTTCCTCAATCAGTTTTTGTATTCCTTCTCTGATCATTATTCTTCATCTGCCTTCCAGAAAGTTTTTAATAACGAGTTTTCCATCCTCGCATAGTATGGATTCGGGGTGAAACTGCACACCTTCAATGGGGTATTCAGAGTGGCGGACGCCCATTATCTCTCCGTCATCAATAGCCACCGCGGTAATTTGGAGACATGAAGGAATCGAATATTTGTCTCCTGCAAGCGAGTGATAACGAGTAGCTTTGAATGGGTTGCGAACCCCATTAAAAATGCCTTTTTCGTCATGTTTTATAGTGCAGGTTTTTCCATGCATCAGCTTTTTCGCAGAGATTATTTTTCCGCCGAACGCATAAATTATTCCTTGGTGACCAAGGCATACGCCAAGAGTGGGAACCTGTTGGCTCACCTGTTGCAGTATCGCTGTGCAAACTCCGAAGTATCGCTCGTCTTCAGGAGTGCCTGGACCTGGAGAAATAACTATTCTATCGGGTTTAATCCTTTT
>SMYP01000034.1:2256-8628 GCA_007050895.1 Candidatus Bathyarchaeota archaeon | reverse complement strand
CGGTCTTTTTTGGGCATATTGATATCGGCGTGGTTTTCCTTCTCGGTTTAGGATGCCGTCTTTGACGAGATCTATTAATGCGTGGGCTACAGCAGTTCGGTCATAGTGGAACCCCTTTCTTGCCATTTCACTGTGAACTTCGCTTAGGCCTCGCGGCTTGGTAAACCAGCTTTCTTCCCAGAGTTTTTGAATTACGCCTTTGCATGTTTCTGCTCTCGGCGGTAATGCTTGTCTTTCTGCAACTGTGTTTAGGCTTGTATCTCTCAGTTTTTCGGTTACGGTGGAGAGTATTTGGTCTACAGCGATTTGCAGTTGGTCTTCTTGGGATTCGATTTCGAATTCTATGTTGCCAATTTTCATCTTGACTTTTATTGGTGGTTTTTGCGGTTTTTCTGTCAAGTTGTCACCTGTTGTCTATTGTATTGTGCAAGATGTACATGCACAACACTTAAATATTTCGCCCATGCCTTATTGGCTATTGGTGAATCTTGGTGATTGAACAATATACTATAACAACAACCCCAAAATATAATTTTCCACAGCCCACCATCGACACAACGCTACCCCAGCGCTTCCTAGAACAATCACTCCATTCCCTAAAACAAGTGCAACACCAACCCTTTCAACTAAATCAACAAAACTTTCACCAATTCCATATCTCAGAACAATACGCATCAAACCTGCAGCTGAACCGCCAGGCAATTGCCTTGAAACCTAACCACCAAGAAACAACAATCGCCGCAATAGACACATCAACTATAAAAATTGGTGAAACAAGTACAGGAATAATAATAGCTATTCGCGGCGCAACCACTTGGAAACAAAATAGACGATATCATTACACCCGCCTAGGACCATTTATTTTCCACATTACAGAAGATAACAAAAATGAAGTCTACAACACCCTCGAAAAATCCTACTTCAACACTCTTTATTCAGGTAACCGCTATTCAACGCCGAACTTAATGCAAATGCCCACCCGCCTCGCAAGTCTTCTTGAACGATGGCTGCAAACAATGCTAGCTAAAACAGTAGATAACGGTTTAATTCTGTTCGATGGTTCGCTAACATCAGGAACCATAGACAATCCTGTACAACGCATGAAAGATATACTCAGCATTGCAAGAAGAAACAAAACAACCGTACTTGCGTTCTCTAAAATGACAAGTCTTCGCGTCAATGGCTACCTCATAACAGACCAATTGCCAAAACATGACCCTCCATATCTACTAGAAACAACGGGTGTAAAATTTAAACCGCCGACAGTCGTGTTGGGTGGTGTCTACGTCGCTAGGCTCAACAAAGCAAACTACGCATTTCGCTTAGACATCGATAGAGAAATCCCCCTCCAGAATAGACTGACCGCGGTTGAGAAGCTTTTAGGAAATGACTTGTATTTACAAGGTTATCCTGAAACATTGCGGCTTTCACATATATTATGCACTTTTACCGCTAACGAAGTCTTAGCCATCAAACATTTCATTACCCGCAAGCATGGCATTCACATAATCAATAGGCCAGACATGCATAAATTGCTTTTTGGGCCGTTTGGCAAAGGAGAACTCAGTTAATGAAACTCTACAAAAAAGAAGGTAACATCCTCCAAGTGTTAAGTTTTCCAAGCGAAAACGCAGAAAAAGGCGACTACCTTCTCATTGAAGACCCTGACGCAAACAAAGCATTAATTGCTCAGGTAATTGATGTCCAGTTTGCTAGCATTCCGGGTGTACTTGAAGAGTTACTGCGCACATTACCAAACGGCGGAGAACCAATACAAGGCGAAGACATTGACCCATTGGAAATAGCTCCTCATATAACGTACATTCAAGACGCCAGCTTGCTGATATGCAAAACAAGAGCGACATTGGAAAATGATGCGCTGAGTCCTAGCAGTTCATGGTTACCCAGCCGCTCACAGTCCACTATCAAAAAACTATCTGTGCCAATGCTACTGAAACTCGCTAAAGTCGATGGAAACCGACCTATAATCCTCGGGGGCACTAAAGACTCGTCGCTCCTCACTATAGATGCTACAGCAGTGGATGGCACTTTAAACATAGTTACAGGCAAAAAAGGCTGCGGTAAATCCCACCTGTCCAAACTCTTAATGGCAAGCTTGATCGGTTACAAAGCTACAGTGGTCATCTTCGACTTGAACGGCGAATACACGAATATTGGCATGACCCAAGACGGAAAAAGAAACATTTACTACGACAAAATCCATGCATTAACACCCTCACAAAACTTCAAAGTAGCCCTAGGGCAGCTTCACCTAAATGTGGTAATGGGTATATTAATTCACGCTTTACATTTACCTGCAACGTCCTCTCGTGAGTTCAGACGTCTCTGGAAAACGCTAAAAGAAAAGGGGTCTCTTACTTTGCAGGAAATGGGCGCGGCAATACGCGATTTAAACTGCAACCAGCATGTACGTGACGCCCTGTCTTCTAGGTATCACGCTCTCGTCAACTCGGGCTTCTTCACCGACAGCCTTGCTGAAGCTGCGCTTCTAGATGAGTCCATGATGAAAGCAAAGCATCAAGGCGGCGCCATAATCATAAACTTGCGCAACACAAGCACCATAGACCGTCAAATAGTGGTTGAATACGTCCTCGGAAAACTCGTTGAATCCTTGCAAAGTTGGAGACTAAAAGCCACTTTCCTGTTTGCTGAAGAAGCGCACCTTTACCTCCGAGAAACCTACTGGGACGACATAGTCACCCGCATGCGTCACTTCGGAATATTTACCACGTTCATAACTAACCAGCCTGACACTATACGCGAAAGCATCTATCGCCAAGCAGACAACATTTTCCTCTTCAACTTCACAAATGAGCACGATTTAGACGTGGTAAGCCGTGCTGCCCGAGTTGATGCTGAAACCGTTCGCTCCATTGCAAGAGACCTACCGCCGCAGCACTGCTTAACCTTGGGAAAAGTTGTAAGAGACTTTCCAATAGTTACGCGTGTCAGAGCTCTAGATATGAAGACAATGGGGGAAACACGGCTGTTTTTCAAAAATATACATTAACGTTTTCCAATTTTTCTTTATTGCGCTCGAAGAAACTTCTGAAGGATTCTGTTAAATCGTACTCTTCTACCTCGTTGAAGGAAACCCACTTCAAATCGTCAGCGTCGCTTGCTGCTTTAAGCTTGCCCCCTTTTGTTGTTACAAGGTAGTCAATAATAACGAAATGATACCTCACTCGACCACTTTCACCCATGCTAATGTAACTAACAACATCAATAAGACGAGGCTTGACTACTTCCAACCCAGTCTCTTCTTTCACTTCGCGGATGACCGCGCGTTCCGCAGTCTCGCCGAGGTCCACCAAACCGCCTGGAATACTCCATTTTCCTTCACCTGGTGAGTTCTTTCGTTTCTCAAGCAGAATCAGGTCTCGATCAATTATTATGGCACCTACTCCTACAACTGGTTTTTTTGGATACTGCCTGCTCAACTATTACCCCTCTGCTATAAATGACTCCTATAAGATTAAAACCTATATAGATTTAAGATTAGAAAGGTGCCAAGGAAGGTGCACAACGAAGACTATTTTGCCAGCTGTGCTGAATCCAATATTGCAGCTGACTTTTCGGGCGTGACTATTTGTTCAGGAATCTCCAGGACAGTAAAATGCCTACTGTTGTTAATACTCCAGCGAATATGCCAACATAGGCGTATTGAAGTGCGAGTTGCGAGTAGTCAATAGTTGGATTAATCAGAAGCTGTCTCATACCGTTCATTGTGTACGAAAGAGGATTCACAGTTGCTACTGCCTGAAGCCATCCGGGCATTTGTTCAATAGGGAAGAAGGCACTACTTGCGAAGGTTAATGGTAGGTTCAGCAGGTTCATGACCGCCATTGGCGTCTCGATTCTCGTTGATCGTATATTGATGGCTATGAAAAGTGAAGACAAACCCATGCATATCAGAAACAAGAATGCGAACACACCAAGTATGTTAATAGGTGTGAAGGCTGCGCCGAATTGAAAACCGAGTGGGACAGCAATGATGAGTATTATTGAGGCTTGGAACATTGATCGCAATGTTGCTGAAAGTACTTTAGATAGTATTATTACTGCACGTGATACGGGTGTGCTCAATGCTTTGTTTAAGAAGCCAAGGCGCCTATCCCAGACAACTGACATGCCGCTGAACATTGTAGTGAAAAGTGCTGTGAAAGCAATCATACCCACAGCCATAAACGAAATATAACTGGTAGTTCCAAAGGTGCCCTGCATTATTGTGTCACCGATGTTTGAGAAGAATTCACTTAATGCGCCTAGCTGTGCTGGAGTAAACTGGGACATCAAGTCTGCAGGTAATGTTATTGAGCTTGAACTCACCAAGCTGCTTATATTTAATGCATTTCCCAATAACCCCAGCCAAATTATTGGCTGTATCAACGTAAGAATGAAAACTGTGGGTGCTTTGTACCATTTTTTCAACTCTCTGTTGGTTAAAGCCCAGAGTCCATGAAGTTTGCTTTTTGAAACGTTATTCACTTCACTCAATGTCTTCGCCTCGCCATCATCATTCTTTTTGCATGAAGTGAATCACCTGAGTCCTCTGCGTCGCGCATGGATCTACCAGTGTACTGCAGATAAACTTCGTTTAGGGTTGGTTTAGTTAATGAAAGCCGTGTAACAACGTGACCTTCTTTGCGTAGAACTTCAATTATTAATGGTGCAGTTATTTCTCCGTTAGCAGATTTTATCATATATGATCCATTCTCCTTCTTTACTTCCTTAACATGTTCGATTTCCTCTACAAGTTTCGTTATGTCAACATCCTTTTTGATGGCGACACTGATTATGTCACCACCTAAGCTGTCTTTTAACTCGGTCGGTGTTCCAACAACGATTATTTTTCCATGGTCAATTATTGCTATGCGGTCGCAAAGCGCATCTGCTTCTTCAAGATAATGAGTAGTCATGAAAAGTGTCATACCAAACTGTTTCTTTAACATTTTAATGTAATTCCAAGTGGCTGCTCGGGTTTGAACATCTAACCCTAACGTCGGTTCATCCAAAAAAAGCACTTTTGGCCTGTTGATCAAGCCACAGGCAAGTTCTAGTCTTCGGCGCATACCACCAGAGTAAGTCTGAACTTTCTTATCCTTGAACGCAGTTAATTCAACTAATTCTAAGAGATCTGTTGCGCGTTTTGTAGAGATTTTGCGAGAAATTCCATACAGATCGGCGCATAAAAGTATGTTTTCGTAGCCTGTTAGGTCTTCGTCAGCAGTGTATTCCTGCGGCACAACGCCGATTGAGTATCTGACTTGATCATTTTGTTTGGCAATGTCATAGCCCAATATTGCTGCTTTGCCCTCTGTCGGCTTCAACACTGTTATTAACATATTTATGGTCGTAGTTTTTCCCGCGCCGTTGGGTCCTAGGAAACCAAAAATTTCACCATTCTTTACGTTGAAATCTATGTGGTCAACAGCCACCAAGCTTCCGTTAAAGACTTTGGTTAAGCCCTTGGCTTCAATTGCGTTCTCACTCATGTTTTTCACCTTTAATTTGATTTTTTATTTCAGCAAGCTTTACTGTTGCTTCATTCAAAACTTGATTCGCTTCATTTATTGCTTGCTCAGAGAAGTTTTCCTGCAAAGCATTGCCCAAATCAAAAAAGGCTATTGCCAAGTTCCTGATGGAATCACCGATTTCAATCTTTTTTTCGGGTGAGATTTTTCTGAGAAAACTGTCAAAGAACGGTGCTGGAAGAAAACCTACTTCCTCTCTTAAATGCTTCCTTATTTTTTTCTGTTCGCCCAACAATGCTTTTCCTTTTTCTGTTAATTCGTAACGTTTTAACCCGTTTTCCAATGGCAACTCTTTAACGTGACCATTATCTTGCAGCCAAGCCAACAGCGGGTAGATCGAGCCTGGACTAGGTTTCCAGAAACCACCCGTTTGCTCTTCAATATCGGCCATTATTTCTGAACCTGACATTGGTTTCTCGTTTAGAGCTTCAAGAACGCGGTAGCGAATGAAACCTTTAGGCACCATTGCCGTATGTCTCATCCAATGTTTAACATGAGGAAACATTCTTTATCACTATTGACCTCAATGGCGATATCAAATGCGATATTTAAACTTAACGTAGGCTATGCTAAAAAATAATACTTAACTCACCACAGTGCCAACTCTCTCACCATTAATTGCAGTCAAAATATTTTCCGGCTTAAATCCATTCACCACTATTAACTTAATGTGCTCACGTTTCAAAATCTTGACTGCTTCAGGATCAATAATCTGATGAATTCCCGCTTTATGCTTGCTCGAGGAAAAAATCTTGGCTAAATCGTCAAATGACAAGTGGTCCAACTTAACCGCATCGGAATACTCTCTAGGATCTTT
>SMYP01000034.1:0-2156 GCA_007050895.1 Candidatus Bathyarchaeota archaeon | reverse complement strand
TAGCGTATTAATACTCCAGCTTCAAGTTAAAATCTTTTAGGAATAGTAACTCGATAAGATTGCGGTTTGTGAAGCATTAGGAAGCAGCGAGTTGGCGTCTGGACTTCCGAGTTCACGTTGCCTTGAGAAATGAAGCGGTTGGAAGCGTTGACCGCAGGCAATTTTAGTTTGAAGCAAGACATTTCACGCTATTATCGCGATGGAAGAGTGATTCACGGTGCAGGGACTCGATGAATCCGTGGAGGGTTGGGGAAGATGGAAAGGATTAGTTGCGTACTACATTGTTGTCGCTTTCATGTTTGATGTCGACGTGTAATCAACTTGTTTGGTACAGGGCAAAGCTTTTAGGTTATGACTGTGACCATCCAACACGGGTAGACAGTCTATGTTGGGTGGTTTGTTTGGAGTAGCCTCTACAAGCAATTGTGCAAGGGACCTTTTTTTCGGAACTGATTATAATACACACCTTGGAACTGAAGTTGGAGGCTTGGCGTTATTAGACGGTGACCTGACAATATTTTCTCATGATATCAGTAATAGTCAATTCAAGTCGAAATTTGGAAAGCATTATGGAAAACTGAAAGGAAACTTGGGAATAGGCGTCATAAGTGACGTTAATGAGCAGCAACCTATTAAATTCGAGACAAAGATTGGCAATTTTGCTCTTTGCACTATTGGTTTGATAAAGAATTCGAAGGCGTTGTATTCAGAACTTGTTCAAAACGGGGCAACGTTTAAGAGATCAAGTCAAGAAGCGAGCACAAGCATTCTTAGTCAGACCGAGATTGTCGGGGAATTGATCTGCAGAGGTACTAGCATTGCTGATGGCATAGAAAAAATGTATAAGAAGATTGAAGGATCAATATCCTTGCTATTGCTTTCGAAAAATGATCGAGCGATATACGCAGCTGGAGCAACTTTTCCTTTAGTAGTTGGTTCAAAAGAGCAAAGCTGGGTAATTGCTTCTGAGACTACGTGTTTCCCAAATTTGGGGTACGAGGTTGCCAAGTTTCTTGATTATCATGAAATTGTCTCTTTCACTGAAGATGGTCTGAAAACGAGGATACCAACGGGAGGTAAGAAGAAGTTCTGTCCATTTCTCCATGTTTACTCTGGTTTTCCCGCCTCAGACTTTTACGGAATTAACTCCGAAATCGTTAGGGAACGATGCGGTGGTTTCTTAGCTGAGAACGACGATGTAGAGGCTGACATGGTTTTAGGCGTCGCTGATTCGGGTCTTCCTCACTCAGTTGGATACGTCAAAAGAAAAATAGAATTAGCCAAAGAGGAAGTCAAATCACACTTTTTTGATCACAGTCAAGGCAGAATTGACTCAAAAGAACTCGAGAAAAGAATAAGCAAAACTATGGATTTACTAGCTCCTCTCAGACGTCCGTTAGTCAAATACACGCCAGGATGGGGAAGAAGCTACATTCCACCTGTTCAACGCAGAAGAGAGCTTATTGCTAAGTACAAGCAAGTTCCTAATCCACAGATAATTAAGGACAAAAGCATAATTCTGGTGGACGATTCTATTCGAAGAGGAACACAGCTACAAAATCTTCTCCGTGATAAAATTTGGCCGTTCAAACCAAGGGCGATTCATGGACGAATAGCCTCTCCGCCCCAAATGCATCCTTGCATTTTTGATTTAACAACCAAGAACAGTGACTTAGCTACTCACAAAAGTTTGGAGGGAAATGAAAACGACGTGAATTTTGAGGTGTATATTGATTCAACAACTGCAAAGTATAGGATTATGCAGGAAGAGATAAAAAAGCGCATAGGGTTTACGACACTACGTTTTCTTACCTTGGAAGAGATGGTTCAGGCAGTGGTTGAAGCGCCAAACAATAATAACCTTAGAAAAGAAGATCTATGCACATATTGTTGGACAGGTAACTTCTGATCCAAATTTATTTTTTTTAATTTTCAGGCGGAGAATGTTTAAATCGCTATTTGTGGCAGTGATTGGCTGAGCAATGCTAAGAAACCAAACTAAGAGATTTCACTTCATAGAGATGGACTTTATGGTGTATTTTCCCAAATCTGGAAATAGAGGAAAATATCTGGGTTATAATGTTACGATAATCGACAGGAAAGCTGGGGTCGCCCAACATGAAAAGCAAGTGAAGTTAAAAGAAATCTTTGAAAAT
>SMYP01000182.1 GCA_007050895.1 Candidatus Bathyarchaeota archaeon | reverse complement strand
GCTCTTTATCATATTCTTGCATTTAATCACATCTTCGGCACCTTTGAAGTGAACACGGATTAAGTCAGCGCTTATGACATACAAGGCTTTTATCATTCGAAGCGTGGATTGGAGGTCTTCCTCTGAAACGTCAACGTTAATGTAGTATTCTTTGAGTTTGGAGCCGTCGCTTTCTTCGTATTTTTCTTTCAGTTTCCTCGGAACCAAAGTTAGCGTTGAGTCTGGTTGCACATTGAAGTCGATCTCGCTCCCTTTCTTCAGTCCAACGTCTTGTACCCATTCTTTTGGCAGGGATATTATGTATGAGCCTCTTCCTGTGCATTGGACTCGTCTATACCCTAAGTCTTTTTCTGCCATGCGCCTTAGCCTCTACATATATTTCATATATATCCTATAATTCATTACCTTACATATAAATGCTTTTCAGTACAGTTATATAGAATACATGTAACTGATTATGCGCCTTCCATGGAACAAGTGACGCAAATGGCAGTTAACTCTTGTAGATCCCTCGTTAACTTTACTGAACAAAAATTCACCGAAGGTTCTGCTTTCTACATAAAAAATGATAGATTCACTGTTTCTGTGGTCATATGCGCACGCTCCCACTTACTAAAGAACGAGGTATAAACGTTGAGAAAAATCATTGTAAAAGAAGAGCATTGCATTGGATGCGGACTCTGCGAAGTTTATTGCACTGTGCAGCATTCCAAATCAAAAGATATCATTAAAGCGTACAATAGGGAAAACCCCCGCCCAACCAGCCGAGTAAAGCTGGAAGTGCATAAACCTGTTTCTTTCGCCATCCAGTGCAGACACTGCGAAGACGCACCCTGCGTTACCGCCTGCCTCTCCGGCGCCATGAAAAAAGACGAGGAAACCGGCTTAGTAGCCCACGACCCCGAGAAATGCATCGGTTGCTGGACATGCATCATGGTCTGCCCCTTTGGCGCCATAAAAGTGGACTCTTCCGGCAAAGTAGTTTCAAAATGTGACCTCTGCGCGGAACTGGAAATGCCAGCGTGCGTTGCAAACTGCCCCAACGGCGCCTTAGTATACAAAGAGGTGAAAAAGTAATGCCAAAGTACGTTATAGTAGGTGCTTCAGCAGCAGGAATAGGTGCAGTCGAAGCAATTAGAGAAGTAGACCCGACAGGTACAATAACCATAATTTCAGACGAACCATGCCCCCAGTATTCGCGCCCCATGATTTCCGATTTAGTTAGTGGCAAAGCCGATTTTAGCAAAATGATGTGCCGTGAACACGAATTCTGGACAAAGAACGACGTTCAAGCATTAACAGGAAGAACAGCCGTAAGCCTAAACCTAAGCAAAAAGTACGTGGTACTTGATAAAGGCGACCGCGTTAGCTTCGAGAAGTTGCTAGTGGCAACTGGTGGAAAACCTTTTGTCCCGAAGATCGAAGGCTCTGAAAAGGATGGCGTGTTTACTTTCACAACTTTTTCTGACGCTGAAAGCTTAGTTGCAAAACTCGAAAAAGCGAACAACGCTGTGGTCATCGGTGCTGGTCTCATAGGCGTCAGCTGTACCGAAGCGCTGGTGAAGCGCGGCTTAAAAGTAACGATGGTTGAATTGCAAGACAAAATCCTCAGTCTCATATTGGACTCGACAGCTTCAGAAATGGTTGAAAACGTAATAAGAAAAGCAGGAGTTACAATCGCCACAGGGCAAACTGTCAAGCGTATAGTCGGGAAACCCGAAAACGGCACGGCGGTCGGCGGCGCCGTCTTGACAAGTGGCAAACAAGTACCCTGCGATGTGGTGATAATCGCCATTGGCGTCATACCACGCACCGAGCTTATCGCGGGAACCAACGTGAAAACCAACAGGGGCATACTCGTAGACAAGGCTATGCGCACAAGTGTTCAGGACGTGTACGCAAGTGGCGACGTCGCAGAAGCTTACGACTTCGTGTATGGCGAAAACAGAGTGTTGCCGCTTTGGCCTCTTGCACAGTTAGAAGGGAAGGTTGCGGGCTACAATATGGCGGGTAAAAAAGCAGATTACCCTGGCGGCACCGCTATGAGCTCCTTGAAGTACTTCGGCATACCCGTCATATCCATTGGGATAGCCAACCCGAAAGACCCCGACGCGTACGAAAGCTTGGTCAATCATGATCCAGAACGGAATCTTTACAGGAAAATCGTGCTCAAAGACAACCAGATCGTAGGCTTGACCCTTGTAAACGACATTGAAAGAGCAGGCATACTATTCCACCTTATGAAAAACGGTGTCAAAGTGAAAAAGTTCAAACAAGAACTGATCTCCGACGACTTTTGCTTGGCTACTCTATCGCGGTCTTTACGGAGAAAACTGTATCCGGGGGAATACAAATGAGAAATCTGAGCAGAATAAACAATCCTCACAACGATGATAAGGACTTCGCCGGTTGTAGCTTATTCGGCATGATGAACGTGGAGGGTACACGCTTCTCGTCACGTGATCCAGTGCGAGCCATAGCCAACATGCACGAACGCGGAAATGGTTTAGGCGGAGGCTTCGCGGTTTACGGCATATACCCACAATTTAAGGATTACTACGCGTTCCACATAATGTACCTAAGCAGAGAGGCCAAAGAAAAAACCGACCGAACACTAGCCACAGCCTTCAACATAATTTACGATGAAGAAATGCAAACCCGACCCGCCAACGTCAGAGACCCTCCAAAGGTTTGGCGGTACTTCGTTGAACCTAAGAAGAAGCGTCTTGGAGAATTAACCGCAGACGATTACGTAACAGAAAAGGTCATGCGGATAAACACGGAGACGGGTAAGGCGTTCGTTTTTTCCAGTGGCAAGAACATGGGTGTTTTCAAAGGCGTAGGCTTCCCCGAAGATGTCGCAGACTTCTTCTGCCTTGAGGATTATAATGGTTACCTGTGGACGGCTCACGGTAGGTTTCCCACAAACACTCCTGGTTGGTGGGGTGGCGCACATCCATTCAACATCCTAGATTGGACAGTAGTACACAACGGGGAACTATCTTCTTACGGTATAAACCGTCGCTATTTAGAGATGTACGGTTACAAGTGCACCATGCAAACGGACACGGAAGTCTTAGCTTACGCTGTAGACTTACTCATGCGCAGACAGCGGTTGCCAATCGACATAGTTACCCAAGTATTAGCTGCACCTTTGTGGAGCGAAATAGACAAAATGGAGCCCCAGCAGCAACAAGTCTTTAGAGCATTACGACAAACCTACGGAAGCCTACTGATGAACGGACCTTTCAGCATATTAGTTGCACACCAAGGCGAAATGATTGGACTGACAGACAGAATTAAACTTCGACCTCTTGTCGCAGGCATACGAGGTAACTTCCTGTACATGTCCTCTGAAGAGGCTGCTATACGCCTTGTTTCGCCAAAGCTTGACAAGTTCTGGTCTCTGAGAGGCGGCGAACCTGTAATCGGCAGACTCCGCAACCAGAAGGGTGACGATTCAGTCAGTATGGAGGAAAACTAAATGAAAACGTACATACTTCCTGAATTCCTCGTTGAAAGAGACGAGAATCGGTGCATTCGCTGTAAGGTTTGCGTTAACCAGTGTACATACGAGACTCATAGTTATGATGAGGAAGACGACGTGATCTGTAGTAAAGATGAAAACTGTGTTAATTGCCAGCGCTGCGTGACTTTCTGCCCCACCCACGCCATAACCATACGGAAGAACCCTAACGTTAACACGGAGAACGCTAACTGGACGTTAAGCGCGATCAGAGACCTCAAGAAACAGGCTGAAACTGGCGGAGTGCTTCTAACAGGCATGGGCTGCGACAAGCCGAACTTAACTTACTGGGATCGGCTTCTGCTGAACGCCAGCCAAGTAACCAACCCGTCCATAGACCCATTGCGGGAGCCTATGGAAATCAGAACCTATTTAGGCGCAAAACCTGACGAGTTGGAGATTAAACTTGAGAATGGCAGTGTCGTGTTAGAGACGCTGTTGACTCCTCAGTTGCGGTTAGACACACCGATAATGTTCTCTGCCATGTCTTATGGTGCCATAAGCCTAAACGTGCATGAAGCGCTAGCACGGGCTGCCACGGAATGCGGCACCTACTTCAACACTGGAGAAGGCGGTTTGGACAAACGCCTGTACAAGTACGGCGACCACGCCATCGTCCAAGTTGCATCAGGGCGTTTCGGTGTACACCCTGACTATCTGAATGCTGGTGCTGCCGTAGAAATAAAAATCGGACAAGGCGCGAAGCCTGGGATAGGTGGTCACTTGCCAGGCGAGAAAGTCACGCCTGACGTTGCTAGGACACGTATGATTCCTACAGGCACAGACGCACTTTCACCTGCTCCTCAACACGACATTTACTCCATCGAGGACCTTCGGCAGCTGATTTACGCGTTGAAAGAGGCTACTGACTACACTAAGCCCATTTCAGTGAAGATTGCCGCGGTTCATAATTCGGCTGCGATTGCCAGCGGTATGGTTCGCGCAGGCGCTGACATAATTGCATTGGACGGTGTTAGAGGCTCAACTGGAGCGGCGCCGAAGGTTATCAGAGACAACGTGGGCATACCCATCGAGTTAGCTATCGCACAGGTTGACCAGCGTTTGCGTGACGAAGGCATCCGTAACAAAGCGTCTATTGTTGCGGCCGGAGGCATAAGAAGCAGCGGAGACATCATCAAAGCTATAGCATTAGGCGCTGACGCCGTGTACATAGGCACTGCGGCTCTTGTTGCTGTAGGTTGCACTGTTTGCCAAAAATGCTACACGGGCAAATGTCCATGGGGCATCGCCACGAACGACCCGTGGATTGCCAAGAGAGTTAACTCTGACATAGCTACTGAGCGGCTTGTTAACTTGCTTCGCGGGTGGAGTTTAGAAATCAAGGACATGATGGGTGGCATGGGCATAAACGCTATCGAGAGTTTACGAGGGAACCGTTTGGCTCTCCGCGGTGTGGGTTTAACGGATACCGAACTCAAAATTCTAGGTGTAAAAATGGCAGGTGCCTGATAAAATGTTGAAAGAACAAAAAAATGTTGTAGAAATCGACTCAAAATATGTTCCTCGAGTGAAAGAAGAAAATGGAATATGGAAAATCGACGCTGAATGCTTGTACTACAAGGACCTAAACTGCCTTCTGAGAAGTGTATGTAGCAAAGGCGCTGAAAAAATCGAGATCCGTAACGTGTGCGGTCAAAGATACATTGGCACTGACTTAGACGTAGCGGTTGCCATCGACATTTACGGTACGCCAGGAAACGATATGGGCGCTTTCATGAGTGGTCCTAAAATAGTGGTTCACGGCAATGCTCAGGACGGCTGTGGCAACACCATGGACGAAGGTAAAATAGTGATTCACGGCCAATCCGGAGATCTCACGGGACACTCGATGCGAGGCGGGCAAATCTTCATCCGCGACGACGTGGGATACCGCGTTGGTATACACATGAAAGAGTACAAACGAAAAGTACCAGACATAGTGATAGGTGGAGTTGCAGGCGACTTTCTTGCAGAGTACATGGCAGGCGGTGTTGTCCTAGTTCTCGGATTGACATTAGGTGAGTGCGAGCGTTGCAAAGCCAGATTCGTGGGCACAGGAATGCACGGTGGTGTCATATATGAGCGCGGGGACATACTTGAGGTGGGAAAAGGAACAAAGCTCATGAAAACCGGCAAACGTGACATCAAAGTAATCGAACGCCTAGTCAAGGAGTACTGCGAACACTTCGGCGCCGACTACAAAAAAATCATGAACGCAAAATTCCATAAAATAGTGCGCCTATCCAAAAGACCCTATGGAAGCCTCTACGCAACCTAGCCTCCGCAGAAGCAAAATAACGGTATCTCCCTTCCTTTTCAAAGATCAATCTATATAAAAGCGAGGGGTGTATGTCTCGAGAGCAAGTAGTTGTTATTGTTTTAGTTGTTTTTTGATGGTTTCTTCGGCGGCTTTAACTGCGTCTTGCAGTTTTTCGGGTTTGGTTCCGCCGCCTTGAGCGAAGTTTGGTTTTCCACCGCCTCCACCGCCAATAATTGGTGACACTTCTCGAACTACCTCGCTAGCGTTAAAACCTTGGTTAACTGCTATTGACCCAGACATAATCACTATGTTAGAGGTTTTATTGGTTGACCCAGTGAAAAGTGCTATTGTTCCATCGTCCCTTTTTATTAATTCGCTTGCTGTCTGTACCATACGATTAACATCTGCTCCTGTAAATTGTCGCTTCACTAGCTTGACTTCACCTATTATGGTCACTCCCTCTGGAGTTGTCATCATAAAGTCTGGTTGGGTTTTGTCGTCCATTTTCATAATAGCTGCGCTTTCTTTGGCGGCTAATTCTTTGATCAGCTTCCTTTTTTCCGAGTTTGCTTCCTTCAGTTCTTTCACAAGTTTCTCCGCAGTCTTATCCAGCTTCTCCAGCGAAGCGTTTAGCGTCTCCGAAATCTTCCACAGCAGAAGCTCCTCTTCCTGCACTGCCTTCAACGCGTGAAGTCCAACTGCATACCCAAGCCGTTCCACGCCATCTTGAATCCGTTCCGTGTAAACCATTTTAAGGAAGCCTATCTCACCTGTGCTCTTCAAATGTGTTCCAGCACATGCTTCTATATCCCAGTCGTCCGTTTTCACCACGCGAATGTCCTTTCCAGGAACCGCGCCGCCTTGGTAAAGCCTGAAGCCGTACCGTGATTCCGCTTCACTCCGCGGCATCCATGCGGTTGTAACAGGCATGTCCGCTAAAACCGCTTGGTTCGCCAACGTCTCTATCTTGTGTATCTCGTCAGGCGTTAACCTGCGGTAATGGGAAATGTCCAGCCGTGTGCTTTCCACGCCTTTCTGGGTGCCATGCTGCCACACGTGCTCGCCTAACACGCGTCTTGCAGCGCCGTTAACCAGGTGCGTAGCTGTATGTGCCTTCATTAACGTGTAACGTTTCTCCCAGTCAAGAACGCCGTGAACTGTGTCTCCTTCCTTTGGGGCTGCTGTCCCTTTGATTTCGTGCAGGATGACTCTGCCCACCTTCTGCACGTGCTCAACTTCTGCTTTCACGTTGCCGAACACCATTAAACCTTGGTCTGATGGTTGTCCGCCGCCTTCAGGGTAAAAGCAAGTGCGGTCCAACGCAACATGTTTGCCGTTTACTACTTTGAGGACTTTGGCGTCGAATTCCTTAACGTACGCGTCAGCATAGTACATTTGCTCGGTCGGCGGTAGCTTCTCGACGGCGGCTTCCAGTGACGCTTCAGCTTTGGTTTCTTCCTCTTCAACGGGCTTATCGGCTTGCATGTGCCTGTCTGCGATTAATGCGTAGAAGTCTTCGGGGACTTCCACGGTGACGCCTTCTGCTTCAGCGGTTTCCTTGACGATTTCGGGTGGAAGCCCATGCGAATCGTACAGTTCAGACAAGGTATCTTCAGGCAGTCGGCTTACTTTTTTCGCTTTTAGATCCATGGCTATTCGTTTCACCATGTCTTCTCCGCGTTTCAGTGTATCCTCGAATTTTTCTTCTTCAACTTTAAGCATTTCCATGATTTCGTCGCGCATGGTTTTGATGTGCGGATAATCCTTGGACCAGTATTCAACCTGCATGTCCACGACGTCGTAAAGTCGTTCAATATCCATGTTCAGACTTCGCAGCAAGCGGTAGACTCGGCGGAACAGAAGCCTGGCCAAGTAGCCTTCATGAATGTTGGATGGCACAATGCCTTCTGAGAGCATAAAGCTGAGGCATTTCGTGTGGTCTGCAACTGCGAATGCGTTTTCAATGGGTATAAGCACTTTGTCCAGCTCGTTCACGTTAGCGCCGACAAGCTTTGCTACTTTGCGTCTTGCGTCTAGGCGGTTTGCGGTCTTATCCACAGTCACCAAGCCCGAATGTTTCGCCACTGAATACAGCAGGGTGTTGTCAACTTTTAACCCTGCCATGTTGAAGACTTTGTTAAGCAGTTTGCCGTATATTGCGTGGAAACAGCTGGGTACTCCTTGAGAGAGCCACGCGAACCGGTCCAAACCGTAGCCTGTGTCTACTGTGCGTATGGGCAGCTTGACAAACTCGCCGTTCATCACTTTGTACTGCATGAAAACGAGCGTCGTTACTTCCAGTCCGCCGATGACGCATTCCAAGTCTGGTCCAGCGTTTCCTCCTCCAACCCACACGTCCTCTTTGTACGTGACCTCATCTGACTTCACACCTAGTACATCGGTGATGAATTCGTGGTTGTAGCGTACGGTTTGGTCTTTCCAGTACACTTCGCGGTCTGGATAGTTGAAGGCGTGGTGTCCGCCCATTTCGAAGATTGTGAGGTGCCTGCCGAAGGTTGGTCCTGTGTTCGAGATGTCTACTAGCCTGATGCATGGTTGAGCGATGACTAGTGGGTTGGCTGGTGGCGGTGCGATGCCTTCGGTGACGTAAGGTTGAAAGTCGATTATGCTTGCATGCGTGAGATAGATGTCGCTTCTCCACCTTGCCACAACAGGGTAAGGTTTAACGCGTGCGTGACCGTGCTTCTCGAAGAATGAGAGGAACGCTTCACGCATTTCTGGAAGACTGTAACAGCTTCGCGTAGGCGGGGTCTTTAGGAAAGTGTAGCAAGCGCAACCGTCTGAGGTGGATTCCCCGCAAGTTTCCTGCTCCTCGTTCTGGGTCCAAAAGTACTCTCCGCAAGTGGGACAAAGTTTCCTCACGAAACATTGCTCCTTAAAAAAGGGA
>SMYP01000142.1 GCA_007050895.1 Candidatus Bathyarchaeota archaeon | reverse complement strand
TTTCCAGTTTCCAGCGGGTCGCGGACTGTCTGGAGAAAGATTAAGAATTATATCTTCCTCGTTTGGACCTTCTTTCCATTTCCCTCGGCGGGGGTGGTCACCACGACCTGCGAAAAGACACGAGGGTTCAGCGGTCCAATTGGCTATCTCGAGTTTTTTTCCGTTTACTTCCGCGTAACCGTATTTTTCTTTTCTTTCCAAACGGATAGCCTTGCGCTCTGCGGCTATTTTCTTCTTTTGTGCTTTGTCCATATGCTCTTTCTTTTGTTTTTCGACATCCAAGTAACTCGTAACTTCCGAAAAGTCAATTTCCGGGTTCACTTTCCATTTCAGGATATCAAGTGATGGGTTCTCCCTTTTCAATTGCTCCAAAAATTCTTGCATGAAGTTCTTTTCAAAGACTACGTCTGGCGGCGATAGAGGCGACTGTTTCTTCCGTATCCAAGCCACAGCCATCTGCTCGCTTTTTGTTGCTAACTTTATTTTTTGTCCGTTAATTCTTATGCTGAAACTTTTATAATCGTAAGATGGAACGTATATTCCGTTGTGTCTTAAACTTTTCATAACTTGCTTCATTTGTGGACCCTACCAGAACGTGTTGGACTCAATATCCATGCTTGTTTCACTTTTTTGGGGTTATCGGTTAAACTTCACTTGACAGTCTTTCCGTTACTTAAAAACTTTTAACCTTTGCCTTCTTTTATCAACCTACGCTGAGGGTTTGGTTTTTCTGGAAGCTCTTGTTTGCTGCAGTTTCTTGTAAAGTTGCTCCACTTTTTTACGTTCAACGAAGCCTTTGTGTGGGCGGAAACCGCCTGAGAAACCGCCCGGGATATGCATAAGCTCGTGAATAAGGGTTTTCTCTTTATCTTCTTTGGACATTTTGTCGAAAATCT
Source organism: Candidatus Bathyarchaeota archaeon (assembly GCA_007050895.1). Next base: position 7,863 of record SMYP01000142.1, on the reverse strand, counting down.
CAGAGATGACTTCAATCGTGTATGAAGGGGGCAGATTTAGCACATTTTGCCATATTTTCCCTAGTCCGTGGATACGGGCGATTGTGCGCTTGGCTTTAGAACCTTTGCTTCGTATGCAGAAAACAAATTGCGGTACGACGTGGAAAAAATCCAAGTCAGCAGCGATAGCGTTTACTTGTATTTTGATGTCGGGAGCTTCATAATACTTGATGGGCAAAGTGTCACCTTCAGGTTCAATACGTGAAAAGGTATTTTAAAGTTAAAAAGGTTAAAGGTCACTTCTTAAAGACGCCGTAAATAAAGTGCGCTCAGGCTAACTGCCTCCTCCTTTTCTGAAGGTGATAAACCGCGTGGGTATAGCCACTTCCATGCTCTTGTCATACAATTTACAAGAGGAAATCAAAAATAATTGTTAGATGTCGAACTTGAATTTCGGGTCTTTTCGCTGAGAAAGAGTTGCTTCAAATACTCAGCTACAGTTGTCTTTTGCTTCTTCGCTATTTTCTTAAGCGCATTGTTTACTCCAGTAGAATACTGCAAAGCCTTCTTTGGTTTCTCCGTCACTGACGCAGGCAAGCCCATTTTCTCAGCAGCTTTCCTTAAAACTAGTTTTCTCAGCGTATCTGAGTGCCTTTCGATTTTTAATTCAATGGGCAGACTCAAAGCAAACTTGGCAATTTGGTATGAACAATAAGGCAGACGAAGCTCTATGTTGTGGAAGCTACAGATTTTCATGTCGCGTTCAAGGTTACTTTCATTGATCCTGATCAAGTCATCAAACATAGTTCTCATCACTTTTTCACGCCCATGTAGCATGTATTCCTTAACGTACCGTTGATAACCTCCGAAAAGCTCATCTGCACATTGCCCAGCAAGCAGCACCTTGAATCCGGATTCCACAGTTCTCTTTGCTGTCCAGTAAAATGGCACGCCAATACTTGCTTTGACGGGATCAGCATCCTCGATGAGGATCACAACCTTGGAAACGACTCGTTCAATATCCTCATCCTTATATAAGTAAACCTTCAACGGCAAGTCCAAAGCATCAGCAACTTCTTTAGCCTCTTCAATTCCAAGCTGGTTCTCCAAGCTAACATGAATCAATTGTACATCAGCTTCAAACTTTTTCGCTAGAAACGCCATAACGCTACTATCTAAACCGCCAGAAAACGCAACTGCAACTTTTTCAGCAATAGAAACGCGTCTTCGCACAGATTGCTCCAACAGTCTCTGCAGTGTTTCTGCTGCTTCTTGCATAGTCACCTGTTTAGGTTTTGAGTAAACCAGCGTGTTGACAGACTTGAAGTTAAAACCTTCTCTATTGGCTATGACCAAGTGCCCAGGCGGAAACGAACGAGCCTCTTCAATTCCGAGTTTCCACAATGTTCTCCGATTCATAGCTAGAGCCACAACGGTTCGGGTCTCACCATAATAAAGCGGTTGAACGCCTAATGGATCTCTTCCCGCGATTATTCGTTCGGGCTCAGCTATCATAAATGCAAAGTCGCCCTCAGCTTCCTTAAGAAAAGCCTCGCTTGCCTTGAAGCTATCTGCTCGTTGAAACCACTTAGCAACAACTTCTGGTGCTGAAACGATAGAAGTTGGTAAATATATTTTGCCATTAAAGAAAACTTTTGCCTCTCCAAAACGTTTACAATTCGCCTCATCGTATGAACTAAGGGTTGCTTTACCGCCTCTTTTATTTAGAACCGCGATTGGCGCCGTCATTTCTCAGCAATTTCTCCGCTTTTAGTGTTATTCTGTCATTGCTGTGGTAAAACATTAATGTTTAATCTGCATATCCTTTTGTCGAGGGAAAAAATACATGCCCATTCTGCCTATAGACACGGGTCGTTACGGAACCCCAGAGATGCTACGGGTCTTTGAGGAAGAGGCTCGAGTTCAACGATTACTTAACGTTGAAGCCGCGTTGGCTTTAGCGCACGCTGAAGTAGGCAACATACCAACGAAGGACGCCGAAAAAATCGCGGCTATGGCTTCCATCAAGCACGTAAAAGTGGAACGCGTGAAAGCAATCGAGATGGAGATAAAACATGACATTGCAGCGTTGGTACGAGTGTTGTCTGAAGTGTGTGGCTCAAGCGGTGCGTATGTGCATCTAGGTGCTACAAGCTATGATATCGTAGACACTGCCAATGCCTTGCAACTCAAAGACGCATTAGAAATCATCAACGAGAGACTAGACACGCTGATATACATCTTGCAGAAAAAGGCTGCGCAATACAAGGAAACTGTGATGATTGGACGAACCCACGGGCAGCACGCTTTGCCGATAACTTTAGGCTTCAAATTTGCAGTATGGGGCTACGATGTTATGCGCCACAGGCAGCGGTTGAAGGACTGCAAAATTCGCGTTTTGGTAGGAAAAATGAGCGGTGCCGTTGGCACTCAAGCAAGTTTAGCGGAGCATGCAGTGCGAATTCAAGAACTCGTAATGAAACGACTGGGCATCCGCGCTGCAGAGATTTCTACCCAGATAGTTCAAAGAGACCGATACGCTGAATATGCATGTATTTTGGCATTGATTGCATCCTCATTAGATAATTTCGCTACAGAAATACGAGAACTTCAGCGCCCCGAAATCGGTGAGATCTTCGAGTCGTTTGAGAAGGAGAAACAGGTAGGCAGCTCCACCATGCCTCACAAAAGGAATCCTGAAACATGTGAAAGGATCTGCGGCTTAGCCAGAATCGTCAGAAGCCTATGCATTCCAGCATTCGAGAATGTAATAACGTGGCACGAACGGGACTTAACTCAATCCTCGACTGAGCGCTTCATCTTTCCAGAGTTGTCCATTCTAACTGATTATCTACTCTTCCTGACGAGTGAGGTTGTGACTAATTTGCGGGTTGACGAAAAACGTATGTTACGCAACATTGATTTGACGCAGGGACGCGCTATGTCGGAAGCCGTGATGATGGCTTTGGTAAGGAAAGGCGTGAATAGACAAGAAGCCCACGAACTACTCAGAAAATTAACAATTAAGAGTGAAATTGAAAAGAGACCCTTCCGCGAAGTTCTCTTGGAACACAAGCTTGTGAGCAACAAAATGAGCTCTGAAGAAATCGATAAGGCTTTAAGCCCGAAAAATTACTTGGGAACAGCAGTTAAACAGGCAGAAACATTCGCAGAGTTAAGTTAGTAGTCGGCAAGGGACTTCTGTTTCCACTCGTCGCCTCTCTCAAGTTTATTCCATGCTTCCTTCTTGACGAAGCCACCTACTTGCTCTTTGATCTTCTTTGCTAAACGTGGTCCAATCAGTGGTAGGTTGGTCAAGTCTTCAAGTGGCGCGTGTTTTATGGCCTCAATAGTCTGGAATCCAGCATCGTACATTATGCGTCCACGTACTCGGCCCACTCCTTGTAGTTTGACGATTGGCACGAGTTCTTTCTTTATTCCTTTGGCCACCCTTTCCACAAGTTCCGCGGCCAAGGGCAATACTTCCTTATTTCCAGAGAATTTACCCAACTCATGAGTTGCATGGAGCAACCACTTTGCGTTTTCGATAATCCTGTAAAGGTCACCTGGCTGAACTCGGAATCGCTCCAGCAGTATTTCCTCGCTTGCTTCCTCAATCCAGCTTTCCAATACCAATGCTGTCTTTACTTCACCGAGAAATTCTTCATATGTTATACGATCATCCCACTCGTCCGGCACTTCCATAAACAACTCGTCTTTTCGCTCCTCCGTTAGAACAGCTAAATCATCCAGCTCTCTCGAATATGGCCTCATCACTGGACCCATGTCTGGTGTGTGCGCAATCAAATGCAATAAACTCAGATCGGTAACGCGCTCGGGTTTGCGTTGTAGCGCTTCGCGGATTTCAACTCCTGACAGAGGATCTATGTAGAGTTCGCTTACCCGTTTTCCGAATCTTGTAGCATAAATCTCATTGCCAAAAAGCTCCAGCATTTCCTCGTCATATAAGAACTTTAGAATCTTGGCTACTATGCTCTTGATGGCTTTAACGTCGTACTGGTACGCATAGAAAGTCTTTCCGAAAAACTCATAAATACCGTTCTCAGTGTGCGCGAAATCCGAAGCGATTGTCGCCAGCACATGAGCGCGAATAATCTTTTCAACCGCCAGTCTCGACCATATTCTCTCCGTACTCGCAAGAACATAATTTTGCATCAAATAGTCAGCTTCGTCTGCAACCTTAGCGACGAGAACAGACTCACCAACCTTATCGTATTTGGGTCTTCCAGCCCTGCCTGCCATCTGCTTGTACTCCAACACTTTTATGGGGTAATTGCCGTAGCCTGGCTCCCAGCGACGATAATCATTAATTATAACTGTGCGTGCTGGAAGGTTCACACCAAAAGCCAATGTTGGCGTGGCAGTTAACACCTTTATTTTTCTATGCCTAAACAAATCCTCTATCAATCGACGATGGACTCCAGCCAAACCCGCATGATGAAACGCCGTGCCACATTCTACAAGTCCAGCAAGTGAATCACCTATTTGCGTCCTCTCCCCAGCGGTCAGAATTTTTTCTGCTTCACGCATCAATCCTCTTTTAACAGGGTTGGACAATACTTTGGCTGTATAAGCGGCAATCTTTTTCGCTAAAGTCACAGAACTCTTACGAGTCGACGCGAAAACTAAAGCTTGACCTCCAGTTTTAATCGTATTTAAAACAAGGTTTACGGTTGTGTCGCGCGCCTTTTTCTCGATTTTTCGAGCGTCTCCATCCTTATACTGAATTTCCTCATGCAAAAGTACACCTTCTTTCAAGGCAACCGGTCGCCACTCAGTTGTCACATAAACAGCATTCAGCCAGCTGGCAATTTCGTCAACGTTACGGATGGTTGCGCTCAACGCCAAAACCTGAATCGCAGGGTTAATCTGCATGAGCCTCGCAAGCACAACTTCAAGCGTGGGACCGCGATCTCCATCGTTCAACAGATGCACTTCATCCGCAACCACCAATGAAATATCATCCATCCATTTGACCCTGTGCCGCAGAAGCGAATCAGCCTTCTCGTTGGTCGTTACAATCACATCGTATCTTCCCAACCACGAGTCGCCGCTATCATAATCGCCAGTGCTTATACCCACGCTTACCCGTTTTCCGTCAGCTTTCCGGATAGAAGTATACCTTTTGAACTCGTCGAACTTTTCGTTCGCCAAAGCACGCAAGGGCGACAAGTAGACAACCTTACCATTCTTTTCCAAAACATGCTTGAGACCGCAAAGCTCAGCTATCAAAGTCTTACCCGACGCCGTCGGACTTGCCAAAACCAAGTTTTTACCTTTCAGAACCCCAGCCCGAACGGCTTCTTCCTGCGGAGGATACAACTCGCCAATTCCAGAATGAAACAACACTTCCTTCACGGACTCAGGTACTGGCAACTCTATGACTTTCACTTAAACACGCCATCATTTCATTAATTAAGCCAAACTATAGGTACGCTGATTAATAGTGTTAATCATACAGTTTTCCAGTCTTCTAAAGGTATATTTTTCTACTTGAAACCGCGATATAAAATGTAACAATTGTTAATTCTCTAAAAAGGTTAGGATACGTATGGTTGAAAATGTTAAAGATCTAATTAAAGCACATGAAGGCATAAAACACGAGGTTTACTTGGATAACGAAAACTCAACCATAGTTCCTGAAGACGTGGTAGAAGCCATGTTGCCCTACTACAATAAGCGAGCTTATGGCAATCCCACGCTTACACATAAACCAGGTTGGGAAGCCTTCGAAACGATAATGGGGGAATCCCAGAAAATCAGCAAGTTCTTGGGAGCCAAGATTCTTGAAGAAATAACTTTCACTCCGGGAGAAACCGAAGCAAATAACCTCGCGTTGATGGGCGGAGCTTTCGCCAATAAACACAAAGGCAAAAAAATCGTAATTTCCGCTATTGAACCAATAAACGTCTTACACGTATCAGAGTTATTACAAAAGTTCGGATTCTCTACAACCAAAATCCCAGTTGACCAAGAAGGCTTCCTCAACCTCGAGAAGCTCAAAGAGGCTGTAGACAAAGAAACCGTTTTAACAAGCATTGCAACAGTAAACAACGAGATTGGAACAGTCCAGCCAATTAAGGAAGCTGTAGACATAGTCAAAGATAAAAATCCAAGCGCCCTGTTCCATACTGACGCGTCAGACGCGTATGGCAGAATAGCCTTCGACCTACAAGATTTGAAAGTGGACCTAGCAACAGTAAGCAGTTACAAGATTCTAGGTCCCCGCGGAGTCGGCGCATTGTACGTCAAAGAAGGAGCGAACGTTGAAAAGATACTAGAAGGGCAGATAGGAACGCAAAAGCTTTGGCCAGGAGTTGAAAACACGCCACTTATCGTCGGGTTCACGAAAGCTTCTGAATTGGCATTTCAAGATTTTGAAGCAAACGTGGATCGAATGCGCATGCTAAGAGATAAACTTGTGAATGGCATAATTGAGAAGCTTACGGATGTAAAGCTGAATGGTCCAAAATACGACAAAAGAGCACCTGACAATGCAAATATAAGCTTTCTAAGATGTGAAGGCGAGGCGCTAACTATCGAGTTAAGCCTTGCAGGAGTATACGTGTCCAGTGGTAGCGCATGCAGCAGAAGATTGCTTCAACCCAGCCACGTTCTTGTCGCTATAGGACGCAAGTTCAGCGAAGCCCATGGCAGCATACTAATGAAGACAACACGATACCACACAGAAGAAGATATAACTAATGTTTTAGAAGTGTTACCTAAAGCAGTAAATAGAATAAGAGGAATAGTGGGCGCCACAGGAGTTGATTAAAGTGTCGCGTACACCTTTACCTTACACTCAGAAAGTTCTTGACCTGTTCAGAAACCCAAAGAATCTCGGAAAGCTGGAAGATGCCAACGTTGTTGCGGTTGCGGGAAACCCCGCATGTGGCGACATGATAACCTTCTACATGAAGATCAACAACAAAGCGGTTATTGAAAAAATCTCATTCGAAAGCTACGGGTGCGCTGCTAACATAGCGACAGCCAGTATAGTCACCGAGATGATTAAAGGCTTGAGTGTTGAAAGCGCATGGAAAGACGTGACGTGGAAGAAAGTGACCGAAGAAGTTGGAGGCTTGCCCAGCGTCAAATTTCACTGCGGCATCCTTGCAGTGGGCGCAGTCAAACGTGCTATCCGAAAATACTACGAACAAAAGGGTTCTCCTCCCACCTGGATTCCAAAAGAATTGACTTTTGAGGAGAAACAGGCTATTGAAGAGGAAGAACTCGCAGAAAAGATGTCAAAGAGGCTTAAGGCTGCGGAGGAACAGTAACTTTAAACCCCTACAATATTCGAGAAGACTTTCCAATACTTAGAAGGAAAATAAACGGCAATCCCCTAATCTATTTTGATAATGCAGCGACAACGCAAAAACCACGCCAAGTAATCGACGCAATAAAGAACTTCTACGAAAACCACAACGCCAACGTCCACCGGGCAGTACACACGCTCTCTCAAGAAGCAACTGAACTACATGAAAAGGCGCGAACAACCGTCGCAAAGTTCATCAACGCTAGAGATTCAGCAGAAATAATTTTTGTAAGAGGTACAACCGAAGCAGTGAACCTAATCGCTTATGCTTGGGGACTTCGCAACTTGAAGAAAGGTGATGAGCTTTTGGTTTCTCTAATGGAACACCACAGCAACATTGTTCCCTGGAAGATAATCTCCAAGTTGAACGGGTTTACAATAAAATACGCGAAAGTCGGTGCAGATGGAATACTGGATTATGAAGATTTCGAAAGCAAAGTCTCCAGTAAAACAAAGCTGGTAAGCCTCAGTCATGTTTCAAACGTAAGTGGCGTGATAAACGACGTCAAAAGAATCGCCAAAGTCGCACATGAAAGCGATGCATT
>SMYP01000177.1 GCA_007050895.1 Candidatus Bathyarchaeota archaeon | reverse complement strand
TTGAGGCGGATAGTCTTGAGGAGCTTGAGGAGCTCGCCACCAAGGCTGAGAGCTTGAATATCACTTATGTTTTGATTAAGGACGCTGGGCACACCGAGGTTGCCCCTGGTACCACTACTTGTCTGGGTATTGGTCCTCATCAGGAGCAGTTCATCGATAAGGTGACTGGCAGCCTACCTTTATTGTAGCCTCTTTTTCGAATGCTTCAATAAGCCAGAGGGGTTACTTCACAGAATGCCAAGGTCAATGCGCTTCGATCTATCACTGCCCTACATTACTGCTGGGTTAGAGGGAGTGGGTGGTAGGATCAGGGCGCGTCCAGAGGACTTTGTAGTGGAGGAGTTATCCCTTTATGAGCCCAGTGGTGATGGAAGCCACCTCTACGTGAACCTCAGCAAGGTGAATCAGACCACCCGGGATGTGCAGATTCAGCTCGCGGACTTATTTGGGCTGCGTCCACAGAATATCGGGACTGGTGGGCTCAAGGATAAGAACAGTGTCGCAACCCAGACCTTCAGCATCCTCTTCGAGAAGAATGATGTGTCCAGCGATGAGGCTGTTATGAGGATCGAGGGTAATCTGGATGTGCGGGTGAACTGGGCGAAGTGGCATGTAAACAAGTTCAGGGCAGGGCACCTGATTGGTAACAGGTTCGAGGTAACCATCACGGACATCCATATGCCTATGAAGCAAGCCATGCGAAACACCAATCGGATAGCGGAAGCCATCCACAAGACGGGTGTACCCAACTACTATGGGGAGCAAAGAACTGGCAGGGCAGGCAAGAACATCCAGGAGGGCTGGGAGATACTGCAGGGAAAGCACATCAAGGACAGGTGGCTCAGCAAGCTCCTCGTAGCGGGCTACCAGAGCTACCTTTGCAATAGGTATCTCTCTGAGAGGGTTAGGCGTGGGCTCTTCAAGCTCATGCTGGGTGATGTCGCAAAGAAACATGATACGGGTGGTATCTTCTGGGTGAACGATCTGAGCCTTGAGCAGCCAAGGTATGATGCGCAGGAGATTAGCTTCACAGCACCCATGTATGGCTATGAGATGAGCCACGCATTGGGTGAATCAGCGCTTCTTGAGGATGAGATATTCATGGAATCAGGGTTATCCATGAACGCCTTCAAACGCCTCAAGGTTACTGGCACACGCAGAATGGGCAGGATCACCCCCAAGATCGAGGTAACCGAGGTGCCGCGGGGCATCAAGCTCTCCTTCGAACTGCGTAAGGGAGGATTCGCAACCACTGTGCTCAGGGAGTTCATGAAGAACGAGCCCGGCGGATAACACTTACCAGATCGCTTTTTGTCATCTATCAGGCATTAATCTGGGGTGTTCTGGGGCTGGTTTTAAGGTTGGAGCCTCTATTTCGGCTGGGATGGGTGACCCCCCCTCCCCCTATCCTTTGTTGAATACGTTACGGATGTTATAGACAAGGGCATCCGGGAGCTCTACGAGGAAGTCTCCTAACTCAGGCAAGATATAGGCGTTGATGAGTGAGATCACTATGGCGATGCCGATAACGCCGTAGGCGAAGCTCACAGGGTAATGATAGGTCTCAACAGTGGGATTAGTGAAAAACCAGCTAAAAGGAGGCACATCATATCCCGTGAGGTAAACCGTCACCATGATCCTTGTGAGATTCATCAAAAAGACGAGGACTCCCCCGAAGGCGACTGCCTTGAGCTTCCTACCCCAGTCTGTGACCTGCAGTGGCACTATCAATCCGAGCAGTATGCCCCAGACATGGAACGCTGTGCACTCCCTGATAATGTATACCTTCACGTCTCGTGCCCCACCTGTGAGGGTCATCCAGACCCATGTCCCTGTTATTCCATACTCTGAGTTCAGCCCCAATAGGTTGAGGGCACCAGAGCTGAGCCTAGCTGTGAGTACCTCGATCCACGTGCTGGGCAGGATCATGAAGAGCTCGTAGAAGACAAGGAGTGAAGCAAAATAGAAGACAAGGTATCTAGCCGTGATCTTCTCTGCTTTCATGGTGGAAAAGAACGGATTGGCTATTATTGAAGTGTTACCTTTTTCCTATCCGTGCCAGCCCTTGGGCAACGCGCCTCAATAGTGACCTCAACAGGCTTCGCTGTCTTAATCACCCACTCGACGCTGCTGCGAGTCTTATCCACCACATCCTCACCAATCACCCTCGGGAGCAACAGCTTGGCGCTCCTTCCCTCAAGGTGACCCAGATTCACCTTCTCGTGTCCCGTCACCAGTTCGGCTCCTTCAGGTAGCTTGATCTCGGCGATCACTGGTTT
>SMYP01000070.1:2860-9059 GCA_007050895.1 Candidatus Bathyarchaeota archaeon | reverse complement strand
AGCGAGACATTAGGCAAGAACATCAATAGTCTTTCTTGGGGAAACTGTAGTCTCGATTAGATTTTGCTGGTTGATAAATACACCATGGGTCTTCAGTTAAATAGTCACCTTTCAACTCTGCTGGTTCATGAAGATCGCCACAGTAGTCTATAAAATCGCTCGAAAGCCCATACGCGCGCGCACGACAACCTCCGCACAAAGTACGGTATTCACAGCTGCCGCATTTGCCTTTTAAAGCGTTGAAATCGCGCATTGTTTTGAACATTTCTGAGTTGATCCATATTTCTTTGAATTGCTTCTCGCGTATATTGCCGAGTTTGATTGGAAGATAAGGGCATGGTGTGATGTCACCGTTGGGATAAATCCGGCAGTAATACAAACCTGCAATGCAACCTCGAATCCACCGGCTCATGTTTAGACTCATGTTTTTTGCTATGCGCATGAACTGAGGAGCACATGAAGGTCTCACATTAAGTTTGTGAGAAGTAGCCTTCCCGAAAGTTGTCTTTATCATCTCTTCATATTTAACGGGAGATATATCGTCGATTTTTACTCCTCTTCCAGTAGGCACTAAAAAGAACAAGTGATAGTTTTCAACGCCGAGTCTCTCGGCTAACGACATAATGTCATCGATTTGGTCGTAGTTTTGCTGAGTTACAGTGGTGTTTACCTGTACAAGCACACCGTTTTTCCGCAATGCTTTGATGGCGGACACCGCTTTTTCCCATGAACCTTTTACACCCCTGAACTCATCATGCTGTTCTGGAATATGCGAATCCAAGCTAATCGACACAGTTTCTATGCCGGCTTCCTTAATCTTTTTTGCAGTAACATCATCAATTAGACTTCCGTTGCTTCCCAAGCCCATCTTGAAGCCTTTTGAAGATCCATAGCTTATAAGTTCGTAAATATCTTGTCTTAAAAGCGGTTCACCACCGCTTAAAACCAGCAGGGGCCTGCTGACTTTGCAGAGTTGATCTATTAGATTCTTTGCTTCCCCAGTTGTTAGTTCATTTATGGATTCCTGAGCATTAGCGTTTATATAGCAATGAGGACATTTCAAGTTGCATTTCCGAGTTACGTTCCAAGATATAACAAGCGGAACAAACCTTTCCTGTTTAGAGGCAGTAGGCGAGTGGGCGAGTTTAAGATAAAATTCGCATTTTCCGTCGTTAGCCATCCTCTGTCGATGCCATAGCTCAAATGTAAAAGGAAGGACAGTGTTTAACATGGCCTTAGCATGAGCATAACAGAAATGAGCACAAAAAAGGGAAGTCACATCATCGCCTATGCCTAATTTCTCAGCAATGTAGCGGTGAGTGCCAAAAATCGGACAGTTAAAAAACTGCATTCGCCCATCCAGCGTCGCTATGTCCATTGCATAGTTTATGAAGTGATCACTCAACATTACAGTCTGCAAGTTTTCCCTCCGCATCCCAACATTAAGCGTCACCTCAAGGGCGATTCGAACAGTTTCTTCACCAAACTTTTCTTGAACCTTTTTCATTGAATCGCCGAGCCGAGATGCCCCCAAAGTCTTTGCGAATTCCGCTGTTATTAAGAATCCTTTAATAGTCTCAAATTCTTGCCTTAAACGCATCTCAACAATTTGCTGTGACCAGTCCTTGAACAAGACTATTAGATTCTCAGTTGCATTACCACTCTTAGTGTTAAGCATTTTTTCTACTACTTTGGTTTTTTCATATAACTTGGTGAAAATATCTATCTTTTCAAGGGTGCTCAGACTTTCTTTCGCGGCAACTTCTTGTGGGTTGACGATAAGCGAAACAAATGGTTTTGTAAGCTCGTAAACATCAGCAATGAAATCGTCGTAAAAACGTCCTAATTGCTCATATATGGTAGACTTGCCCGCATTCAATTCTTTTCGGAGAATACGGGTTTCTGTCTCCATTTTGGTGACCATTGCCATATGGTACAATAAGGATCCTGCCATCCCAGGGTCAGCGTTTTTTCCAACAGAAATACCTTGGAAAACTTCTCGAAACAAAACTGTTGCCCTGTCTAAATCTTCGTCAGCTATTGCTGTTAAGGCTTGATTTAGTTTTTGCCACCTTTCACTCAAAAGAAGAGCCCATTTATGGCAATGCTTTTTATCAAAGGTTGTTAAAGCGGTCACCAACTTGGTATCAAATATATGATTTAGTAAAAAAGGTAGTGGTCTGTAGGCGTTTTTTGAATAAAAATGGGGTAGTAGATAAGCTATTAAAGTGGGTTTGAGTAAGACATAGGTCTAATCACCGAGGGAGAAAGTTTGATTTACGCATTGATAGGTTTCTTAATAATGTTCGGCGTTTTGGTGGGAATTGGCATAAATCAGCCAAGAGGAACAAGCATCAAAACTTGGTGCTATGGTTATCTTATTATCGCCTTGGTTTTTGATGCGTTGGTAGTAGTTGGACTTATTTATCAGGAAGATACGCTCATTCAACTTCTCCTCGGGCTTTCAGCAGGTTCTGCTACAGGACTAGCTATTCACGTTGCGCATCACATATCCGAAGAAAATGAACATGAGCATGACGAAGAAGGAAAGGAAAAAAAGTTTTCGATGTTCGGTTTCTAACTCGTTCAAGCAACAGTGACCAAGTCATTTTCGCAGACTAGTTTCTTTTCCCAAAGCAATTTTCTGTAGATATCGGAGATTATTTTTCGGCTCTTTTCCCCTGAGTGATTGAAACCAAAGACTTTGGCGGTTTCAGCCACAAGCGATTCAGCGCCTATCCCCAATGCATATTGTGCGATGGTCTTCATGACATTTTCGATTTCTTCAGGTGGAATATGTTCGGGTTGTCTTTTTGATTCTGGAACTCCTGGAACTGGGACGCGCGCTTGGATCTCTTGGAGTTCTGGTGGCCAGAGAAAGTTGCCCTTCACGATTACCTTCTCCTTTAAGATTAAGAGATTAAGCGCTTCCCTTACAGCGTGAACTATCTTAGAGTTCTTTCGGTCTATACCCCACGCGGAAACAAGTCTCTTAACTGCGTAGTCAAAATGGATAGGCCCTTCTTGTTGAATAAGTTCCTCAAGGAGATGGCTTTGCAGTTGCCGGTTTTCTTGAAAGTGGAACTGGTTTGGTTGAACTGCCCCTCCATGAGAAGTCGGAATCCTCACTGACGAGATATGTTCTACTTTAAGAGCATGAACTTTGTAAGGTACGCCAATTTTTTCGATACCTGAAAAATGGAGCTTTTGAACGTCAACATCCTTCGGCAATTCTTCTTCGGCAATGTCCTCTTTAAGGTCAAGGTCATGGGTGGGAACATCTTTTCCGATGTGAAACTTATGAGCTTCCTCCAACGCTTGAGAGAGGCGCCTGATTTCAGAGCTTCTTCGTGAGACCCATGTTGGAGACCAAATTCGATAAATTCGCCAGCCGAGTTGTCTAAGCACTTGCGCTCGGAGCCTGTCTCTGTCTCTTGTGCTATTGCTATTCCGGTATGTTGCGCCATCAAATTCAATTCCTAAAAGGTAGCCTCCTGAATTGTTGGGGTCGATCACTCCAATATCGATTGGACAGCGACTGCATCCGACATGAGGTATGAAAGTGTAACCGAGGCGTTGAAGCACCATTCCCACGTCTTCTTCAATGGAAGACTCACACTCCACTGTTTCTGCAACCAATTTCAAGACATCTGGACCTTTCTCAGCATATTTTAGATAGGCATGCAGAGTAATTGAACCTGCCGACTTGATAGACGCCATATCGATATCTGTGGCCTTAATGGAAGTAACGAAAATTGTCATTTCTCGAGCTCGGGTGACTGCAACGTTTAATCGTCTTTCGCCACCAGCTCTGTTCACAGGTCCAAAATTCATGGTCATTTGACCTTGAGGGTCATAACCGTAACCTAGGCTTAGTATTATTACATCACGTTCATCTCCTTGAACGTTCTCCAAGTTCTTGACAAAAAAACCTTCTAGGCGATCTTCCTTGAAGAAGCTCTCATATTGTTGTTGCTGCCTGCGGCGGCGGTCAATAGCTTCGTCAACCGCTTCCATTTGGGCTATGCTGAAGGTTACAACTCCAAGAGTTTTCTTGGGATGGTTCTGGAAGTGCTTAAAAACTAAGTCGGCAACGACCTCAGCTTCTTTAAGGTTGTCTCGTCGACCACCTCTGTCATAAACTCCTTCTGGAACATGAATCAGTTTCACACCTAAAGCTTCGTCTTTTGCTATAGCTGATGGAAAAGTTATTAGGGTTCCTTCATAGAAGTGGCTATTGGAGAAGGCAATCAGTTCCTCATGTTTGCTACGGTAGTGCCACCGAAGAGTCTTAACAGGCAACCCAACACCCACACATTCGTCAAGAATACTATCGAAAACTTCAATGTCTTCGTCGGTGACTTCATCCCAGTCGATATCCTCAAGCTGGGATTTTTGGAAGAATGAAGTAGGCGGCAGTTGTTTGTTGTCACCTGCGACGACTATTGTTTTTCCGCGGTAAATAGTTCCTATCGCGTCTTCGGGAACAATCTGAGACGCTTCATCGAAAAGAACCAGATCAAATTTCATCAGTTCAGGGGAGAGAAACTGGCTTACAGATATTGGGCTCATGAGCAAACAAGGTTTAAGTCTTAAGAGCAAATGAGGTATCCTCTGTAGAAGTTTGCGGATGGGCATTAACTTTCGTTTTTTCAACGCCTCCTTAAGTAAAGTAGTTGCTTCGGAATCGTTTGCCTGTATTAATATGTCCTGTGGCTTTCTGCTATTTGCTGCTTCTATAACTCGGTTCGGAGAAAGACGAATCAGCGCTTGGTCAAGCTTCACGAATTCGGCGATCATCCGCTCATGTTTTTCTCGTCTGAATTGACCTAAATGCGGGTCTTCCTCGAACAGGTGATTAAGCCATTCTTGATACACTGCCTTGCGAAAAATATCAAGAAGCTGACCCGCAGGCGGTGGACTGTCTACGAGCCTATTAAAGAAAGGAGACAATGCTCTCAGTGAGTAAGTATATTCAGTTTCTTTGAAATCAACCCAAACTTCAATCTCATCCACTCTTTCTCGGAGCATTCTAATCCTGCTTTGCAGAGATTCGAGACTTATTGCCTGCAATTTTTGACCACGATAAGTCAGTTCGGTTTCGAAATGAGATTCCAAAGCCGCCAAGGCGTTCATAGCCGAATTATTAATACTAATAAGGTCTTTGTTGGATGGCACGAACGCGGTGCCTCGAGAGGCTATATCCCCCACCGCTTCAGGAATCCGCGAGGAACCAAACAAAGTTTGGAGATTCTTAGTCCAGTGGAGAACCGAGATGATTTCTTCCCAGCATGTTCCAAGACCTTCGAAGCGAAACCCGAATTTTGACTGGAGAATCTCACGCTCTGCGAGAAACGCGCCTTCCTTTTTTCTGACTTGCTCCGCGTTCTTCAAGTCTTCTAGTAGCTTCTCGTAATTTTGTAGTGGTTCACCCTCCTTCCTTGTTTTAACCGCTTCTTTGGTTATTTCGCAAATAACGATGAGCTGCTTTTCAACGGAGGCTGCCCATTCTTGAAGCATTGCTACAGGCGTCTCGAAGAGTGGCAAATTCGAAGTAGGCAAAAGTGAAATTGGTAGGAGGGAGCTTAAATCATTGGCAAGCTGAGCCCATTTTTCAAAGGAATCTTCCAACTCATTGCCGATTTGCTTTATTACAAGTGGCGGATCTGATTCATAGGAAACTAGCTTGGATAGTTCCCCAGGAATCCCTGCTAGTCCTATCAACCTAAAGAGCTCTGAAGCGGTTTCGATAGCATTCTCTGTCCGCTCAAAATCTGTCGCAAAGCCCTCATAAAAATGCCCCAACAAATCTTTAACTGATTCAATAGAAGCCTCGATTTCATCACTTAACATTTTTAGCTTGCGTGCGTCAAGCAAATCTTGCAGGATAGACTTGGGAACTTTACCATCGTGTGTCAGCAGAGCTACCTGTTTTTGGTCGCGGTAGTAAATTGAACGAAACCAGCGAAGGAAGCTTTTGTAAAGACTATTATAGCGGCTTGTGAGTTCATTAAGATCTGTTTTGAAGAATTCGCGGGTGTATTTTTTTTCTAGCTTAAGCTTAAGCATTTTGTACTCTTGGTAATCCTTTTTGATTTGCGGAAATTCTTTTTTCACTCGCTGAAAATAATCGGGATCTAACCATCGTGGTTCGGGTTTATTCTCTGAGAAGCAAAGAAGAGCGATACGGGATAGCTGC
>SMYP01000070.1:0-2760 GCA_007050895.1 Candidatus Bathyarchaeota archaeon | reverse complement strand
ATAATCGAAAGTAAGTTACTCAGAACAGCAGATATTTCTGCGCGAACTTCTACATTATATTCACAACCCCGATACCCACGCCAAGGAAAGTCAGGGTCTTCCATTACTTGCCAGACAGCTTTCAGGCGTGATATTAAATCCTCTAGTTCATGCATTCTTTGAGGAGTCAAGCTCCCAATATTGGGCAACTCAACGGGTACAAAAGGAACGCATTCCAGACTTGACAATTCGCCCAATACATCATATGCGCTTTTCTGAAGGTTAAAGCGCTTTTGGTGAAGCGAAGCAACGTAGTTGTTCAAGCTTTCCCTCAAAAGCACCAGTTTTTCAAATTCGTGTGGTGAAGGCAATTTATGGGGAATAAGGTGTTCGTCGAGACATCTCTGAAGCTCCGTAACCACTTCTTTTTTGTTAGCTTTGCTGCTGTGAAGTTCCAAACAGAAGGAAGAAAGCCCAACCTCTCGTAACCGCTTGTAAACCACTTCAAGGGCAGCCATCTTGTCGCTTACGAAGAGAACAGACTTGCCTTGAGCTATGCACTCGGCAATGATGTTTGCAATTGTTTGGCTTTTACCTGTGCCTGGAGGTCCCTGCATCACAAAGCTCTGTCCGCGCAAGGCATATTCGATTGAGACCCGTTGGCTACTGTCTGCATCCAAGACTTGAAATGTCTTTTCAGGTGCCCTCACATTATCGACTTCGTGCTCTTCAGGTAGAGAGAGCATTTCAAGGTGCTCATGTTTAAGTCCGGCAATTTTTCTAATTATGGGGTGTTGTGTTATTACCCCAGCGTTTGTGTCGAGATCGTTGTAAATGACCAACTTGTGGAACGAGAATAGCCCAATTTCCACGGTTGCATCCACTTTCCAGCCTAGTTCTTTGGCGACTTGTGTAACGCCACTTAAGTAGTTCAACAGGCTTTGGCTTTCCCAATACTCAGGCAAAGGAGGAAGCTCGATTTTGAAGTCATTTTTCAGCTTCACTTTTAAAGCAGGATTCAGAACCACCTCTTCTTCGATAGGGGGAACCGAAATAGCAAAGGGATGGCGGAAGGATTTTCTATCCAATTCAACGGGGACAAGGACAAGGGGGGAACGAACTTCCTCACCTGTTTCCTTTTCCTTCCAAACTAACATTCCGAAGGCAGCGTGTAATATCCGCACGCCGCGTTCTCTGTAATCTGATAGTGAACGCCTTTGGAGGTTTTTCAAAACCTTCTCTAGATCGACTCGGCTCAATTCTCCGCACACAAGTTGCTTCGCTGGAGGAGTGAGGTTTCCATTAATTAATGAAAAGTTTGCTTTCTCTTGTGATTGGTGCTTAGGCACATCAGATTCGTGAGGATACCAAAATTCCAGATGTCTTTTTCGCAAAGCAAGCCTGTTGAAAATTGTCGCCATGCTTGGGCTGGAAATAGAAAGATTTCCTCGTTTCCTTGGCTTGAAATACAATAAATTATTTCGTCGTGATAAGTCGATAAGCCTAGATTTCCAATCTTCAATACGACGTGTCATTGAGGAATCATAGTTTTCTCGGAATGAAGGAAAGCCATTCTCCTGCATTAAATCACGATTCTGTACGCTAATTTTTGACATTTTACTAGAAGTGCGAGCTACTTTAACATTTGTGGTGCTACTTGACGGACGCTTTCGCTTATCGAAACATGAAATACACACTTTCGATTGTCCATAGTGTCTCTTTTACTAGCAAATAACGGACTGCAAAGGCAGTTCATTGACGCGCAATTTTGCAAAGAGAAAATTGTCTGTTGCCAAAGTGACTATTAGCAGTCCAACATTTCTGTCATTCAATGGGAAGACCAGAATGCTCCTTTAGGAAATGATGATATTGGTCGGGGGTCATGAATGATTGAAAAGCTCTTGCTACAACCTCGCTTAGGGCGGGGTGTATGTGCATGGCTCTGTTAAGTGGTGCTGAGTTTTGGTTCTCCGTGTACATGAGGTTGATGACTTCTTGTATTAGGACTGAGGCTTCGGGTCCTATGATATGCGCGCCTAGAATCTGTCCGTTGTTCCGGTTAACTATAACCTTCACGAAATCGTCTTTAAGCGCCATAGCTTCGCCTTTCGCGGTGTCAGCGTATTTGTAAAATCCGATTAGTACGTTGTTTTTGCCAAACTTGTCAACTGCTTCTTGTTCCTTCAAAGCAACGCTAGCTATTTCGGGGTTAGTGAAAACAGCGTGAGGAACCGCATGATAATCCATTTTGATTTTCTTTTTCAGCGCTGCATTATAATAGACTATTTGTGCTTCGCGATTTGCCACATGTTTAAACAGGAATTTTCCATCAGCGTCACCCAAGACCCATATGTTTGGTTGTGAAGTCTGCATATACTCGTCTGCGGTGATGAAACCGTTCGAGTCTGTTTTTATCCCAGCTTTCTCGGGATGTAAAATGTCAGTGTTAGGAGCCCTTCCTGTTGCAACAAGTATTTCTTCAGTTAGAATTTCAGTTCTTTTTTTATTATAACGGTCAACGGCGGTCAACTTTTTACCTTTGTTTGCGGCTTCGACTTTGCGTACCTCATGATTTGTTAGTATAGTGACGTGTTTTTGCAGCTCTCTTTTGGCTAAAGCGGATATTTCAGGCTCTTCTTCTGGGATGAACTGTGGGTTTCTACCTATTATAGTGACTTTTGCGCCCATAGCTGAAAGGAAATGGCTATATTCTGCAGCTATGTACCCTCCTCCTATGATGGCGATGCTGCGTGGAAGCTGGTTTATTTCGAGAATTGTGTC
>SMYP01000033.1:1233-9086 GCA_007050895.1 Candidatus Bathyarchaeota archaeon | reverse complement strand
GGTGTTTTGCGTGTTGTGCGGTCGGAACCAAAGTCTGATTTCAAGATATTGCCTTTCGTTGTCCTTTTGGATGGTGAGCCCAAGCTAAAGCTGAACAAAGCAGAGTTGGAAACGTTCATTTGGGTGCCTTACGAAGAGGTCTTCCAAAGCAAAGGCACAGTTCAGTTTAGCTTCGGAAAGGTTCCCGCGTACATATTTGCAGACGGAATAGTTTGGGGAATAACCTACAACATCCTGAGCGAATTCATTGAAGCGGTTGAAACCACGCGGAATAAATTTTTTGTCGTAAAGTAATCATAGTCTTTGCAGGCCATTATGTTACATAGCGCCTTGCAGACTTGGAGCTGAGGGAAACTCTCATGCTAACTCTTTATAAAGATCAGCCTTGTTAAGGAAAATGTAGGGTTGAGCATGGGTTACGAGGCTGTTTGGAAGATTCTGGAAGAAATAGTTGTTGAACTACGAAAAAAAGGGGTGGAAGTTCCGCAAACAGTTATGAACGATTTCAAATCCGCGAAAACCCTCATGAAAATCCTATACGCCTCGGAGAGAGACCTCGGGGAAACCGCACCTAAAATCGAGCAGTACCTCGGAAGTGTGGAAGCCTACCTAGTCACCGAAGCACAAAAAACCTTTCCTACCTCGCGAATCGATATATGGCTCAGGCGCATAGAAGAAGCCAATTGCAACACATGCCAAACATGCACAGTAGAGAGCAAAAAGATAGGAAAAGAAAAAGTGGAGCCAAAGTTTATCACGGGTATCCCACGTAGCCAAAAATGGATCCGCATCACACCGTTAGCTAACTTGCCCACAGAGAAATTAAAACAACTTGCAGAAGAAGCAAGTCTTTCTTTTAGAGAAGAAGAAGGCCAATTAATTGCTCACGGAGACGCAGAAAACATTAAAATATTCGTTAAAAAAATGACCGAACAAGCATCCAAAGAATAGCTAGAATCTAACAAATCAAAATCATTTGTAACGTCATTGCAGTGCATGCTTAGAAGTAACATATTTGGATCACAATAATGATTCATTACAGAAACCTTCAGAAGATGCATATCTCCGTGAGAGTAAAAAGCATCTTGTTCCGCTGGCTTCTCGTTACCTGGTTTTTTGGTGTAGTGCTTTTATGGTGCCTGAGACTGCTATTACGTGTACTGCAGCTTCGCTCCCTGCTACAGAAGTGATTGTAGCTAATGATACTCTGACAATGTCCAGTGTAGATAGGGAAGTGCGGATGACAGCGGTTTTCTTCTCCAAGTTGTAGTCAATCAGAGCTAAGCTCGTTAGGCTTGCTCCGTGTTCGCCATAAAGTTTTGTGACAGCGGTCCAAACAGCATCAATCAAATCTTTGCCCCCGGGTAAGCCATCAGAATCCAGTTGCAAAGCCAAGTAGCGGCGCTTAACCCGTTTCAACAGTCATCTCCCTCCTTAACCACGCGAATTCCAGGCGCCACAAACCCTGCATCAAGTTTCTCACGGTTCCGCTCCACAAGGGCAACTGGACTTCCAGAAACCGCGTTCAACGCGGAAATCTTGTCCAAACCAAAGAGATAACCCACAGCAGCCATTTCACGCGGTTTTCGCAACAAGTGGAGCCGTGAGACCCCACTCGAAATCACAACTGGCACGTCAAAATTCTTAGCGACCGAGACTTCTCGACGCAAACAAGAAAGTAACCTAACCCTCACAGGACCTTCCGAAACCAGAAGTGGTTTCACATCAACCTCCAAACCCGCTAACCCGTTACACGCTAACTCTGCTTCAGCCCTGTCAAAAAACCTCCTGCGAAAATCCAGCAAAGGAAAACTTAACAAGTCAACGCGCCTGTCCTTAGCAGCTTGCCTCGCAACTGCCTTGCTCTCACAGGCAACGCAGATGACCTCAAACTTTCGCCTCAACCTCCTCAAATGACGCATAAGATCATCTGAACCACGCGGGCGCAAATCCACTCGGGAAACAAAATCCACCCCAACTTCATCACAAAAGGTTCGCAACCTAGCAATTTCATCCGAACGAGTTTCCGCCACAAGAGGCACGCCAACCAAACCGTAACCAAGCGCTGCAATCTTGCTCAGTGCCTGCGACGTGGCTGTAGCGTCTGTAACGTTCAAACGCAAATGTAAATCCGCGAAAACACGCTTCATGGAAGCAACCCCACGTTCCTGCAAAACGCTACGATCTCGTCAAAAGTCTTGTTTTTGAAGTGAATTTTGAAGTGAATAGGATCGTTTTGCGAAAACCTCACTTCACCTTGAAAGGCAAATTGCTTATCAAACCTGAGGTAAAGATTCCGCTTCTCCAAATGTAACTTTATATCATTTTCTAAATGTTCCTTATCCAATGAGGTTAGATTGCCGCCAATCTTCTGTAAAGCAACTGGAAGCAATTGTTTATCTTCAAGCTTCGCTTCGATAAGAATGATAGGATTCCCGTGATGCCCTGTCAACATAGTTTTCTGGAAAACGACACTTTCGCTGAACTCAGTAGGCAAGAGATTGCGAACGGCAGTAATTACTTTTTCAGAGTTTTCAGTAGCATGAGCAAAAACTCGCATATCAATGTAGCCTATTGGCGGTCTGGAAGACACTACAGCACCGCGTTTTGTTAGGGCGGTTTCACTTTTTAGCTTTTTTCTTCGGCTGCGGCTTCTCTTTCGGTTTAACCTTGACTTTTTCCTTTTGCACGTAGGCTTTTACAACTTCAACGTTCCAGTCGTGGACAGTTTTCCTTCGTTTATCCACAGGTATCTCAAGCCTTTTCGCTTCCACTAAAGGTAAACCTGCTTTTCCTAGCTCTTCAGGACTGAAGCCTCTCCCTCTTCGTTGCTTACCGTTTTTCTTATTAATTACGGGGTTTATGTGATGCATTTCACTTGGCTCCCTTTGAGCCTCTGCGTTTGCTGGGTCTGAATTTCTCTGCGCCTTTGCCTTTTCTGTGTAAGCTTCTAACTCTTTTGCCTGCGCTTGTTAGGCTTCTGAAAACACGGCGATGATGTTGCTTCTGGGTTACCCAACTTACGTCTTTATCGCTTTTTATCACAGGATGATTTGGGTCAACTAGTATAACTTCAAACCATTTTGAACGTCCATCTTCCCCTACCCAGTAGCTGTTCAAGACTTCTAGGTTTGGGAACTTCTTACCAGTGCGTTCTTCGGCTATGAGCCTAAGGCTTTTGCCAGGCTTAAACTTGGCAACTCCCATGCGTTTGGGCCTTCGTCCGGCTTTTGGCCTCTGCTTTCTCAGACCTCCCCTTCTCACACGTGTGCGAGCTACAACGAAGCCTTGCTTGGCCTTGTAGCCGAGTTTTCTGGCGCGATCAAGTCGTGTGGGATTTTCTAACCGGATGATAGTTGGCTGCTTTCGCCATTCTATAAGTCTCTGTCGCATAAGCTCTTCCAAGTAGGACTTCTCGGGTTTAGACCATGCTTCAGCTATGTACTTGTATGCCATCTTTATTTTTACACCTCTAATCTACTGCTTGCGGTTCAGCCCAGATCGGGCCACATCCCAACGGACACTGATGGTCCGCCTGCAATTTTACACTTTAGCACTAAGCTTAAAAATAAACCTTTCCGAAACTAATATTTCCTATAATCCTGCCTACGCTAATTTTAGGGTTGAAACCTAGTGCACTACATATTCTTGTTACTTGAAAACTGCTTCAAATGATTTCAGTTATTCGCAGTATGGATGGATAAAACTTTTATATATGATGGCTTTCGCATATGCATGTATTGACTATTGGAACACGGTGTTATGATGGAGCCAAGCAAGAAACCATTGAATGTTCTCATTAAACAGTTACACGGAAACATCGAAGTCGTCCTCAAAAACGGCTGCGAATACAAAGGAAAGATGATCAAGTGTGATGGACACATGAATATACTTCTGGAAGGAGCAACTGAATGTAAGGATGAACAGCTTCTCACAAACTATGGAAACGTTCTGCTCCGCGGAAACAACGTACTCTATATAATATTAGACGCCACAAAACACTGAGAGCAAGCTCCTCAACTTTTCCTTTAACTAAACTCCAAGTTTCCATACCTTGTTTTCATAATCTCTAATCTTTTGGAAAAGTGTGGTTAGTTACACCTTTTTTTGTAGCGTTTAAAACCTTGAGAAACATATTCTGCAATATATGAAGCCGTAAATTGCAGATTCACTTAGATACTGCTATTTTACAGTACTAATTCATTCCAAGTTTATTTTATGCAGATTTATAGACGTCGGGATCTGCAAACAGTCGGATTATCTCAAAAAGGAACAAACCATGTTTTGAAGAAGGTAGTTAGCCAAAGATGCGCCTTTCTTAAAATTTTTATTTATTAACCACCGTATAGGCTCTATAGGGCTAGTTATGAGCGAGAAGGAACTGCGAGTGTCCAAAATTAAGGATGGCACCGTTATTGATCACATAAGTGGCGGGTACGCTTTGGATGTTGTTAAAATTTTAGGGATAACGGGACGTGAGAAGAGGGTGATGACTATTGCCATTAACGTGCCGAGTCAGCGTTTCAAGGTTAAAGATATCGTGAAGATTGAGGGACGTGCCCTTAATGCGCGAGAAGTTAACAAAATTGCGTTGGTGGCACCTCATGCTTCCATTAATATTATACGTAATTATGACGTAGTGGAAAAGTTGGAGGTGAAGTTGCCAAAAGTTATTGAGGCTATAATAAATTGTGTCAATCCTGCTTGCATTAGCAACAGTAACGAGCCTGCAGTAGCCAAGTTTTATGTTGAAAGTGAGGAGCCTTTGTTGTTGAAGTGTCATTATTGTGGTTACATTTTGGAGAAGGCGGATGTTTTGCGCCAACTTTAGTGGCTTTGGTTACGTTATGAGGCGTCCATAATAAAATCGCCAAAACCCCATTATTAAAGGAAACAAATTCGCTTAAGAGCGGGACGCCAGTTTCAAAACGTTTTCGGGTAGATACATCCGCAATAAAACTAAGGATAATATCTAAAACGCCTTAAAACAGCCAAATTAGCGAGAAATCAAATAATTTTTTCGATTGCATTCTGATATATCAAATCCTTCGGCTTGATTCTGTTATCCGCCTGTATTTAGCAAGTGCTAAATTGTATATCTTTCTGAAATAAGTCTCTCGCAATATTCGACCCTTGTTTATACCCGAGCACTCTTCCGTGAATTGAAAACTATACTTTCCACCGTATGAACTGAGTTCAAATGGATAAAACCTGCATATTAAAGGTCTATTCTTGTAGATATTGCAGCGGTTATTTTCCAAATATACGCATTTTCCGTTTTCTCTTTTTCTCATTTCGTAAATGTAAGGCTCTCTACCCTCAATTTTTGCAGCGAACTGTGAGATTGGCTGTAGCATTGTTTTGGAAATCTGGTCAGCTTCTGATTTTAAAAGGATAATGTGTCGGGTTTTTGTTTTTGTGTCGCCACAACATAATCCACATTTTACGCAGCGAAAACGCACTGACTTCGGATAGTTAAACTCCACTTTGAATCTCAACAACCTTATAATCCTTCGAACTGCCATAAAAACACCTTAGAACTTGAACTTCTCTCAGCCCAAGACAAAAAGTGAATAAGTTCTGATGCCCGCCTTTCTGAATATTTCAATAGCTTATGAAGCGCACTTATCTGCTTCTGTGACCTTCACCATACTGGTAAGGTCGACTGCGATTCTTGCTTAATTTTTTTTTAAACATCTCATCCATGTCTACATTAGGACATGCCAAACGGCTTGCGTCCAAAAGGTAGAAGATAACATCTATTAGCTCTTCAGCTATTTTCTCTTCTGCCGCACCTTTCTTCCAAGCGTCACTAGCTTCACCTAACTCGATGAAAGCGAAAAGAAGTTTCTTAGGAATGTCTTCAAGTTTGTTATAGAATCCTTTTTCTAAAACGAGAGATTCAATTTCCTTCTTCAT
Source organism: Candidatus Bathyarchaeota archaeon (assembly GCA_007050895.1). Next base: position 3,167 of record SMYP01000033.1, on the reverse strand, counting down.
CTCTTCCAAATGCATTTCCAGTTTTTCCTCCGCATTTCCGTTTTTATATTGTTCTCAAAACTTTACTATCTCCCTTTTTATATAGATTCAATTTCGCATTGGTGGTTAAAGGTTGCAAAAAACCATTACAAATCGGTTTCTCTTCCGGTCTTCAATGATTTCTCATCAGCATACAAAAATGATTGGCTACTTATTTAATCCAAGTTTACTTCTTGTTTAAGTGTGCATAAATGCATCGGTTAGCTTTAATATGGGGAATTTTTATTTGGATGTTTGCTTGGTTTTAGCAGTGTGAGAAGTTTGCTTGAAGATGCATGGACTGTTGCCATAGAAACTCTAAGCTGGGTAGAATTGCAGAAATTAAGCGAACGCTTGGCTCTAGCTAAAACCGTCAAGCAATTAGGTATAAAAAACCCTAACGCAGTTCGCTACGCGTACGGATTGATCATTGAAACAATCCGGCGCAAGAATCTGATAGACAAGTTCATCAACAGCGTGCTAGATCCCAAAGAAATCAGCGAGTTGAATATGGGCCTTCAAGCTTTCTTAAGGCTTTACGTTTACCAAACTCGCGTAGCAAAGCATTGGGGTGAATTCGACCTTAAAGAGGCTGAAAACATCGCCAAACTGGGAAGAGCGATTTTAGGATGGAAAACCCTCAGAGAAATTGAGCCGTTCTTGGGTTTTCTACTCACATTAAAGTTGGAATCAGTATTGAAAAACACAGACGCCGAGGAAAAGATAGGTCTCCAAACGTTCCACCCCACTTGGTTCGTTAAATACTGCATTAACCTTCTCGGACGCCATGAAGCCATAGCTTTTCTAGAAGGAGATATTAATCCGCCACCAACCTGCATCAGAGTTAACACGCTCAAAGCTTCTGAAGAGGCAATTCTATCAAAACTTTCCACTGATGGCATCAAACTGGAAAAAATTAACTCATTGAAACACGCCTACAAAATCGTGGCTACAAAACAGTCCCTAGTCAACACAGCTAGCTTCCATGAAGGCTTATTCTACATTCAAGATAAAGCGAGCTGCTTCGCTGCGGAAATCGCCGAACCCAAGCCTGAAATGAATGTTCTAGATATTTGCGCTGCTCCTGGAGCCAAAACCACATACTTAGCACAGCTCATGCAAAATCAAGGAAACATCTACTCGGTGGATTATTCGGTGCGCAGGATTCATGCATGGAGAAATGAAGCGGCAAGAATGGGTGTAAAAAATGCCAAACTCGTCCTTGCAGATGCTTGTGTTTCTTTGCCGTTCGTTTTGGAAGCGGATTTGGTAGTTTTAGATCCGCCGTGCACGAGCACCGGAGTCTTCGCCAAACAACCCGCAACAAAATGGAGGCTTAATCCAAAATCGATTGAGAAAATGACGGACATTCAATGGCGGATGATAAACAACTGCGCCGAACAGGTAAAAGCTGAAGGCAGCTTGACCTATTCGACTTGCAGCATTACTGTTGAAGAAAACGAGATGATAATCGAACGATTCTTGAAACAGCATCCAGAATTCTCACTTATAGACATAAAGCCAAATATAGGGCTACCTGGACTAAAAGGGTTAGAAAAATGTAGACGATTTTATCCTCACATTCATGAAAGCAACGGCTTCTTTATCGCAAAACTAATGAAAAAACGGCATTAAATTACAATCGTTAACAAAAATCCACTGAATCCGAGCTCATTTGCAAATCGGTACAGTCATAGTTGAGAGGTTCAGAGCTTGAAGGCTGTTGCTTGCAGGTGCCCTGCCAGCGCCAAAGCATCTGGTTTATTGCTCAAAGCAAGTTCGAATTGCAGCACTTTATTTAATAATTCTTCAGGATGCCCTGTTTCCATGAAGAACTCTTGTCTTATTCTCAAAGGCATGGTCACCATTTTCCCCACCATTGCTTTCACTCGCAATCCGTTCCGCTCAAGAATTTC
>SMYP01000033.1:0-1133 GCA_007050895.1 Candidatus Bathyarchaeota archaeon | reverse complement strand
GAGTCCATCAAAACCACTTTGCAACCTTTCTCCGCCATTCGAATTGCCCAGCGAGCAGTTCCGCCTCCTGCGTCAAGAATCATAGCATCAGGATCCTGCGGGACATGTGGCAACAGGTACTTCCACGTGATTGCATCATAAACTCTGAAGTACAAAGTGGCAAAGATTTTGTCATAGCTTTCTGATTTCTTGTTGTAGTAAGTTTCTATGTTTTCCATTATAGCGGTCCTTTGTGTGCTCTTTCTAAATGGCAAAGCATTTGGAAAACCACTTTAGCTGCGGCAACCGCTGAAATTCCTTGATCATAAACAGGTGCAACTTCCAAAACGTCGAATCCTATAACATTGCGATTTGATAGACTACACGCAATGTCAATTAGCGTATGAGTGTCCAGTCCTTCTGGCTCTGGATTCTGCACTGCAGGCGCAAACGCAGGGTCAAGAACGTCCATGTCCACAGACAAGTAGACATTCTCGTACGGGGCAAGCTCTGCCTTTAATTTCTGGACAGTTTGGGCCACGCCGTCCTTTCTTATCTGCTGAGAAGTGAAAAAGGTTATCCCAGCCTCTTTAGCGTAAGTCAATTCCTCTTTACACACAGCTCTTGTGCCTACTTCAATAATTTTTGCAGGTTTCACTTCCTCAGCTATCCTTCGCATAAAAGTAGTATGCGAAAGCGTTAACCCCATGAACTCACTCCGTAAGTCAAGATGAGCATCAAAGCTCACAACCGCCGTCCTCTTGGCTTTCTCACCCAAGCCCTTCATAATTCCCAAAGTTATAGTGTGTTCTCCGCCTATAGCTATGGGTATCTTCTTGGCAGCTAAGATATCTGTTACCACGAGCTTTAGCATATCAACTGTTCGTTTAGGACTTGTAGAAGCATGCAAGTCACCCAAATCGTGCAAAGCTAAATCTTCAACGTCTATTTCAGTGCGAAAACTATAGGTCTCTATGTTTAAAGAAGCTTGGCGAATAGCGTTCGGACCAAACCGCGCGCCAGTTCTGTACGTGCTCGTAACATCAAATGGAACACCGAAAATAACGTACTTTGCCTTCTCAAAGAGACGCTGCACACCGCCAAAAACGTTTGACTGCGAAACAAAAAGTTCCCGATCACTCATTTCAGGTTTC
>SMYP01000169.1 GCA_007050895.1 Candidatus Bathyarchaeota archaeon | reverse complement strand
GAAAAAATCGAGGGAAAAGCCACGGTTTATGTGTGCAGAGGACAGACATGCTTGCCTCCGACGAATGAGGCAGAGAAAATGTTGGAGTTACTTGACTTAGCGTAAATGGTGGTGCGGTGGTTTTATCTGATTCTAGCGATATGGGCATGTGAAGACAGTGTATTTGTTGATCTTTTTTCAATGATAAGTTGAAAGGTAATTTTTGATTTAAGACTTGTCGATAACGATTCTTGTTAGGATAATTATTTGCGTTACTTTTGCTTCTTGTATATCAACCATTACAGTTGCGTGACTGGTTGTGTCTTTTTGCAGTGTTAAGACTGCCGTTGTTGCCTCCGTGATTACGTTTCCTTCGGCGTCAATCATTGTTTTAGTAATCGGTCTGAGTGACGTGACATTATAGCCGTCGTTGATGAGATTTTTTACATCGGTGTCATTTTCTGCTATGTTAGTTACAGTTAGTTCAAACTCTTCGCTGACTTCAACATGTCTAAAGCCTCCGAAGCTGCGCATGTGTAAGTGCATATCATGTCGTCCAAATCCAATGTAATCATTATTCAAGTCTGCGAGTATAGGTTCATTCGTTTCTTGAGTGGGTCTAGAGTCAGACGTTTGAGCAGCTATTGATGTGTCTTCGGTTGCTGCAGCATTAACCATTAGTGGTGCAATCAGGATACCGCTAATTATTGCAACTATAGTTATAACTGAAAAGAAAGCGAAAACCTTGCTTTTTTCGTTCGTGATCTTTCACCTCCGTTTGCCTTTTCTGCTCTCTTCTCAGTGGCAACTTATTAAGCGATTTTTCAAAATTATACCCAATTTTGTTCCCAATTTGTACATAATCGCGTTAAGTTAGTTGCTAGTGGTGAGGAACATGTTTATTACTTGACCCTAAAATAGGGAATAAACAAACTCCTCAAACAATCGTGGCGGTGTGGATTGGGTAGTAGGACGCGTTCGCTGAAATATCTTCTATGGTGGCTTATCGCAGGCACTAGAGGTGGCGCGTCTCGCGCCAAAATTATTGAGTCATTGAAAGAAACGCCACAAAATGCCAATCAACTGGCAAATCAGCTAGCAATGGATTACAGGACTATAAGACATCATCTTAAAGTTCTTGAGAAGAACAAGATGATTAATACTGCCGGAGAAGGCTACGGCACTACCTATTTCTTGTCTCAGACGCTGGAGGAGAATTACGTGCTTTTTGAGGAGATTGTGAATAGAATGTGGAAAAAATAGAAAAAGGAGAAGAAACCATGAACAAACAAATGAACAACAGTACGAAAATTTGGTTAGTAACAATAGTGGCTTTAGTAGCTATAGCGCTCATAGCAGCGTTTTGGGCTTCACAATCATTTCCATTTTCATCATCAGAATTTCCTGAGAGAAGACTTCCGCCGCCTGAAGATATTATCGGCGACTTTGAGTTTTTCTATGTAGCGCAAACAGCTATTTCCACGGTTAATGTTGCGCTAATAGTTTTTCTGCTGACCACATACATAGACATTTACAGAAAGACACGGTCACAGTTCACCTTTGGGTTAATCATATTCTCACTCGCTTTGCTATTAAGAACCCTCACTGCCAACCCATTGTTCATGTGGGTTTTCGGTTTCAGAGCGTTTGGCTTAGGGCCGTTTGCCCTGCTGCCTGACCTATTTGAGCTTGCAGCGCTATCAGTGTTATCATACCTTAGTGCGAAGTATTAGACGTGGCAGCAATGAAAAGAAAAGTATTCATATCAGGACCCATTCTGGGCATGGAAACAAACCAAGGATACAGAAAAGCGATAACTCAAATCTGCGAAAGACTGGGCTTCGACGTTATTGACCCGTGGCATCGTGAAAAAAGTTTATACAAAGGCGATGAGCAATGGTGGTGGCCTAACGTTCCCGCCTCAGGCTTTGTGCAAAGAGACTTGGAGGACGCTGAACGCTGCGATATCATGATAGTTTACTTGCCCAAACTTTCGGCAGGGGCGTGCATGGAATTATTCTATGCTAAACGGAAAGGTAAGAAGATCATAGTTGTCTCCGAAATGGAAAGCCTAAGTCCATGGATCGAAATACACTCAGATGCCATTGTAAAGAGCTTAGGCGATTTAGAGGATGCACTGAAAAAAATCCATTAGCATATAATAATCAATTGAAAAGAAGTATATCAGTTTAGTAGTGAAAAATAGATATGGTTTCTGCTTTTATCAAAAGTAAACATTATTCAAAAAAAAGTTTAGGGGGAATTTATGTTTTAATAATCCAAGTTAACGAAGATATTGATGTGAATGTAGGTGCATTAGGCAAAAGAATTTTTAACAAAGGCTTATACGCTTACGTTGGCTCGGCACAGAGAAATATGGAGCAACGAATAAACCGTCACCTCAGAAGTGAAAAGCGAAAATTTTGGCACATTGACTATTTTCTTGAAAATTCCCATACAAATATCATAAAAATCTTCTTTAATGAAGGGGATAACGAAGAAGAATGCAAAACCGCTGAAAGCTTGAGTGAATACGGAGAGCCAATATCGGGTTTTGGTTGTTCCAATTGCAGATGTAAAAGCCACCTATTTTCTCTAAAGAAGTACAGCTTTCTACAGGAGACTATGAAAGTATTCCCCATAGAAACATAACGCTTTTTAAGAGATGATAGCGAAGAATACGTAGTCTATCGTTAAAGCGGTTGTAGTCTAGTTTGGCTAGGACATCAGCCTGCCACGCTGACGACCCGGGTTCAAATCCCGGCGACCGCACCATTTTTGCACATCTTTTGGACAAGCGTTGCTCTAAGCATTTCTTAAATGCTATCCCGCTTTAGGGCCCACATGCTTCCTGTAAAGAATATCAACCCAAAGCCCAGAAGAGCCAAGAAAGAAAGCCAAGGGAATGTTTGCCCTAAAGATGCTGCTCGCAAGCACTCACTGGAATGAGTAAGAGGTAAGAGATATAGGACAGCTTTCACTGCTTCGGGTAGTTGGCTTAATGAAAAGAAAGTACCGCTAAGGAAGGTCATTGGTAAAATCACTAGCGTGCTAAAAGTTGTCATGTCTTGGTGCGATTTTGCCCACATTCCAATAAGCACGCCAAGAAAGGAGAAGACGAAGCAAGAGCTGATCAAGACTAACACAAAAAGTGGAGTAACCATAAGAGTTGGCGAAAGGACTACACCCACTGTCAATATTGCGATAGTACTTATCAAACCTCGCACTACGCCTATCAAGGTTTTTCCGATTGCCAATGAAAAGAGGCTTATAGGAGACATCAAGTATTCGTCAAAGCATCTGTAGAAAAGACGATCCACATGCAACTTTAATCCAGCACCACCATAACTACTTGACATAGCAGTAAGAGCGATTATACCAGGCATAACAAATGATAGATAGCTATAACCATCAAAATTTATTCCTCCCCCTAAGCCATAGCCAAAAGCTACTAGGTAAAGAACAGGATTGACAAGACTGGTAGCAAGGGTCCGAAGCCAATGACGCCTCAAGAATCTAAGATCCACCCATAAGACTGAGTATATATCCCCAAGCACAGTCATCATTTAGTCATTATCCACCTTTCGTCCAGTTAATTCTACAAAGACATCTTCCAAGTTTGAATCTCGTATGATGATGGTTTTAGCTTCGGGAGGCAAGTTCTGAACATATCTAGTCGCTGCCGCTCTATCAGCAAAATACTGGTAACGAGTTTCTTTATTATTCACAAGAGTCTCTACAGTGACCAAACCTAATCTTTGACGCAACTCCAATGGTTTGCCTAGATCAATCAAGCGACCCTGATGTAGTATTCCTACACGTTGACACAAGGCTTCTGCTTCTTCAATATAGTGAGTAGTGAGGAAAATAGTAGTGCCATCTAGGTGTAATCGACGTATTGACTCCCACAAGAGACGCCGGGTCTGGGCGTCCAATCCCACCGTTGGTTCATCAAGAAAAAGTACCTTAGGCTTATGCAACAGAGAACAGACAATCATGGCGCGTCTTTTCATTCCTCCTGAAAGATCGTTGACTATTCGGTCAGCTTCTCCAGTGAGGCCTAAATAATCAAGCAACTCATCGATTCGTTTCTTGCGTTCAAATGAACCCAGATGATGTAAACGAGCACGGAACTCTATATTTTCTCTTACAGTTAAATCACGATCTAAACTTACATGCTGCTGCACTACACCAATCATTTTTTTCACCTTTTCAGGTTCATTCACTACATCAAAACCGTTTACTAGCGCGTGACCCGAAGTTGGCTTGGTTAAAGTGGTCAAAACCCTGATTGTTGTAGTTTTGCCCGCCCCGTTGGGTCCTAGGAAGCCATAAATCTCTCCAGCATGCACCTTTAAATCTAAATCTTCAATAGCCGTGATAGCCCCATATCGCTTGGTTAACTTTTCAGTTACGATCATTTCTTTCAATGCTCAACCCACCATGTCTGATGCGCCCTCATGCAACTAGTTCTTACTGCAATTTGCAGAAGCCGTATTTATTATAGTTTGATAATCCTTTATATCATCATACTAAGCGCTTCATAACAGGTCCAGGGATGAAATAACTTGACCAAAATAAGATTCGGTGTTTTCCTTCCCTTTTATGCGTTTGAAATTAGAGAGAAAAACTCCTCTTCACCTCTTGATCGCGTTCGAGATATTGTACTTGAATGTGAACGGTTAGGATACGATTCCGTTTGGCTAGATGATCACATGATGGTGCAGAAGCGCCCCATCCTTGAGTGCTGGACACTCCTCTCGGCACTATCAACCTTAACCTCAACGATAAGGCTGGGAACAATGGTGCTGAGCAGCTCCTTCAGAAACCCAGCGATACTAGCTAAAATGGCAGCGACATTCGATGTCATATCAAACGGCAGATTAGAGCTAGGCATCGGGGCGGGGGTTCAAGAAGATGAGCATAGAGCTTATGGAATAACGTTTCCCAGATCAAGTTCCAGAATAAACCGAATGAAAGAGGTCGTGGAAATAATAAAGAAAATGTGGACTGAAGAAAAGACAAGCTATGGAGGGAAATATTACAAAACAAAAGATGCAGTGTGTGAACCCAAACCTTTGCAGAAGCCGCATCCGCCAATAACAATTGGAGGCAGCGGAGAAAAACTCACATTGAAAGTGACCGCACAACATGCAGATCGATTTGACTGGGGCTATATACCGTCCTTCGAGTTGTACAAGCAAAAATTAGATGTTTTAAAAAGACACTGCAAAGCATTGGGCAGAGATTTTCGCGAAATAGAAAAATCGTGCTGGCTTGGCGGTCAAATATTCATTGTTTCTAATCAGAAAGAGCTAGACGAAAAAATCTTGGAGTTGAAACAAAAGCATGTTTCAATAGAAGATTTTAAGAAACTTAATTTCATAGTAACTCCGCATCAATGCAAACAAGAAATACAACGATACACTAGTTTAGGTGTGACATACTTCATGCTCTTTTTTGGAGATCTTCCGAATTTGAGCAGCTTGCGACTTTTCGCCGAAAGAGTTGTTGAGATGAGATAATACACATGAATGCTGCAATCCAGAAATCCGTTGACAAAGGGTTCAGAGTTAAGAAAGCAGATTCCGTAGAGATAATCAGCTTGGTAGATAACTGCGCGGATTTCCTGTCGACATTCAATAAACGACAGACCCAGTCGTTTAGACACTGGAAACGAGAACGTGAGGGTAAAGATTGGGACGAGTGGCCTGTTCAACTGCCTTCTGCGGAGCATGGATTTTCAATGATTATTCGAGTTTTCAGTGGAAATAGGTCAGGTTGCGTTTTATTTGATGCTGGCATGAGTCCTATGGGAATTGTGCAAAATGCGAATTGCATGGGCATAAACCTTAGCGAAGTTGAGTCTGTTGTTATTTCTCATGGACACTATGATCACTTTGGAGGATTAATATCCGCGGTCGAGGCAATTAGCAAAGCTGATCTACCTGTGATCGTCCATGAGAGCATGTTTAAAATTAGAGGGTCAGCCACCATCGAGGGAATTGTTCGAAAATATCCAGAGTTTCCAAGTAAGGCACAACTAAGGCCAGCGCGACTGGTTTTCACTAAACGACCGTCTTTAACGGCGAATGACATGGTTTGCATAACGGGTGAAATTCCTCGGAAAACAAGTTTTGAAAAAGGTGATACTCAACACAAATCGTTCGTTAACGGCTCGTGGAAATCGGACTCGTTGATTATGGATGAACGTGCAGTTATAATCAATATAAAAGGAAAAGGATTAGCTGTCTTGTCGGGCTGTGCCCATCCAGGTATAATAAACACAGTAAATTATGCGAGGCAAATTACGGGAACAAAAAGGGTTCACGCTGTGCTTGGAGGTTTTCACCTTGCAGGAGAAACTTTTGAGAATCGAATCCGGTCGACAATTGAAGAACTAGAGAGAATAAACCCCAAGTTAATTGTTCCCACACATTGCACGGGGTGGAAAGCTATATGTGCCATAGCTAAAACGTTTCCTGAGGCTTTTGTGTGGAACAGTGTTGGAAACCTATACAAAATCTAAAGGACTATCGAATCAAACCTTGCACTTGTTTTTTTTGTGAAGGGTTATATAGCGTTTTTCCAGAAGTTAATAGGGGTTTGATTTGTTGAAGCGCAAAGGTCCTTTATACATTTTGCCTTGGAGGTGTACTTTTGCGTGTGATAGCAATTGTAAACACTGTGCTTCCGCGGGGAAGTCGCCTTTTCCAGATGAGGTGGATACTTCAAGGGCTCTTCGGATAGTGGATCAAATACACGATTTTGGCGCAAGCTGGCTTGGAATAAGTGGTGGAGAGCCGCTTCTGCGCAAGGACCTTTTCAATGTAATAGGGTACGCTATGAAAACTGGTTTGAAAGCGAGTATAATAACGGATGGACATCTGCTTGACGATGAAATCTTTGAGAACATTGTTAAGAATGAAGTTCGCGTGTCGGTAAGCATTGACGGCGCAGAAAAGATGAATGATATAATTCGAGGGAAGGGTTCGCATTCGAAGGCGGTTTCCGCAATTGAGCGATTATCAGGTGCGGGTTTGCTGAACTGTCTTGTGTACACTTTTGCCAATGTTGATGGGGAAGGAACGAACGTTAATGTTGAGGATTTCACTCATGTTCTTGACTTAGCCGAGACGTATAATGCGAGATGGGTAATCTATCACAGTTTTATTCCGTACAGCCGAGACGAAAACAGTTTGAAGGCAGATCCGTCTCCACAGCAGTATGAATGGGCGTGGAACAAGCTCTACGATCTGCGTGCAAAGTATAAGGGGAAGCCTGAAATCAACGTATATTGTCCGTTCTTCGCCCGCATAGCTAAGCAGCGGGGACTACCTGATTTTGAAGATTGGTATAATAATTTCTTCTTGGGCAGATGCTTCTTTGGCAAGTTCATGAGCATAGCCGAAAATGGAGACGCCATACCCTGCAGCTTCAATGATGTTCACAGGTTCGGAAACGTAAAACAAAAATCGCTTGAGACGATTTGGAATGAACTGCAGACTTCTGAGTTCTTCTCGAAAATTAGAGATAAAAGCAACTTAAAAGGCAAATGCGGAGCCTGCGAGTACAGAGAAATATGCGGAGGATGTCGTACTACAGCTGAATTCTACACGGGGGATGTTTTCGGATCTGATCCGAGATGCGCTTATATTCCCAAAGTCTTGCGTGAAAAATAGTGAGTCTGGAAGTGATGTTTAATGGGGTTAGCTATAAAGGCTAATGTTACTTGTTATTCCATTTGCCCATTATAGTTCCTTTTTTGCCCTTTTTTGTGGAACGTTGCCTAACTCGGTAATAATGGCCTTTAATCTTGACTCTTTTTCTGGGTGGCTTTTTTGCCATTTGAATCATTCTAGAGGTAATGCTTTTTTTGAAAAAAAGCTTTGGGTAGCTGGAATAACTATTTGAGATCAATGAATTGAATCTTGATAAGTCATTTTATACTCTTAAATAGCAGGTCGTCATCTTTTGAAAGAAAGGCGATTAGCAGCTTGGAATATGTCTTTGCTTTCAGGTTTTGTCAAGCAGTTGTTGCCATTACTTTCGCACTGTTTATTTCTGATTTCAAAAGGAAGCCAGGCATGGTTACTCTTATCAATGAGAAATGGACATACGTTTTAAAGATGCTTCTTTTAGTTCCTTTATTTGTTTACGCTTATACCCTGATTTCAGTGGTTTCAGGATCGCTTGCTGACTGGTTTAGTTTTGGTTTGACTTTTCTGGGAACCTCGCTTGTGGCAAAAGCAAAAGTAGATCTTTCGAGACACCACACATGGACTGGGTTCTGCATGGAAACTCCCAAACTTGTCGCCCACGGCATATATTCATACATAAGGCATCCGCTTTACGCTGGCGTTTACTTTTTTGTTTTCGGATTAACGTTGACAGTTGCCCTGAACTCAAATTTTTATCTGACTTTGCCTGTGGGTCTTGCTATATTGTATATTTTATCTTTCATAACAGTTTCAGCTTCAAGAGAAACAAGAAGGCTTGAAAAGAAAATTGGAAGGGAATTCTCAGAGTATAAAAAGCAAGTTCACTTCTGTCTACCCCTGCGGAAATACGCTAAACACAAGCACATATAATGAAGGGAGTGTGCCGCTTGAACCTTGAAGTCGAGATGGTTGTCTAACTGCTATTTTTTCTAATGGCAATTCATGTTTACGATTTACTTAATCTACAAAGGCGAGAGATTGAGTTGATATTGCGATTTAAAGATATGTCAATGGAACAAAGTTGTTGCATTTATTAGGTTGTTTGTGAACGTTTAATTGATGTTCAGTGTCTACTTGGACGCAGAATATTGCTAAGACTATAATCAACACACAAAAAAAGGAGTGAAATGAATGACAGAGGAAGCACCCCCAAAACCTGTATCCGATAAAATAGCAGAAAAGAAAAACGAACAATCAGTTGAGAAACCAACAAAAGTCGTCAAGCCAACGGAGAGAAAACCAGAGGTTATTTTCATCGGAAGCAAACCACCAATGAGCTATGTGATGGCTGTTATCACTGCTATGTCTTCAGGCAAAACCGATGAGATTATGTTAAAGGCCAGAGGTAAATCAATAACCACTGCTGTGGACGTAGCTGAAATAACCACCAACCGATTCTTGAAAGACCTAAAAGTCACAGCTATAGGAATCGG
>SMYP01000058.1 GCA_007050895.1 Candidatus Bathyarchaeota archaeon | reverse complement strand
GGGTCGAGCTAGTAGACGAGGACGCAGTAACATGGGCTGACAGTTTGACTATGACTCCTGCGCCGATGGATTATGAGCACTGGTTCACTGAAGTTGTAATTGACAAGACAGCGATAGGAAGTGCAGCGTGGAACGGCCCGCCGCCTTTCGACCTTAGAGTTGCAATGTACGATGCAAGCAATCAAAGCTGGGTAGCGTGGCCACCTACGAGCGACCCAGACGTCCCAGAAGGCTGGGGAGGAATAATGGACTATGCTGCTACGGTCCCGGAAAGCTTGAGTTTCGGAGTTGTCGCGGTGCTGTCATCTGTCGCAGTTGCAGTCGTATTCTATTCACAGCGGAAGCGACCAAAACTATAAACTATAGATTTTAAAACCTACGAGTATCTATCTCCCATCTTTTTTATTTCAAATGAAATTTTTCGATTTTGAAATTTGATGTTATCTTATTCTATCTTGGTTGATAAATGATAGTTCCTATAGAGCGAAGTAAAATCAACTGCCACAATGGGATTTAATAATGCATGATGATTTAGCTTTGTAAAAACATGTCGAAAAATAAAGATGGAGGTTTGGATGAGAAAAAGGGTTTTTCGACGTTTCTAGTTAGTGCTTTTTCCTTTTTCCAAATTTGCGGGAAGCCCAGCTGGAAGATCTGGAAAGTTGGAGTTGATTTTCTGTTCTGCAACTGTCGCAGCTTCTGTTAGTATTCTAGCCGCGTCCTCGTTTACTGAGTTGAAATTCAGACTTAAACCAGAGCTTTGGCCGACATCAAACATCAATCCGCTAAGCATGTTGCCGATATCACCGAGTTCGTTCTCAGCTTCAGGCAAAACACCTACTAGCCCTGCGCTGACAGTGCGCAAAACGCCTATTGCAGGCCCTAACGTTGTCACTATATCTCCGAATTCAGTTACAGTTTGCAGTCTAAGCAACACTTGGTCAAGCGCTAATCTGGCGTTCATAATTATTTTCTCCATTTTGCGAATTTCAGCGAGCTCAGTAGCATAGATATTAGCATGTGCGCTGTCATGTTCCTCGAAAGCAACAACGATCTTTCTGAAGAGAGCTTTGTCTTTTTGATTAAATCTTTCTGAAGCTTGATCCAGTTTTTGAATCTGAAGGTTTAACCGTTTTATAGCATAATCCATTCGGGGCTTAAGCGGTGGGGGCGGACTAACTGTCGAGCGTATTGCATCTACAAATGTCGTTTCGTCTCTTCTGGCTTCCCATTTTTTAGCAAAACGTTCCGACATGTGAACATCCTCAAAGGTAGAAGCGTCTAGAATGTACTTATGCATTTTTAACATGCATGAAACATGGACGTATATACATTGAGTCACTTAACAACCGTAAATTACACTTTACCAGTGAAGAATACGTTACTGAAGAGGAGCTAATTAATTTAAACAGGTGTTATTTTCACCCTTCTCTGTATCTCGTAAGGCTTTTTCTAATTATTATACTAAATTAAATAAGTAATATCGTTTCTTCGTAAGAATTGAAGCCAAGCATAATAGTTTATTGTGACAGAAACGGAAGTTTTAAGCATGCAGACTTTGGTAATATTAATATTAAATAGGTTTCAGTGAGGAAAAAAATTGGATGTGGAACAGGAAGCCACGCAAATCCTAAACCGGTTGGGGCTGACCAATTCACAAGTAAGGGTTTATCTCACACTTCTGAAGTTGGGGAAAACAACTGCAAAAACGATTTCGAATAATTCGAGAGTGGCACGACAGGAAGTCTACCGTGTCCTGGTCGAACTTGAAGAGAAGAGTTTGGTTGAAAGAATCATAGCTGTCCCAACAGAGTTCAAGGCAGTTCCAATAGAAGACTGTTTGTCTTTTCTGATTATGGAGAGAAAAAAGGAGCTTTCTGAATTACAGAAAGAGTCGACCAAACTATCCTCGAAACTTACATTCTTCTTGAAGTCTAGAGAGAAAAAAGTGAAAACACCTCAAATAGGAAAAACTGAATTCGTTTTGGTTCCGGAGAGTAAAGCACTTCTTCTAAGAATGGAAAAAGCATTAGAATCAACTCAAAATAGTGTAGAGGCTATTTATCCGAAGGATATGTTTTTGCAAATCTTGTTTAATTTATCCGATAAGTTCAAAAAAGCATTGGATCGAGGTGTAAAGATTCGATGCCTCATAAACGAACAATTAGACACAAATTCGTGGCCACTAGCGGTTCAAACTATTGTTGAAAATCGATTCTTTGAAATCAGAATTTTGCTTGAAATCCCATTCGAGAACTTCTGGATATACGACGAGAAAGAAGTGCTTGTCGCTACCTCCTCAACAGGCAATAATAAACAGTTTCCAGTTTTATGGACTACTGCTGCGCCTTTAATAGGAATAGCCAAAAAATATTTCAGCACAATGTGGAAAAAGGCCGCTGAAGATGAAATCAAAAAATGAGCAGCTACTGCTGTTTGGCAAGTTGACTGTAAATTCATCTGAGAACACCAACGATGTACGCTAAAAGACCCACAACAAACAACATCAGAACCGTTTTCTTGATCTTTCGGGCGTTTTCCCTGGAATGGTCTATGATCAGTAGAATTGAACATGCCAGAAGCCCAACGTCGGTAACCAAAACCAAAGGAATGAACCAGACAGAAACCAAGTTTAGAAACCATGTAAGGGGTGTTAGAGCGACCGCAAAGATATAAAAAAACACAGCGGCAACAGCGGCACTTTTCTCGCCATAGCGTACTGCCAGCGTCTTAATGCCTTCAGCCTCATCACCTTTAATATCTACGATTCCTTTCGTGATTTCTCTACCCGTGTTAGATAGAAAAGCCATCAGCGTAAAAAGTAGAACACTCAACGGAACTTTATTGAGAACAATTATACTACCGTAGACGAATGGAATAGCTACACATGTACTTACTAGAAAGTTGCCTATTAACCCCCTTCGCTTTCCAACTGTAACGTAAATGACCACAACGATCCAAGAGATTACCGCAACCAGTAAACATAGAATACTTGTGAAGTAGGCAAGTACAAAACCCACTACTGAAAGAAAAAAAACGAAAGCCAAAGCTTCTCTCACGCTTACAATTCCACTGGGAATTGGACGAAACGGTTCGTTTATGGCGTCAATCGCCCGGTCATAATAATCATTAATGGTCATGGATGCAGCGGTTAGCACGAAACCCGTAAGGAAACCATAAAGAACGCCAAGCCATTGAAAATTGGAGAAATTAGGATCAGCCAGAACAACGCCGACAAACACGGCAAAACCCATCATTGCACAGTTGACCGGGCGGACTAGCCGTATGAAACCTCTTGCTTTATCCATTGTAGTCAAGCCTTTGTTAGAGGAACATTAGTTTCGACTTAGTTATAAAATATGACTTCAGAGCAGGAAAAATCAAGTTTTGTTGAAGGCGCCGCACAGTTTTTAAGAGGGCATCAAACAGTATAAAAAAGGAAAACCATGGAAGAAAAGAAAACTTTTGCATCCGTTTGCAAAGAGCAAGGACGGAAAATCGTAAGAACATTATGGTTCATCGCAGGAACAATCTGTTTGGTTCTAGGTGCTATTGGTATTGTGCTGCCTATTTTACCGACCACCCCTTTTCTGTTAGCTGCCGCGGCTTGCTATTACAAAAGCTCTGATAGGATGCACAGCTGGCTACTAAACAACAAATGGTTTGGAGAGTACATACGAAACTACACAGAAGGCAAAGGATTACCGATGAAAACCAAGATAATTGCTTTAAGCTTATTATGGATAACCATAGTATTTTCAATCGTTTTCATCTTACAACGTCTTTTGCCAATCCAGCTTGTTTTACCAATGCAGCTAATTATGATAGCCGTTGCAGTTATAGTCAGTATACACATCCTAAGACTGCCAACCTTCAAGAGAGCATAACCTCACATACAGCTCTATTCAACCTGCAGCGCATATTGAAAAAGGTTAATACTATCCCGCAACGCATAATTAGCAATCTTTACGGTGAAATCTTTTGGGATTCAATTATGCTCCCTTAATGGGCGATAATTACGCCCCAGAAAGGCTAAGAGTTATAATTCCAGTAGGCGGAAAAGCCAAGCGTCTTATGCCACTCACATCGGAAACGAGCAAAGCAGCGCTCAGACTTCTGAACAGGCCATTGGTGGAGTTTTCATTGCTGTCTCTTGCCCGTCAAGGAATCCGTAATTTCATTTTCGGAGTAAAAGGCTACACGAACTACCGAGATCTCTACGATTATTTCGAGTCAGGCTACGGGTTTTCCGTACGATATGATATTAGGCCACGAATTCATATAAAATACCAGCCTAATGAGGATGACTTGGGAAGTGCTGATTCTGCAAGGATAAACATGGAATACTACGGGATCAGCTGTCCAGTCTTCGCAGTTCAAGGTGATAACGTTTTCGAAATTAACGTGAAAGACCTTATGCAGTTTCACAGGGAAAAAGGTGCGTTGATGACTATAGTTCTCAGAGAAGTAGAAAATGTTGAAGGGTTAGGCATCGCGGACATTAACAAGGAAAGTCGCATTCGTAGTTTCGTCGAAAAACCAGCCCCTAGAGACGCACCCAGTAACCTTGCCAATACCGGCTTGTATGTGCTTTCACCTGAAATAAGGAAGGTATTCCAAGAAAAGGGAATTAAACAAATAACTAAAGAGAAACATCGGTTGGATTTTGGCTACGACTTCATACCGTATTTAACACAATCAGATTATCCAGTGTATGGTTACACGTTGAGGGGGAATTGGTTTGACGTTGGCACTCCCAAGAATTATCTTGAAGCAATGAAGAAATTGCTCCAAGGTGGCTTTAGCATGCTGACAGATTTTGGTGGAAAAATCAGTGGAAAACAGCAAATCTGGGTTCAAGGAGAAAGTAACGATTCAGAAGAAAGAAGACTTACAATTATTCGTAAAATCAAGCAAGGGCGAATAGAGATTGAAGGTGCTGTGCTCATCGGCAGACATTGCCAAATAGAGGATGGCGCAAGAATAGTCAACTCATGCATAGATAACTTTACGAGAATAGGCAAAGGCGCTACTATAGAAAATTCAGCAGTTTTGGACAGAGTGATCATCGGTGAAAAAGCCACAGTACGTGATAGCATAATCGGCAGACACACGACAATTCTTTCGAGCGCCCGAAAAAAGACTAATATAGAGTCAATTTCAGTTGTCGCTGACGATGTTATCATTGAGGAAGGATGCAACCTATCAGAAACAAGAATCTATCCACATCAGCGCGTGAGTGGAGAATTTCGACAACAAATCGTTATGTCAAATTAAGCTTTAAACCACTTGAAAATCAAATATTTTGGGTCTTTCATTTCTGAATCTGGCACGGCGATTATGAATCGTTTTCTTACGGTAGTGGCTAGACGTCCAGCCTTAACAATTTCCGTGGCTGAAATATCTGAGCTTGCCTTTTTGACGGAAACCATATAGGGCGCGTGTTCAACTCCTGGACCATACTTGTAGACAGCGAAGTCGCAACCGAACTTTATTCCAGGGGTTACTATCAATCCGCTGTTCCGAAGGTCTTGATAGACCGCGTATTTCTCGTCGAATTCGTTGTACAGTTGCCTCGCTTTTTGTCGGAGTTTCTTTAGTCCAACTTTGCGTTCTTCTGCGCCTTCATAAATTGTAATTCTTCCCTTTTCAACTAGGTATAAGCCTTCCATTAAATCTAAAAGCAGGGGAACTGAGAACTCTGGGATTTTCGGTTTCGGGATTCCAAGGGGTTTCCCGTAAAATCCTGTTTTGTAGAGTTGTGAACCTTCTTTATGATCCCAAACTACCAAAAAATTTTCTATTAATTCGACTTTGGTTTTAGCCATTGCCTGTTTCGCGCTCAAAATTACATTATGAAAGAGAGTGTTCGAACGGTATCAGCTGCGTCTTCAGCTTTGTCAGCTGAGTTTTCTAGAAGTTGAAGGATATCCCGCATGAGCAGTAGCACTGGGAGTTCGATTTTGCTGCTTAAAACCTTTATGGACAGCTCCCTGAAGAGGTCGTCTACGGTTCTTTCGGCAATTTCAACGTCTTTAGCTTTCTCCAAGGTTTTGGTAGATCCATAGCTTAAAACCATCATCGTTTCTCTCAACTTGAGCACTGATTCGAAGACTGCTTCGGAAAGCTTTAACAAGTCCTTTCTTATATCGTCTGGCACCTTCCAGTTGTGCTCGATTATTTGCATAAGGTAGTAAGCGATGCCTTCGGAGAAATCTGCAATCTCACTTGACAAGTTAGTAAACCTCAGAAAGTCTTCTCTGCTAATAAGGATAGCACCTATTTCGGCCAATTCTTGAGAAACCATACGTCTCGCTGCGAGGACCTCTTCTTCTCCTTTTCTTATTTCTGTGAACAACTGTCTTGCTTGGTCTTTGTCACCGGTTGAAAACTGCTCAATCAATTGGGGGATTTTTCTGGTGACGTCGACAACCTTGCGTAGGTTGTCTTGGCATGCACTTAAAGCTCTGCGTTTTACGCGTTGTTCTGTTTCGGCAGGAAGTACCATTTTTTTCTTTCCCCTCTCATCAATTTGCAAATATAAACATAATTTAGTATCGCGAGTGTATTAAAAAAGATAGCGACTTAAACTGAGAGTAAAGTCCCTAAATCTTCGAAGTTAATTTTCCCTTGGAAATACTTGTGGAGAAGTTCGGGTAAGTCTTTAATTAAGCTCCTTACTTGTTGCCATGAGTCACGGTTTCGAATAGTAACAGTGTCTTCTCTTAGCGTTTCATAGTCTACGGTTATTCCCAGTGGCACGCCTGCTTCATCGGCTCGAGCGTATCGTCTACCTATTGATCCTGTTTCGTCAAGTTCGGCTGTGAACCCTTCGTCTAAGAATTGCTGGTGGACTTTTCGCGCTTTCTCGGCTATACCGTCCTTGGATACAAGTGGATAGACGCCAAGCTGGGTGGGGGCAATGTCTCTGGGGAAACTCATTAGCACTCGGTCGTCTTTCACTCGATAAGCATATTCTAGTGCTACATAGAAAAGGCGGTCGGAGCCAAAGCTTGGTTCAATTACGTGGGGAATGAAACGCTTGCCGCGCAAGATGATCGTTTCATAGCTTATGTCCACGTGTTCTGGAAGAACCCTGTAGTTTTCCGCCATGTAGTATCCGTTTTTCTCGAGAGAAGTGGCAATTGCATCTGCTGAAGCATTTGCTAGGAGTGTTACGACTTTTGCGGCATCAGCTTTGAAGGCTGGACCAAGCGTGGCTTTAATAGGTTTTACTACTAGCTGTTTTTGCTCCATGGGTTTAGGGTATTCCTTGTAGACTCGAAGATCTGCACCGCTGGCTTTTATGTGACAGTCTAAGTCGTAGTCCGTGCGGTATGCGTGTCCTGAGACTTCAATCCAACCCCAACGGTCAACGTAAACTTCTTGGTCAAAGCACTGCGTAGCGTAATGCGCTTTTTCCCAGGGTAGTTTTTCTATAAATCGCTGATTTTCCGCTGGCACGCCAATTTCAACTAAAAGTTTCTTCGCCATCACCATAAAGAAGGCTTGCCACTCAGAACGGATTATCTGTTTATTTATAGCAGCTTTAGCGGTTACTTCGACTATTTTTTCGCTGCACGCTTGTCTTTCTCGTGCGAGATATATTCGCAGGGTTTCGTTTTCCAAGTTTTTCAGCAAGCAACAATTTGGCTCTTCAGGATCAAAGAAAAACTCCAAATCCGCGATAGTGAATTCACGAAGACGTATCAAGCCTTGTCTAGGCGAAATCTCGTTTCTAAGAGCATGACCTATTTGGATGACGCCAAAAGGAAGTCTTTCGCGAGCCATGGCGTAGAGGCGGTTGAACTCAACAAATATTCCTTGTGCAGCTTCTGGTCTGCCATAGCCAGTAGTATTGGAGTAGGGTCCTATTGTGGTTTTGAACATTGTTAGAAACTGCTGTGGCGGTTTAAATCCGCCACCGCATTCGGGACATTTGATGCCATGCGCCTCAAGGGCTTCTTGGATTTGGGTAAGGTTCATTTTTTCTGTTTCTACGCAGCTTTGTTTGGCGTATTCTTCGAGCAAGTGGTCTGCACGGAATCGCTTGTTGCATTCTATGCATTCTACCATGGGTTCTTTAAAGTGATTGACATGTCCCGAAGCTTCGAAGACTTTGCCGGGTGTTATTATTGACGATTCTATCTCGAATAAGCCGAGTTTAGTTACAAAGAGTTCACGGAGTTTGGCTTCGATATTCTGTTTCAGCTTAGCACCTAAAGGACCGTAGGTTATGAAGCCTCCAACGCCACCGTAGATCTCATAGGACTGCCAGAAGAAGCCTCTACGTTTAGCCAACTCGTTAATAGCTGTGAACTTGTCGCATTTAGCTTCGTTGTTCAATTTTACCAACCCTTAGGTAAGTGCCAAGTGGAGATTAAAAGGTTGTCATAGCAATGTTAAATAATATAAGCATTTAAGTTTGGTAGCTTTCCATCAGTATCTTACTTTAATTACGAGCGCTGAGAGTTATCCATTATAGCTAATTCATAATTTAAAACACAATACATTAGCTGAGGATGGATCTTTACGAGTCAATTTTATGTACCAAAAGATATTGATTGCTTTTTTTAACAATGTCGGTTCTGAAAATGTTGGTTTAGGTCAACACAGCTGTCAAGCAAAAATGGCTTTTCAGGATTTGGATATAGCGGCAATAATGTTTAAAACATTAATTAGATTCGCGGAGGTAAGTTTCCTCGTGGGACCTGCCATGGGTTTAATGTGTTGGAAGTCAGGTTTCATGCTTGTTGGCATTTTGCTACTGGTTTTAATCACACCAAGCTCTTTCGCAGGCAACTTCGACCTTACATACAGTTCTCAAGTTCAATTTGGACTTGTCAGCAAAGAACTATATGTATCTGTTCCTTCTTCCCTCTATGAGTATTATCAGGGTAAAAACCCTACTCTTGCTGACGACAACGATTATGCAACACTTGTAACACCTGACGCAGTCAAACCAATTGCAGAGAACATTCGAAATCTGACGCTTGACAACCCTCGCAGAGACGAAGCTTTTGCCAATGCTGTACTAACTCTGGTTCATCAGATTCCTTACGCTGATTGCGATATTATGTATCCCGTTGAAACCCTCGTAGATAATTTTGGTAAATGTGACACTTTGTCGCTTCTTGCAGCTTCAATCATGAA
>SMYP01000130.1:1845-9170 GCA_007050895.1 Candidatus Bathyarchaeota archaeon | reverse complement strand
CTGATGTTGGCCATCTCAAACAAATACTTGTTTAATCCTGCTTCCTCGCAAGTCCTTCTAAATGTAGGTTCATGCAGCCGAGGAGTACAAGAAGCTACCACAACTCGATTTAGCTTATGCTCTATTATGTCTCTTCTAATAGTTTCCTGTCCAGGGTCGGAGCAAGTGTACAGATTATGTTTAGAAAGCGCAACATGTGGAAGTGTTGAAGCAAATTTTGATACTTCTTCACAGTCTACTGATCCTGCAATGTTCTTTCCACAATGGCAAACGTAGACACCAACACGGGCATCTTCTTTGGATTCAGACTCAATTCTTGGTTCTTCCATTTTCTATCCCTCGATCATTTTGATGAATATTGAAAGATTTCCCAGAAGTATTTCTCAAGTGAACATCTATGAAAAATGCTGCCTCTTTTCCAGACGCTAGGGCTTCCATCAGGTTTCCTGGTCCCATTACTGCGTCTCCCCCTGCAAAAATGCCCGATAAAGTCGTCTGAAAAGTAAAAGGGTCTGCCGCTATAGTTTTTTCATCAGTGCTTTCAACAGTTTCAGGCAGAAAGGCGATGTTGGGAAATTGACCGATTGCAACTATTATGCAATCAGTTTTGATTTCAAACTCACTGTCTTGAATTGGAACTGGGCACTTGCGACCAGTGTGATCCGCATCTCCTAAATCGTTCTTTACGCATTCAATTGCGACTACTCTGCCATTCTCACCTTTGATTATCATAGGCGTGACTAAGAAGTTGATTTTTACTCCTTCTTTTTCAGCCTCTTTCATTTCCCAAGGATTAGCAGGCATTTCCTCTTTTGAGCGTCTGTATATAATTGTGGCTTCTTTTGCTCCAAGTTTTAGAGCAGTTCTAGCGCAATCAACAGCCACGTCACCTCCGCCAATTATTGTAACTTTGCTCGGGGCTCTGATTTCGTCGGTGTTTGCTTTTTCCAGAAAATCAAGTGCGTAAAAGACACCCTTTAGCTCTTCTCCTTCTATTCCGAGGATCTTCTCTCTACAAGCCCCAGTGGCTACAAACAGCGCTTTATATTCTTGAAAAAGTTCTTCTATTTTCAGGCTTTTTCCGATAGCAAGTTTTTGCTTTATGTTCACTCCCAAATCTTTCAGGTGTTTTATTTCATAGTCAACTATTCTCTTTGGAAGGCGATATTCAGGGATGCATCTTTTTAACATTCCACCAGAAGAGGATGCAGCTTCAAAAACTGTGACAGAATAGCCTCTAGTAAGTAACTCTTGGGCTGCTGAGAGTCCTGCCGGACCCGAGCCAATTATAGCAACCTTCTCTGGGTTTGCTTCGATGGGCTTTGCTTCTTTGGTATTTTTAATTTCATAATCTATGATTTCTTTTTGAATGGCTTCAGTCACTAATTGCCTGTTATTTATTGCGCGTTCTGGATGAAAACCGACATAACAGGATGATGCGGGGAGTGGAACATTCTCTCTGATTATTTTCAAAGCTTTATAGAAACCTTCGAGATAGCCTTTTTCAGCAGCTATTTTTCTAATAGCTTGAAAGATTTCTGGTAGACACAGATTTTGTGGGCATCGCCTATAACATCGATAACACCAGGCACATAGCCATAGTTTGGCTGATTTTAGAGTTTCAGTATCGCAAGATTGTAGACTATGAAGTAATGTTCGCGGATTGTAATATTCTGGGAGTAATTCTGCCACTGGGCAACTAGCAGTACAAATCCCACATTCAAAGCAGTATTTGAGTTTTTCAAAATCGAGTATTTGACGCAAGGACTCATCTACGTTCAATATGCAAGTGGGGGTTAATTCCTGCGTTTGATATTCCATTTTTGCTTCCATCCTTTTTCAGGTTTTTTCTACAAACCTGTCATCGGTACTATTAATCTCGTATGTGAATTGCCTGGAATTTCCGAAGTTTCGTGGTCCAAGCTAGTCCAGTAGTCGTAATGATGTAGATGCGCCGTTTTGGTTAGTCTTTATGGTTAAGAAAGGGGGTATTAGTGAAGTTCAGTTACGTTTGTTGTAACTTAGACACATATGATGTGATGATATGTTGATGCGGTTTGATATTAGTTACATTCATTGTTACTGTTGTCTACATTGAAAGCATCATATGTGACAATGTAATACAACAAAATTTTCAATGAGGATAAAATTAAAGTTTGGATGCAACTATAGAAACAGCAGAAAGGACAAAACAAATTTATCACTGCTTCTTCTTCATAGATTATTCGAGGGAGATTATGATCAAGAAGATTCTTGTTGCTATTGACGGGTCTGAAGCATCGAAACATGCATTAGACTTTGCGGTCAATTTGGCTGAGCAGATTTCAGCAGAGATGCAATTATTGACAGTGGTGCCACCTGTGCTACTTCCATCTTTAGGCTTATACAAAGTGAGATCCAAGGCAATAAGAGAATGCACCGATGAAATGGAAACCATTTTCTGGGAAATATTGGCTAAAGCACAAAGTGAAGTCGAGAAGAGAAGCCCAAAATTGAAAATATCAACTAAACTTAAGATGGGTGAACCGCACAAACAGATCGTGCAA
Organism: Candidatus Bathyarchaeota archaeon; assembly: GCA_007050895.1. The sequence goes on along the minus strand of SMYP01000130.1, from coordinate 6,624 downwards.
ATAGCAAAATTAGGCAATTTCGACCTAATTGTTATGGGCAGCCGAGGATTGGGCAGCAGATTCACTGCTCTGGGCAGCGTTAGTTCCAGAGTTATAGATGAGGCTCCATGTCCAGTAGCGGTAACAAGATGAAGTAATTGAAAAATATCATTCGCAACTAATCAAATACTCTTAAAGCAAAAGAGACGATTTATGCGGGAGTTATCTATACTTCGGATCAAGATCAAAGCCTATTCCCACACCGTTATAATCATTTTTTAAATAAAATCTAAGCAATAATTATTACTCCGAAATATAATGCCTTAAATTTCTGATTTATCTATAGAAGAAATTTACTATCATTACTCCTAGGATAGAGATGCTACCTCCTAATAATGAGATCAAGCTGGGAATTTCATTCAAAAAGATCCACGCCATAAAGATTGCTAAAACCGGTGATAGGTAAAGAAAGCTGGAAACCAAAGAAGCAGGAGCCCTGGAGAGAGCTTGGGTCCAAGTTACATAAGCAAGGGCTCCAGGAAACACCCCTAAATAAACTATAGAAATCGTCGAATAAGTTGGAGCTGAGAAAATGGCTTGTGGCAGTCCAGGAAGAAAAACAAGCATAAAGAAAGTTCCAGCCCAAATAACATAGGCGGTCAATGGTAACGCCCCATACTTATCTAGAAGCGGTTTTTGGAAAACAAAATAAGCACTTGAAGAAAAAGCCGCAACAAGAATCAATATTGCTCCAAAATCAAATTGAAAACCGGTACCTTCTCCTAACGCTACCAAAAAAACACCAACAAAACTCGTACCTATTCCTATCCATCCCCACCTGTTCATTTTTTCTTTAAAGAAAATTATTGCAAGAAGCGCGGTTAATGCTGGAGTTGAAGCGATTAAGAGACTCGCTGACCCAGCTGTAACACTTATTTCTCCGTAATTTAAAGCTGTATGATAAACAGCGAATCCCAAAAAACCAAGAAGAAATATTTTGGGTATATCTCTCAGGTTGGGAAATGAAACGTGTTTGATAGCTGCATAAACGACTAACACTCCAGAAGCCATCAAGAATCTGAGAAGAGCCAAATGACCGGGAGAATAATTTGAAAGAGCGGATCTGATTCCTGCAAAGGCAGAAGACCAAAGCACGATTGTAACAATAGACTGAGCAAAAATCTTTGCGTCAAGTTGCCATCTTCGATTTTGCTTATCTCTTTCTTCTAACAATCTTGGGCACTCCTATTGTTTTATTTGGACGGAGAATTCTCTAAAATATTTCTATAAGCGACCGATCTGTCTTGATATTTTCGCTTGGAGATATGTGCTGCAATGTTGGAATTGAAGGATTTACTAAGGCTGACTATTTCTTTGCGGGGGAAATCTTATAAGTCTGTGTAAAAAATTACACAGCAGTGAAAAAAATTTCGGGCGGTTTCAGTGTTTGAGCGCATTAAGTAATATCAACACTAGGACAAAGATTACAGCTTCAATAGCCATTTTCTCAGCGCTTTATGGAGTAATAAGACTTATCCCCTTGGGCCCAATGATTGGTCTTTCAGCTTCATTCTCAGTTTCTGACAGTCTCGCTCCGTTATATGGAATAATATTGGGGCCTTTCACAGGTGGCATAAGCATAATCATAGGTACTTTCATAGCTATGGCGTTGGGCAAAGCGCCTGCCTTTTTAGGATTGGATTTCCTTCCAGCTCTTGTTAACGCTATTGCCCTAGGTTTCCTTGTAAAGCACAAGTGGAAAGCTGTGTTGGTGCTTAATCTTGCTTTGATCATAATATTCCTTCTGAGTCCTTACTCGTTGCTATTGACCGAGATCTCGATAGACAGTGGAACATTCGTTTTTCCCTTCATATGGCTTCACTTGGTGGCATTAATAGTGCTAATTTCGCCGTTACGCTCCAAAGCTCTTTCTTGGATTGAAACCCTCAAAACTGCCTACTTGCCTTGGGCTTTAGGTGTTTTGGCATTCATCGGAACAATGCTGCAACATATCACGGGAAATCTAGTTTTCGAACTCACATTGGGTGCTCCTATTGGCGGATTAACCGCTGAAGGCTTTCAAGGAATATGGACCATTGCCTTCTTTGCTTACCCTTTGGAACGATTAGTAATAGTCATTATTACTGTGCTTATTGGGTTGCCCTTGGTCAGAATTCTGAAGAAATCCCTCTTTATAGATGGCAAAGCTAACATTGCCGAATAAAATTAAGATCTTGACTATAGCTGCTTGAATAACTCGCGGTCTTGAATGTACCCTCTACCCGTTTTCAAGGAAATCTCCGCTTTTGCTAATTCTCTTCCTAAATAGGCAGCGTGGTCAAATCTCGTTACTAATCCCGTTTCCAGGATTTTGGAATAAATAACCGAAGCAGTTTTGCCTTTTATAACATTGCTTGGTCTATCTATCTCTGCAGTTGGATAGTGGAGTGCCACAATAGTTTCCGATTCATGGTCAACGATAATCCTGAACACACCTCGCGGATCCATAGGTGTCGACTCAACCTCCTCATTAGCCATGATTAAATGGGCGTCTTCTTCAATAGTCCTATCGTATGTCTCTTCATGTTTTCTTTTTTCTTTAAAAACCAACAAATCAATACCCAAGTCCTTTGGAACTGAACCTCTTCTCTTGGCCAGAAACATCATTTTTGCGGCGACTGCTTCTTCTCTAATGGTTCCTTTTGCTTTATTGCTTTTCTCCGTAGCCAACAACATACTTGCGTTCACTTCTGATGACAGAAGCGCAAGCAAGGCGTTCACTCCAACAGAGTCCGCGTCAAACAATTCTGTAACGTTGGAAACGCCAACAAAAAGTGGCACATCAGGATTTCGGACTGCAAAATCGCGGAAGGCAATCATTGACTCCAATACATTGAACGGTTCAAGAATTAAGTCTGCCATAATCCGTTTCATGCCCAACCGCGCAGCTTTATCCTTGATTTCCTCTAGAAAACGGATACGGCTTTCAGCCTTATTTGGGAAATATCCTTCGCGTTGGTTAGTTGGAATAATTACCGCCGCAACGTCAGAGGAACAACCAGCAATCTGCTTAACGTTTCCAGCATCAACGCTCAATATTAAATCTGCTCCAGCTTCAACAGCTTGTTTGATCTCCTCTGTGTCAAGTGTGTCAATACTCACTGGCACCTCAACTGCCTTTTTCACCGCTTCTACACCACGTTTCGCGTCGTAAGGTCTGGATTCGCCTGAAACCATGCCTACATCGATTAAATCAGCGCCCATCTTCACGAAGTGCTTCGCCAACCTCTGAATTTCGTCATCTGACATCAACGCAGCGTCGACGATTTCCGCCAAAACTCGCATGGGAAAATCTTTGCCTACAGCCAATTTGCCGATTAACATGTTGCCGGGTTTTTTCAACAAGACGTCTTTATTTTTTTCAACTATCTCCAACTCCTGCAAAGCTTTCTGCTGAAGTTCCTCTCTGAGTAGGTCACACGCCGGCGTCACGGTTGAAAGTCTCACACGTTCTAAAGCATTTAACACCGTGGGCAAATCAGCAGCATATTTTGGACCCTTGAAAGTTGGTATGCCTACAGAATTCGTGATAACAGATGTATCGCCTCGAATGAGCCCGGGAACCAAAATCAAATCGAAGCCTTGGATACTAGTTTTTTTTAGTGTTTTGGCAATTTTCTCAGGAGATAATAATGCTGCGACAGGAACCTTCAATGCGAAAACAGCTGATTCAACAGTGCTTTCTTCAGCGTAATTTTTTAATGTTTTTTCCGCAAGCAAACCTGTTATTAGGAGCACTTTCAAACTTAAACCGCCTACTATCTGGTGACTTTGATATAGGTCCCTCTGTTGTTTGCTTTTGCGACGAACACCTGTCCACCCACGCTTTTTCTCAGGAATGCCTTAACCTTCATTTTTATCTCTTCAGCTTTTTCTTTCTGGGTTACTCCATAGAATGTTGGTCCCCACGAGCTCTGGCCTGCGCCATATGCTCCGAGTTTCCGCATTAGCGATATACCTTCTTCAGCCGTCTGGCTAGCGTAGGTACCGCCCTGGACCTCAGCAAAATAGTTTCCGATAACGATTTGAATCTGAGTTAAGGCTTCTCCAAAGCTCTTGATGTCACGCTCAACCAGAGCTGGAAGAAGTTTCATAATTGTTAGACGGCACATTTTGCCAGCTTCGTCAGTTTTCATGGGTGATAGTTTTTCGAATGCGGCAGTTTCTTCGTTTTTAGCCAATCCTTTTTTGACGTTGGGAACCGCGACAATAAATCTCCAGTTTTGAGGGAACGATTGACGAAAAATTGTAACGGGAAACCTTTCTTCACTTGTACATTTTCCGCCATCAATTACAAATCCGCCTTGCTCAAAGATTGTTGTGCCGACGCTTGTTCTTTTTCCTCGTCCCATGTTACTGGCGAGCTCTTGAACTGATGCCTTCACGCCAAATAGTCTCGCGAGTGATGTGGCTACGGCCAAAGCTAACTGGGTTCCAGAACCTAAACCTATGTGTTCCGGAATCACTTGTTTGACGTTGATGTGCGCATTTGATCTTGGGTTATACCTCTCTAGGAATCGTTCAGCAAACATTTTTACTTGCTCACTTTGTTCGCCTATAACAACCAAGTTTTGTGAACGCTCCGCTTCGAGAACTATGTTCGGGCGATTTATGCCTACCCCTATTCCTCCGTAAATGCGTCCTAAATCACCGTTTAAATCTATTAGTCCCAGATGAAGCCTTGCGGGAGTTTTAACGTATACTTTCACCTTTAACTCTCCATGAATTGATTCTCTGGTT
>SMYP01000130.1:0-1745 GCA_007050895.1 Candidatus Bathyarchaeota archaeon | reverse complement strand
TCTGGGTCATGGACCACGTTCACTACGCCAGTTTTATTCGATTGAAGATTCTTGTATGTTAAGGATGAGGTGTAAATTCTGAGGACCACCTGCTGAGGGCTATTTATTGTCACGCCCATAGGTGCGGCGTTAGCCTGCCCATCCGAGTTGTAGGTAGACACAATGGTCTCCACAATTACGCCTTGAGAGAAGCCTAAATACGTTATTTTTATCATAAAATCACTTTGTGCCTTCGGCTGTGCATATAATGATTCCATGAATAATGACCATTTTTTCTTTTAATAGGCGGTTCATCTTCATTCGAATGTAACTTTTTACAGTCGGCTAATAAACTTTATCGCCAAGATTCTTTGGGCATTCAGCAACCGTTACCTTCGGAACTAAATATTTTAACTGTCGAGTAATTCAAACTTATGTTTGGAATTTGAGATCATCTTTTTTCCTGTCTTTGTATGCATTCATGTGCATGCTTTTTTGGTCCGATGTATATCCTGTTCAGCAGTCACGGTCTGTCATTCTATAGGTCTCTGTCAGCTCTTCTCTCAATCATAAAATTGCGATATAAGGGTAGCGCCGTTTTTCGAGCATTTTACATTAGTCCAAATTGTACCAAAAGTAGAGATGCCGTAACGAAATATATCGTCATAGTGGCTACATCGCTAATCATGGTTGCGAAAGGTCCAGAAGCAACAGCAGGGTCCAAGTTGACCTTTTTGAATATAAAGGGGAAGCCTGTTGAAATGAAGACGGCAGCGATTACGCTAAGAAACATCGATACGCCGACAATCAATCCGAGTATTAGGTCTTGCCAGCCAAAAAGAGCAACCGTCGAAAGCAGCGCTCCGCAAACCAAGGCAAGAACTATGGCAACGGCAAATTCTCTGAGAAAATAGGATTTCAAGGAAAGCTTTGGATCAAGAGCTATGCTTCTAACAGTTAAGGTTTCAGATTGAGTGCCTACTGCGTCGCTAAGATAGGCTAAAACTGGAGCAAACGCTGCAAGAGCCAGTAATGTGCTTAGGACATTCTCAAAATTCGTTATTATGGATGCGGTGATTGTTCCACCTAAAACACCTATCATAAGCCAGGGGAGTCTTGTTTTTATCATTGTGGAGGCTGAAGCTTTGATGGTAGTATATTCTTTTCCTACTTTATGGAATATACCTCCAAATTTGAAGGTGTCTTCACGAACTTCTTCATTGAAAACATTTAGAATAACATTAAAAGGAACGATGCCGAGAAGCCGTTTTTGTTTGTCAACGACTGGAATTGATTTTATTCCATTTGAAAGAGCAAGATACACTATCCTTTCTTGTTCTGTTAAGGGATGTGCAAAAACCAGCTTTTTTGTCATTACGTCTTCAATGGCTGCGTCTTTTTTAGAGCTGTGTATCTCTTTAATAGAGATGACGCCTTTCAAAGCATTGTCTTCGTCAATGACATAGACATAATCAATTGTCTGAAAATCATCTGCTTTTTCTGTAAGCATCCGCTCAATGACAGCAATATTGTCTCCAACTTTTGCTATGGGAAAAGCAGAAATGAGTCTGCTTCCAGCAGTTTTAGGAGGGAACTTCTTTCTTGGCATACTTGAAACGGGTTTTCTTGTGCTTATATAATTTTGTATAGATCTAGAGCATAGCAAAATTTTCAGTGATTTCAACCTTTACATGACTAAGTCTATGGATATTCTGGATTAGAAGGGAGCGGCGGCGGCACAGAGAGGACCGATATCACCGAGACTC
>SMYP01000143.1 GCA_007050895.1 Candidatus Bathyarchaeota archaeon | reverse complement strand
TGGAAATGTAACAGTTACCTTTGACAACCCATTTGGCACTGAGCTTTTAGCTGGTGACACAATTTTGCAGACACAAAGCAGTTCATGCGCTGCTGTAGCTTCACCAACAAATAATGGACAGATAGTTGCACAGTGGAGTTCAGTATATTCGTTTGCTCTCACTGACGAAGCCAATCAGGGTTACAATGGCGAGTTCCTTCAGGGATATGCCTTTGCTTTCACCCATGAATTCGGTCAAGGAAGAGTCTATTATCAAGCGCTATTCTAAAAATCCATAACTATGTTACGTAATTGTTTCGGCTAAAAGACTGGCTTCGGTAGCTAGCCGTCCTTCTCAAACGGTGACCCTGCTAATTTCGCTTTCAAGCAACGTTAGCGTTCAACAAGACGCAAATACACTCTATTTATTTCACAGTTACGGATTTCGCTAGGTTCCTTGGCGTGTCAGGGTTTTGTCCCTTCTCAAGGGTCATGTAGTAGGCTAAAAGTTGCAGAGGGATCGCATAAGGTATCGGCGACAGGACTTCAGGTATTCCCATTGGAACTTCCATGTAATCGTCCGCAAGGGCTTTGATTTCATCGTCGCCTTCCTCTACAACTGCGATTATCGAGGCGCCTCTAGCTTTCATCTCCATTATATTGCTGATCAAAGTCTTGCGTGTTCCATCCTTAGCGCAAATGAACACTACTGGAAAACCAGGTTCAATAAGACTGATTGGTCCATGTTTGCTTTCTCCAGCTGGAAAGGCTATTGATGGAATGTAGGCTATTTCCATCAGCTTAAGCCGTCCTTCGTAGGCTGTGGCTGTGCTTATCCCTCGACCCAAAAAGAAGAAAATCTTTGCATCCTTGTATTTCTTAGCTATTTGCTTCACTTTCTCCTCTTGAGTCTCAATCACAGTTTCAACAATATCAGGTAGTTTTTCGAGTCGCTCCTCAATGTGATCCATCTCGTCTTGGGAGATTTTGCCCCGCTTCTTCGACAGCCTAAGTGCGACTTGAGCTAGAACAGAAAGTTGCGAGGTGAAAGTCTTTGTCGCAGCCACTCCGATTTCTGGACCTGACTGCTGACCTATGTAGACTCTGGAAACACGAGTTAAAGTTGAGCCGATTCCGTTTGTTAAACTGAGAATTGTTGCCGCGCGCTGTTGGGCACATGTGACTGCTGCCAGTGTGTCTGCTGTTTCGCCTGACTGGCTTACTGCCAGAATGGTGCTATCTATGTTAACCGATTTCCCGTGTTGCTCAATGAACTCTGAGGCGAAAACAGGGTATGTTGGCAAGAAAGCAAGCTTCGAGAACATATAGGACGCGGCCAAGCAAGCGTGGTAAGATGTGCCACAAGCTATTAAGAAAACTTCGTTAGCTCGATCAAGAAATGTTGAAATTAAATCAAGATAATGCTCCTGCAATCGCAACGTATTGCGCAAAGCTGCAGGTTGTTCATGAATCTCTTTAATCATGAAGTGCGGGTAACCCATTTTGATTGCCATTTCCGGAGTCCAATCAATAACCTTTGGTTCTCGGTTGATCACCTTTGAATTCTCAATCTTCCTGATTTCGTAGTCGTTAGCTGAAAGGATGACCATTTCTCCATCATCTATGAAAACTGCCTTGTTGGTTACAGGCAAGAATGCTGGAATGTCAGATGCGAAGTAAAATCCGTCTTCGGATATTCCTAAAACCATGGGGCTTTCATTTCGAGCGCATATTATCTTGTCTGGATCTTCGGTTGAGATTACGGCAATGGCGTAAGATCCATCAAGCCGTTTGATAGTTTGAAGCGTAGCATCAGCTAAATTTAGTTTGGGGTTTTTCTTAATGTTATCCTCTATAAGGTGAGCTATTACTTCAGTATCAGTTTTTGAGACAAAAACATGACCGCTAGTTTCCAGTTCAAATTTCAACTCAGAAAAATTCTCAATTATTCCATTGTGAACTACAACTATGTTTCCTGTGCAATCCGTATGTGGATGCGCGTTGACCTTTAATGGTGCGCCATGTGTAGCCCATCTAGTATGTCCTATGCCCATGCTGCCAGGTAAATCGTCAAGATTCAAGAGTTTATGGACATCGTCTATTTTCCCTTGGTCTTTTTTTAAGTAGATTTTGCCATTTTGCATCGTGGCTACGCCTACGGAATCGTATCCGCGGTATTCAAGTCTTTTAAGTGAAGCATGAATTAAAGGTGCTGCTTGGCCTTCTTTCAGTATACAACCAAAAATTCCGCACATTTTGTAACTTCATTCCACCATGTCAGGTTCCTTTAGGTCTTACCAAAAGGGGTCTTTTGCTAATAAGGATTTTTAGGAGATAATTTTTTGTTCTAAAAAAAACTTTTTAGAGGTTTTATTAGGTGGATTTTTCAAGGATGCAATTGAAAGCCAATAGCTATCTCGTTCTTGCGGATTATTATAATAAAATTTTTAATAGTAGCTGATGTTATGATTGTGAAGAATTATGATAAAGAAATTGTTGCTGCAAGACGATGGTAACGTGCAACGTGTAAAAGAAATAAGTATTATGCAGGAAGCACAGAAACTAAAGATGATTTTAGGCAAGCTAAGCTGGGAAATCTTAACTATGCTCTCCAAAGAGGAAATGTATCCTTTGGAAATCGCTCGACAACTCGGCGTTCACGAACAGAAGGTCTATTACCACATAAGAAAACTAGTGAAGGCAGGCGCCATTACAGTTGAGAGAGAAGAAAAAAAGAAAGGAGCAATAGCCCGATATTATAAAACCATCTCTCCAGCCTTTGGCATCGAATTTCCCAAAGGCTACAAAACAATTCAAAACTTCTCACTTTTAGGTATGGACAAGAAAATTCAAATGTTCTTTAACGAGTTTATCGATAGTATAGGCGTTCTAGAGGGAAAAATAGTTGTGGGTAGCCCCACACCTCATGGGCCTTTCAAAACCAGCGCTAGAGACGGACATTATGCTGCATATCTAACTCTTTTCTTGGGGCAATTCGCTAAAATGCCCAAAGATTTCGCTATAAAGTTAGACGTGGATGTGAAAGCTGAAAAAGAGGAAAAAAATAACTTGATTCTCGTTGGTGGACCAGGAACAAATCTGTTTACACAGGAAATAAATGAATATCTACCAATCAGGTTCAAAATGCAGTCGAGTGATCAAGGTTTCCTGCTTGGTGGTTTGTCATCGAAAAAGACCACGCGCGTTTACACTGCCGACGCAACTGGTCTAGTAGCTAAAATCGTAAATCCATGGGAAAAAACAAAACGTGTCGTAGTGTTAGCCGGAAACAAAGCAGTGGGAACCAAAGCTTGCGTTTTAGCCTTAACAAATTTTTGGAAAAAGACCTTGGAGAGATACCATGAAGAGGACACTTTTGCCGTTGTCATACAAGGTTTCGATTTGGACGGAGACGGAAAAGTAGATTCAATCGAGGTAATGGAATAAAATTGACCATCGCTGAGGTCAGAGAAATCGTTTTTGGCTACGGTCATAAAAACGTTCTGGCAACTCACAGGACCACTTTGGAATTCACAATGGACCCCCATCTGTCAAAGAAAGGAGATTGCATAGTTGTGGTAGCCGCGGACAAAGCTTTAATTGACCTATCTTCTAAATTTAAGGAAAAACTTCTAGAACCAAACGCCAAACTGACAATAACAATCGAGGCTGACGGAAAAATAGAGCAAGTTAATGCGCGGGGTTCTCCACATTTAATTTTGACCCACACAAAGGATATGGTTGTTAGAAAAAGCGATTACGCATGCAATCGAACATTAGCAGTTCACGCTGATAAAGCTGCACTCGACCTGTCTAGAGAGCTAGTTAAGAAACTGAAGAACCCCGAACAAAAAGTGAAAATTATCCTCGTAGTTCGCGTTTAGATAATTTTAGCATCCAAAACAATTTGCCACTCATAAGGGGCAGTCTCGCGGATAGTTTTTGCTGAAAGAATCGTATCCACTTTTCTGCCTTCTTTTTCCACAGCCTTGGAAAAACGCAGTTGTGCATTTTCTATGGTGTCAGGAAGGCGAATGAAAGCGTAATAGTGGACAATGCCCCCAGAGGGCTTTAATGCTTTGCAGGCGACTTCAACAAACTCCAAGGATTTTTCTGGCAAATTCATAATTACTCTGTCTGCAAAGCAAAAGAGTTTGTCTTCAACAACTTGCCTCGCGTTTCCCTGAATCGGAATAACCAGGTTATCTACTCTGTTGAGTCTTATGTTTTTTTTCAGTAACTCAATTGCTTTTGGGTTTATGTCAACAGCGTAAACCTTCACCGCGGGATTCTTTTTGGCGATTAAAACTGAAAATGGGCCGACTCCAGCGAATAGGTCCACAATGGTTTCTGCTTCCTGGATAATCAATGAGACTCTATTGTGTTCGTGTGAAAGTCGTGGAGAAAAGTATGTTGATGCAACGTCAACCTGATATTGACATCCGTGTTCCTTGTGAACTGTGGTGGTTTTTTTCTCACCCGCGATTAATTCAAGCTCGCGAAGACGATATGTTCCAGTGACAGAGCCAATTTTTGCCAGTACAGTTCGCACATTTTTATGCGTCTCCAATAGGGCTTGGCCAATGATGTGTTTATAGGTTTTGAGTTCGGTGGGAATATCAATTATTGCTATGTCACCGATTATGTCTAGTGCTCGTGGCAAAATTGACATTAACTGAGGTGGCAATTTATCTTCAAGAACTTGGTGAAATTTTTTTCTTTGGGGCTTCTTTTTATTGAAAACTTTGTTTGCTAGTTCGATATATGGTAGTTGCGCTTTGAGTTTTGCCAGTTCAATTTCATTTGGGCTTCGAATAATGGGAATGTATATGTGATTTGTGCTCTGTTGGATTTTGAGCTTTTTATTGATCATTCCAAATTTGTTAGCTAAAGTAATAATTTTCTCGCCTTGATTTTTCTTGGTTTTGATACAAAGTGAGGATTCAGACATTCAACCATCTGCTTTTTCTATTTTGAAGAGATTATTCACTTTTTGAATTTTAAATCTCACTTCTAGCATTTTTTCTACAAGCCAAATGTTTGTCTCCAAATGCTCTGTAACTTTTCTTGTCAAAAAACTTGAGATGCCTTCTGCAAAAGCCATGTAAGGAATAAGCATGTCTGCCACGTGCACATCAGCGGTAGGTTTGACGGAAAGTTCTGCACTAAGCTTTTTGGCTGCTTTTCTGCCAACAGCTTCGCTTGGTTTTTTCAGTTCTCCTATGGCGTCCGCGCCTACTGTTGCGCCTGTATCAGTTTCAGCCCATAAGGCAATAGAGCTTCCCTTCTGAAACGGGTTTGATTGATCATTCACAAAGTGAATATCTGTTGCATAACCCATCTCATGGAGATAAGCATGTGCTGCTCTAGCTTGACGTTCACCGACTTTTCTATCTGCAAGGAATGTGCAGACTGAAACACCCTTTACAGTTTTTAGCTTTCCAAAATTGTGTAGCTTTATTGACTTCAAGGAAACAGGGGCTTTCACCCTCATGGTTACTTCTCCCATTCCTTTGGGGTAATAGCCGTACTTGTGCACGGTTATGGTTGCTTCAAGTCCCATTTGTTTTAGCGCTGGAAGGAACACGTTTTGCAGGTAGTTTATGGTCGGGGAGTGAGAAACGTCTGTTCCCCCTCTTGTAACGTGTAAGCAGACTGCACTTCTGGCGAACACACATATGGGGAGTGTTGCCATTAGAAGCATGGGAATGCTTCCTGCGGTTCCGATCTGTGCTTCAAAGTTACCGCCTTCCACTTCGTTAGGCTCGAACCAGAGTTCTCTAGAACCCAGTTTTGCCCCTTTTATTTCGCCGTTGCATAGTTTAGCCGCTGTTAACACGGCTTCTAAATGCTGGGGTTTCAAACCTGGTTGTGGTCTGTTGTGTCTGATATTGAATATGTGCACGGGTTTGTTCGTAGCGGCGGCTATTGCTACTGATAGTCGTAAGATTGTGCCGCTTCCACTCTTTTTGCTTCCGTCGATTTCGAGCAATTTATCTTCTCCAAAGCGTTATCGGTCATTTTGGGCTTAAATTGATGTTGCAAATAATTAATAAGCGCCTTAGGTATTTTAGAATTTGATGGGGCAGATTAAATGAGCGGTGAAAAGGAGGGTCTGGAACGACTCGTGGAACGGGTTGATGAGCTTCTTGTGGTTTTGAACAAAATTTCGGAGGATTTGCGATCTGTATCTGCTTCAATAAAGTCAACAGTAGGTTCACAAATATCGGAAACACCGCATAAAGCGCCTGCACATGTTTCTCGTGAAGTTCAGGGAAAGAAGGAAGCAGTGGATAATGTCCGCCTGGCGTTTCCAGAAGATTTAGAGGCAATGCTCAGTTTCCAAGAAAAGAATGATTACATTATGGTTAAGCCTAAGCAGTTTCTCGGTTCTGAAAATTTTGCTAAAATAGCTTCGACGGTGCGCGGACTTGGTGGAGAATATATAAGCGCTGGAAAAGACTCGCACTTCAGGGTGCCAAAGAAATCCTAGCCGTATTTTATTCTAAACCTGTCAAAAGTTCCCGAATAATTTTCCCACGTTACTTGAACTTTTGTTACTTTTGCCCCTAAAGGTCCATGCTCGCAGAAACCTATTAGCATCTCCACATCTTCTTTTTCGCCTTCGAAAACTGCTTCTACTTTGCCGTTCGATAAATTGCGAATCCACCCTTTCACATCATGATGATCTGCATTACGTTTAGTTTCTGATCTGTAAAACACGCCTTGAACTCTGCCAGTTACAAGAATATGAGCACGAATTTTCACTCTTTTTCTCCTGCTTCACAATCTTGACTTTCTTAAAGGTTTAAGGGTTTTCACTTTAACACACCTCTCCGCAGTGCAGCCATTTCGTTTTTCCATGTATTTTAAAAGTGTTTTTTGACTGTAAAAATACTGGTGCATAATTTGTTCAAAAATAATTATGGTAAGTTACTAGTTTACGCATCAACAGATGTTCCACGCAAGAAACGTTTAGAGTCAGTCCAGACAGCTACGGAAGAAACCGCCAAACTTTTGAACTTGGATTTTGGAGTTGTCAAGTTTAGGAACAGTTCCTCGCAAATTTATGTCTATTACGAGTGCAGTGATGGAGGTGAACCTATTCCCCTCTACTGTGATAAAGGCAAGGCTGGTAGCCTGCAAGAAATTTGTGCAACTTTACGAAAAATGATGTTTGTGCTATCTTTTCATCCTAACCATTCAGCGTTGAAGCAAGTACGCAGCGCCATCATGAGAGCTTCTTGAACTTGATGGATTGGTTTTCCAAACCTACTTCGAAAACTTGATTAACATCAAAGTCTATGCCTAAACTGTCATACTCCTGCTCCGTTAAAAACAAAAGAATCTTCGGTATAGAAATTTGCGTTCTCGGCTGCAGGAAAGGCATCTGCTGCTGCAAGGCTTGAAGAACATCTTGAGCCATTTTTGCTTCTTCCGATTGTGGTCTAACTACAAATGGCGAAACTCCGCGCTCTTCAACCAATTCGATCCGCTTTCCAAGGTTGCCATCCAAATCACGAACAGACTCGATTTTGTTGACTCTTACTCGAAACATCGCTAATTCACGTCGCTAAAGAATAACTCACATCACAGATTTAAGCTATTGAGCTGAAAGAAAATGTTTTCATATTATCAACTGTTGCATCGGTCTGCGCTTCATGTATTTAGTATGAACCTTCTGTAAAGAGCCGAGGTATTCTGCGAAAGTATGATAAGCGGCTCTAAGCAACATTGTGAGAGATACAAAAGTGGTTCATAGATGAGACGGTTTGATTTTGGACGAGAACTACTTAAGGTACTGGCAATTGTAACCATGGTTATAGATCACGCTGGACGCATTCTTTACCCTGACTTATTGTTCCTCCAGATGATTGGCCGGCTTTCCTTTCCGATATTTGCTTACCTCATAGTTTTGGGCGTAGAGAGCACGAAAAAACCGCTGAAGTACATGGTGACGCTTCTTCTATTTGCAGTGTTTTCTCAGTTCCCCTATTTTCTGGCTTTCGGAATTGAACCTTTTGAGCGTCTGAACATTCTTTTTTCGTTACTGCTGAGTGCTATAACTCTATACTTTTACGACAAAAGAAGTCCCATAACACTCTTTCCTCTGTTGGCATCAATGATTTTGCCCACGGAAGGAAGCTACTATGTAGTTCTAACGGCGATAGGTATGAAGCTCTTAAAGGATACACCTAAACTCGGAACTCTAGTTCTTTTCGCCCTTAACCTCCAATTCCTGTTACTCTCCTCCGAAATTCACACTCAAATCCAAATACTGTCGCTTCTTGCGGTACCACTAATCTTTCTTCACATAAAAAACAGGCTAACAATAGAAATTCTCATTCCTGAAAACTCATTTGTTTACTCTCTAAGAAAATACTTTTTCTACGTTTTTTATCCGTTGCATCTAACCCTACTTTTTTTCATAAGCATGTCTTCCGTTTAAGCTATAGTATTTTGGTGGCTTGCGATTGCACGGACAACATATTTTCTTTACCAAATGATCACGCTTCATTGACCTAAATGATTTCCGAACATTCCGCGCGAAGTATTATATGACATTGCGATGTTTGAAAAATGTTATTAATTCTTCTCGCAGTCTCTAAGTCGTGTTTATCTATATGTCTGCGAAGAATAAGCCCTGGTTAAAGTATTGGCCGCCTGCAGTACCTGAGAGCCTTGATTATCCCAAGATTCCGCTGCATGAACTTCTCAGAAAAAACGCAAAAAAACATCCTGAAAACACTGCTGTAGCTTTTTTTAAGCGGGAAATGACTTATTCCGAGTTGGATTTGCTTTCAGACCAGTTCGCTGTATGGCTTGTTGATTTGGGTATTCAGAAGGGCGATAGAGTTGCTGTTTTCCTACCCAATATTCCCCAGTTCCTTATCGTTTATTTCGGGATTCTCAAGGTTGGAGCAGTTTTAACTGCCATAAGCCCGCTGCATAAGGAACGCGAAGTTGCCTTCCAGCTAAACGATTCAAAAGCTAAAACAATCGTGACGCTTGATACTCTTTTCCCAATCGTAAAAAGGGTTTGGCGGGAAACCAGTCTGAAAAACGCTGTAATCACCAATATGGAAGAGTACTCCTCCGAAAATCCCAGCATAACCAAAGCCCCGAAGGTTCCAAATGTTTACTCTTTCCAAAAGCTGATGAAGAAACAGGCTATCCCTGTCAACGTGGAAATCAACCCTCTCCAAGATTTAGCCGCGTTGCAGTACACGGGAGGCACAACAGGCACCTCTAAAGGTGCTATGCTGACCCATTTGAATTTGGTTTCGAACGCAATTGCTTTTGCGGTTTGGATAAAAGGCACTGCCAGAGACACATTTCTAACTGCTTTACCGCTTTTCCATATTTATGGCATGACCACAAGCATGACCACGCCTATCAGCTTAGCTGCCAAAATAGTGTTGATGCCCAGATTCGACACTACAACAGCCTTGGAAATAATTCAGAAGCACAAAATTACCGTTTTCTGCGGAGTTCCCACAATGTACTCAGCACTGCTGGCTAACCCTGAGATCGAAAAGTTCAACCTGAAAAGCATCCGCGTCTGCATTTCAGGTGCTTCGCCGCTTCCTCCACAAGTTCAGAAGAAATTCATGCAAATCACCAGCGGTTTCCTCGCAGAAGGCTACGGATTAACCGAGGCGTCGCCAGTTACGCACTGCAACCCAGTTGACAATACTATGCTCACTTTAAAGGTGGGCTCGATCGGTTTACCTTTACCAGATACCGATGCCTGCATCGTTGATGTGGAAACAGGCAGGAAGACGCTTGAACCCGAAGAAACAGGCGAACTAGCAGTCAAGGGTCCCCAAGTGATGCGCGGCTACTGGCAGAACCCCGAAGAAACCTCGCAGGTTCTCCGAGACGACTGGCTCTTGACGGGTGACATAGCACGAATGGACCAAGACGGCTACTTCTATATAACTGACCGCAAGAAAGATCTAATCAAGTACAAGGATTACAGCGTGTACCCACGCGAGATTGAAGACGTGCTTTACGAGCATCCAGCCGTGAAGTTTTGCGCAGTAGTTGGCAAGCCAACCCCAGTCTTTGGAGAAGCTCCGAAAGCCTTTGTAGTGTTGAAAGATGGCGCACGAGCAACTGAATCAGAAATCATGACGTTCGTAAAAGAGAAAGTAGCTCCCTACAAGGCAGTCCGCGAAGTAGAGTTCAGAAAAAAGTTGCCAATAAGCGCCGCAGGTAAAGTCCTCAGACGAGCACTTCAGGAAGAAGAGAAAAAGGAAAATCTGTAAACTCGGTCGAAACTTATAAGAGAATTCCGAGGTCTCTGTTTTAGAGATGATGGTTGAACTTGCGCGTTAAAATCAAGGTTACAGGAGTCGTTCAAGGCGTCGGCTTCCGTCCCTTCGTTTACCGTATAGCAACTCTAAATAGGTTGACAGGCTGTGTACGCAACCGCGGGGACGCAGGAGTAGAAATCATTTTAGAAGGCAACAAGGATAGCATCAAGAATTTCCTTAGTGACATGAAAAAGAAGAAACCTCCTCTAACCCACATCCATGACATCATCAAAACACCACTCATAGGCAAAAACCAACACGCAAACTTCACCATCCACAAAAGTTCCGAAGACACAGAGCTTTCAGGTTCTGTTATCCCCCCCGACATCGCAGTATGTGACGACTGCCTGATAGAACTCAGAGATTCGAAAGACCCGCGACACAATTACTTCTTCATAACGTGCACCAACTGTGGACCGCGGTTCACCATTATTGAACGCTTGCCGTACGACCGCGAAACCACTACAATGCGAGATTTTCCACTGTGTAGCTTCTGCCAAAAGGAATACAATGACCCGCTGAACAGGCGCTTTCATGCACAAACTGTAGCGTGCCCAAAATGTGGTCCAGAAGCTTATTTGACGACAAGTAGCGGTGAGCGAATTCAAAACAATGATCCAGTGCGAGAAGCTGGACGGCTGCTCAGTGAAGGCGCAGTTCTTGCTGTGAAAGGCTATGGTGGTTTTCATATTGCCGCGTCGGCAACCCGAGATGAGCCATTGGAGGTTCTTCGAAGAGCGAAGCACAGAAGAGCCAAGCCCTTCGCCATAATGGCCCGGAGTATAGAAGCTGCAAAAAGTTTCGCCGAAGTTACTTCGAAGGAGGCATCTTTGCTTTCTTCCTACGCGCGTCCGATAGTGCTTCTGAACAAAAGTGATGTTTACAATCTTTCGCCGTTGGTGGCGCCAGATCTTCACAACGTTGGCGTTATGTTGCCCTATACTGGGTTGCATTATATGCTATTCGACCATGTCGACGAAGCCGCGTTTGTGATGACAAGCGCGAACCCGCCTAACCAACCAATTGTCAAAGATAATGAAAAAGCATTAGAAACGATGGGCGATACTGCGGACTATTTTCTGTTTCACAACCGCAGGATCGCTTATCGTTGCGATGACTCAGTTTTGCGAGTTCACGACACTCACCCCACCTTTATCAGGAGAAGCAGAGGTTATGCCCCCTTACCCCTAATGCTGAAGGCCAAATCAGAACGTTGCGTTGCAGGTTTAGGGGGCGAACTGAACAACACCGCCTGCGTTCTGGTTGATAACAAGGCTTTCATTAGTCAACACATTGGCGATGTGGAAAACGTTGAAACGCGCGAGTTCCTTCAGGAAGCCACAAATCACTTAATCCGATTAACGAACATCCCCGTGAACGCTGTAGCTTGCGATTTACATCCGAAATTTACTACCACACGTGTAGCGCAGGAGTTGGCAGAAAAGAACGGTTGGCAACTCATTCAAGTACAGCACCATCATGCACACGTTGCAGGGTTGATGATGGAACATGCGGTTGACGAGTTGGTGGGCGTTACTTGTGATGGCTACGGGTATGGTGTGGATGGTAGCGCGTGGGGCGGCGAAATCCTATTCTGCACTAGAGATTCCCCGGGATTTAAGCGGCTGGCGCATTTAGAACCTCAACCTCTGCTCGGAGGAGACGCAGCTACTAGATACCCCCTACGCATAGCAGCTGGAATGCTAAATAAAAAAATTAATGCAGAAACTTGGCTTTTCGAGCATAGCGGGCGTTTGCTTCACGGTGAAACCGAGGCAGAACTGATAATTCAGCAGCTTAAGAAGGGCGTCGGCGTAATTGAAACAACAAGTTGCGGTCGAGTCTTGGACGCTGTTGCTGCTGTTCTAGACATATGCTACGAACGCACTTACGAGGGAGAACCTGCAATCAAGTTGGAGTCCGTAGCGATGAAAGGCAAAGACACAATGAACATGGAGCCTATAGTTGATGGAAACGTGTTGGATACGTCGCAGATGCTTTATGCTATATTTGAGAATCTGGGCAAGGCGTCGGTGGCAGACTTAGCTTATTCTGTTCACGCCTACCTAGCCCGTGGCTTAGCTTCCTTGGCTGTAGAGCAAGCTTTGGAAAGTGGTGCTAAAGCTGTGGGTTTTTCGGGTGGTGCTGCTTACAACCAAATTCTGACAGAGATTATGCGGAGGACTGTTGAAGCTGCGGGTCTGCAATTTTTGGTTCATGAGGCTATTCCTGCTGGTGACGGCGGGGTTTCCTTTGGTCAAGCGGTTGTGGGTGGCTTTTTCAAGGTTTAAACCATACTCTTTTTATCACCGATTACTCCCGTGTTTATGTAGATAGAGCATGTGTTTAGCTATTCCAGCGCTTATTACGCGATTAGACGACGGCAAAGCCCAAGTAGACTTCGGAGAAGGTGTTCTGCGAGTTGTTAATGTAACACTTGTAGACGCCAAAGTGGGCGACTACGTTTTGGTGCACGCCGGCTACGCTATCCAAACCGTAGATAAAGAAGACGCACTTGAAACTTTGGCCTTATGGAAAGAGATTCTCGCAGCTGAAAAAGACCCTGGCAGCTGATCGAAGATGGCTGAGAAATTAAGATTCCGAGATCCTGAACTAGCAAAAGAAATTGTAAAGAAAATTCAAAAAGTAGCACCCAAGGACGAGCATGTTAAATTCTGTCATGTCTGCGGTACCCACGAGTGGACCATTACGCATTACGGCTTACGCAGTTTACTACCGCAGAACATTGAAGTTATTGCAGGTCCCGGATGCCCCGTATGCATCGTGCCCGCCGCTGAAATCGACGAAGCAGTGCAAATAGCTCAGAAAGGCGTAGTTGTTACTTGCTTTGGCGATGTATTGCGTGTGCCGGGAAGCAATATGTCTCTACTCGAGGCCAAATCGGAAGGAGCGGATGTCCGTGTTGTTTATGGCGTTTCTGACGCGGTTGAAATGGCAAAGCGCGAACAGGATAAGGAATTCGTGTTTTCTGCAGTAGGTTTTGAGACTACTGCGCCGTCCACAGCGGTTGAAGTGCTTGGAAGCCCACCGACGAATTTTAGCTTCTTGATTTCACACAGGTTGATCCCCCCTGCCATGGAGCTTTTACTAGGCGTAGGCGATTTGAATATAAGTGGTTTCATCGCGCCGGGGCACGTGAGCGCAATAATAGGTATGAAACCCTATGAGCTTTTTCCGAGGATTTATCGGATGCCTACGGTGGTGGCTGGTTTCGAGCCCATAGACGTTTTAATGGGCATCTACATGCTTCTGAAGCAATATGCCGAGAGAACGGCTCGGCTGGAAAACGAGTACTCTCGTGTAGTGAGGTGGGAAGGAAACCCGAAAGCTCTGGAAGCGATAGAACAAGCATTTGCGGTTACTAGCGGTAACTGGCGCGGCATCGGAAGGCTACCTGACTCAGCTTTAAAGTTGCGTTATGAGCTTGGGGCTTATGACGCACGAGAAAAGTATGATGTGCACGTTGCGCAGGGCAAGGATATTTTGCTAGGGTGCGAGTGTCACTTGGTGATTATCGGCAAAATAAAGCCGGACGAGTGCCCCATGTTCATGAACGCTTGCACGCCTGCGAAGCCTGTTGGCGCCTGCATGGTAAGCAGCGAAGGCACCTGCAGAGTGTGGGCAAGAATAGCTGCGGCTAAAAGAGTCTAGCTGATGATTTCTGCCCTAATTAGAACCACGTCGGTCACTGGCTTATCGTCTTCCGTTGGTGTGTTTGCTATTTCTTCTACAAAGTCCATACCTGCGATTATATTCCCGAAGACTGTGTATTCAGCGTCAAGCCAGTTGTTGTCGGCGACATTGATATAGAATTGGCTGCTTGCAGAGTTAGGTACGCTGCTTCCATCTGGTCTTCCCGTTTTTGCCATTGCTATTGTGCCGTAGTTGTTTTCGTTAACTCCGACCACCTCGTCTTGTATGTTGGGGATTGATGGGTCACCTACTCCTGTTCCAGTGGGATCACCACCTTGAATCATGAAACCGGAGATTACTCGATGGAATATGGTGCTGTCGTAAACGCCTTGTTTAATTAGGTTCTTGAAGTTGTTTGTTGTTATGGGTCTATCGTCTCTCAGTTGTATAGTTATGTCTCCCATGCTGGTTTGCAACCTCACTTTTCCAGCTGGTGCCGTGTTCATGCCGAACATGTAAACCGCTACAGCAACTACGCTTATTATGATCAATAAACCTATGGCAAGCGGCAGCTTGTTGCTTTTACGGGGTTTATGTTTGAATTTCTTTTGTCTGCCTGATCTTCCGGGAGTCATATCCAACAATTCTGGATATTTTTTATTTAAAGTTTTCAAAACTTGAGGTTTTGCTCAGCAGATTCTTGGAACGGGGTCGCCTACTGGACGTGCTATTATTCGTTTGCCGCCCACCGCCGTTTGCATAGCTACACCTTTGAAATCACTTATAGCTTCGCCGATTATCTCTGCGTCTTTGCCCTCCTTCGTCTGTTGCAACCAGTTTAGCAATGCTTCTGCTTTAGGTGGCACGGCACCGATTACGATTTTTCCTTCGTTGCCCACTTCAAGCGGATCCAACCCCAGCATTTCGGAGGCGGTGCGCACGTCCTCTCTTATGGGAACTTTGTCTTCTCGGATGAGTATACCGACCTTGGATTTTTCGCTGAGCTCATTTAGGGCATCAGCTAACCCACCTCTTGTGGCGTCTTTTATGGTGACTACTCCGCCGATTTCGCTGAGCATGTTCTTAATCAGTTTGTTTAGGGGTTTAACATCGCTTTTTATCTCGCTTCCAAAAGTCAAACCTTGCTGAGCCGAAAGCACTGCTAAGCCATGGTCGCCTAACGTGCCGGATACGATTATCTTGTCGCCTACTTTAAGGTTGGAGTCTAAGAGCCAACGCACAGCGAAGCTGCTTCGGTGCTGCTTGACCACTTCAAGGTTGCTCTCCAAAGCTGAGGTTCTTCTGCCAATTCCCGACATGTTCATGACGCAACCACCCAAACTGCCCTTTTCAACTACCTTCGTGTCACCTGTGACTACACCTACGCCTGCTTCGATGCATGTTTGTCGCATACTCGCTAATATCTTTTCAAGGTCAGAGAGTGCCAAGCCTTCCTCTAAAACTAAGCCGCACGCCAAAGCATAAGGTTCAGCACCCAAACACGCAATATCATTGACGGTGCCAGAGACGGCTAGGCGCCCGATGTTGCCGCCTGGAAAGAAAATGGGCTTTACAGCGTGTGAATCGCTTTTCAAGACTATGTCACCTACAGCAGCAGCGTCATCCAAGGCCTCAAGCGGAACCTCAGCGTTTCCCACACCCCCAAAATACTTAACCACGTAATTTTTAACCAAATCATGCATGACTGTGCCACCCGCGCCATGCAACATAGTGATAGCACCTTTATTCTCTGTCATTTTCGTTCCCTTTCAGGTTGAGATAAGTAACCTTAAGGGTGAAAAATAAACACATCGTAGAATCAGCGGAAAAATGCTCATCATGCTCGCTTTTTCGGAAAAACTATAAAAGTCAAGGCAGTGCTAGAGCTTATACACCTCACGTCTTGACGAACGTCCTACATTCAGGACACTGTCCTCTTTCGAACTAGCTAATCTAGTTTTGTTACGGAAAGCCATATAAATCGCCATTACGCTGTTGAATTGCACAATTGGAGAAGATATGAAAATGCCAAAATGGGGATACTCCATACTCGCAGAAGAATTGGACCCTGAAAAAACAGCGAAAGCCAGCGGTAGAGAAATTAGAGTGTCCCACAAGGCAGCGCGGGAAGTCTGCCGAGCAGTCAAGGGCATGATGCTCTCCAACGCTAAAATTTACCTTCGAGACGTCATAGAGAAGAAGAAACCGGTTCCCTTCAGAAGGTATAAAAAGAAACTTGGTCACCGTAGTGGACTTGACAAGACTTTTGCGGGAAGGTATCCCGTGAAGACATCACAAAAAATCTTACATGTACTTGAAGCTGCAGAATCGAATGCTGAAAACAAAGGCTTGGACTTAGATAGGCTCCGTATACTCCACGCAGCCGCCTACCCTGGAATAAAAATCAAAAGATACACTCCAAGAGCACACGGAAGAGCCTCACCAAAATACGAAACCACAGTTCACGTCGAAATCGTTTTGGAAGAAAAACCTGGACAAGAGGAAGGAATTTAATGTCCATAGTTAAACGTTTCATAACAGAATCAATCAAAAAAACTGAAATAGATGAATTTTTGCAAAAAAAACTTGAACGCGCTGGCTATGGCGGTGTTGACCTTTCGAAAACCCCGCTGGGAACCCATGTGGTAATCTATGCCATGCGACCAGGAATTGTTATAGGTCGCGGAGGAGAAACAATTAAAGACCTCGCCACAACTTTGGAAGAAAACTTTAAACTAGCAAACCCTCAAATTTCTGTTTCCGAAATCGAAGTTCCTGAATTCAACGCTTACGTTATTGCATCCCGTGTCGCTTCCGCTCTCCAGAGAGGTGTACACTTCAGGCGCGCTGGTTTTTGGGCCTTAAACCAAGTTATGGAAGCAGGAGCGCTGGGCGCAGAAATAGTGATAAGCGGCAAACTCCGAACAGAAAGAGCGCGCTTCGAAAAGTTTCGAGCAGGCTACTTTCCAAGATGTGGCGATCCTGCATTAACATACATGAAAAAAGCAGAAGCTCACGTTCAACTTAAACCCGGTATTATTGGCGTAAGAGTCAAGATCATGCCTCCAGACGCACAGTTTCCAGACAAAATCCGAATAATCCAAGAACTTCCACCTGAAGAAATAGCAGAGAAGCCAGAGAAACCAGAAAAACCAGCAGAAACTCGAGAGCAAAAAGTGAAAGTGGAAGAAATACCTGAAGAACCACCCAAACCAAATGAATCATTTGAAGAAAAGTCTGAGACAGAAGAAGCTGTGATGGAGGAAGCACATGTTGAAGAATCAGCCGCGAAAGAGACAGTTGCAACCTCTGCGAAGTTGTCGAAGGGAGTAGTTGAAGAGATGGCTGGCAAAATAGTTGAAGAAGCACAATCAGAGAAAGTGGAAAAGCCTGTCGAAAAAGAGGAGTCAAAGAAGTAATTGCCTATCCTTCGATTGAAAGAAATCAGAAGTATGTCTGCTGAAGATCGTGATAAGAAGATATCCGAGATCAGGGCAGAACTGGCTAGGCTTAAAACCATGGTCAGGGCTGGCGGAGCCGTTGAGAATCCTGCTCGAATCAGAGAATTGCGTAAAGTAATCGCCAAGATTCTTACAGTGAAGAGCGAAGAAAAACTGGGGCTTGGAAAAACAGAAGAAAAGGCCGAGAAGAAAGGCAGAAAGGAGAAGAAAAGCAAGTGAAAGTAACTCCCGATATTATACGTCAAGAATTTATAGGAACTGAAGGAAAAATCACTGAAAGCACTCATTTTGGCTATATTGGAATACGCGGCAAGGTGATTGACGAAACAAGAAACACTTTCACAATTCTGCATAAGAGAAAAGCAAAAAGTGTAGTGAAAAATATGGCGGTTTTCAACTTTAAGTTTATCGACGGAACCATAGTTGAAATCGACGGTAGACTTTTGGTAGGTAGAGCTGAAGACCGCATCAAAAAAACCGTGAAGAGGTTATGGTAATGTCTCTAACTTTCAAGAAACCCAAAAAATCATGCGACGACAGAAATTGTCCATTCCATGGGGCACTTTCTGTGAGAGGTCGTGTATTCGACGGAATCGTCGCCACCGCAAAAATGGACAAAACCGTTATTGTGGAACGTGAGTACCTTCAATTCTCCCCTAAATTCGTGAGGTATGAACGAAGGCGCGGTCATATTCCATCACACAATCCCCCATGCATTGACGCAAAAGAAGGCGATCGCGTAAAAATCGCAGAGTGCCGTCCCATCAGCAAGACCGTCTCCTTTGTTGTTGTTGAGAAAGTGGAGGCGAAGTAACATGGCAGCAAAAGCAAAACAACGTGCGCTCATCGCAAAAGGCATGCTTTCTCACGGACAGAAAGTTACAAGAGGACTTCCAGTGGGCTCTACTTTAAGGTGTGCTGATAACACTGGTGCTCGCGTATTGCGGTTAATTCAAGTTATGGGCTATAAAGGTCGGTTGAGACGTTACCCTTCCGCAACGGTGGGTGACAAAGTCACTGTTTCAGTTAGGCAAGGCGCACAGGATATGCGGAAAAAAATTTTCCAAGCAGTGATTGTGAGGCAGAAGAAACCTTACAAAAGAGTTGACGGCGTCTGGGTTCAGTTTGAAGATAACGCTGCGGTGATTATAACTCCTGATGGTGAAATGAAAGGCTCTGAAATTCGTGGTCCCGTGGCAAGAGAGTCTGCTGAAAGATGGCCAAGAATAGCGAGTGCCTCAAGCATGATAGTATAGGTGAAATTATATGCAAGCAACAAGACCCGTAAAAGACCCCCGAAAACAGCGAAAACGTCTCTACAACGCTCCTGCTCATTTACGCCACAAATTGATTGCAGCTCCTCTCTCACCTGAACTTACCGCGTCAAAAGGGATTAAGTCCCTTCCAGTCAAAAAAGGCGACACTGTTCGCATAGTACGCGGAGACCACACAGGTTTCGAAGGCAAAGTAAACCGGGTAGACTTGAAGAGATATCGCATATTCCTTGAGGGTTTGACACGCGAGAAAGTTGATGGAACAAACATATTTGTTTCAGTACATCCGTCGAAAGTCATTATAAAAAACCTGAAACTTGACGATAAATGGCGAAAAGCAATTGTTGAAAGAAAGAAGGAATTATCACTGTCTAAGAAAGAAAAGGTAGTAAAGAAAGCGGTGGAGAAACCTGCAACGAAAGATGTTAAGAAACAAGAAGAAAAAACACTTGAGAAGAAAGCAGTAGTTCAAGAGAAACAAGTGAAAAGAACATCAAAACCCGCAAAAAAAGCAACACAGAAGAAACCTGCAACCCGAAAGAAAACGAACGAAAAATCATCTGCAGAAGCAAAGCCTAGAACAGCGAAGAAGAAACCAGCCAAGCGCAAAGCTGATTCAAAAACTAAGGGAGGAGAATAAATATGGGCAAGAAGGGAAAAGTAGGAAGATTGAAACGTAACCCCGCTCCGAGGTTCTGGCCAATTCACAGAAAAGAAGCTGTTTGGATAGTGCGCCCTTCATCTGGACCGCATTCTCTCGAAAAGTGTTTGCCTCTTTCAATTGTTCTCCGTGATATTCTCAAAGTGGCTGAGACTAGAAAAGAAGCTAAAAAGATAATCTCACAAGGTAAAGTCTATGTTGACGGTAAAGTCAGGCTCAAAGACGATTTTCCAGTAGGCTTGATGGATATTATTTCGATGCCTGATATGAACATGTTCTACAGAGTATTGCCTTCACATAAAGGCCTGTTTCTTAATCCTATCAGTAAAGAAGAAGCAAGTTTCAAGCTTTTACGGGTTGAAGACAAAACCCTGGTCAAGAATGGAGCCTCGCAAATTGCTTTTCACGACGGAACAACTATGCTGGTGAAAGCGGGAGATTCTGAAAACCCGCAAGAAGTTGTTTACGAAACTTTTGCCACGTTAAAACTGGGAATTCCCGAAAAGCAAATTCTTGATCAGCTAAAAACCAAAAAAGGTAACATAGCCTTCATCACAGGTGGAAAGAACATCGGAAAAAAAGGTAAGATAGTTGAGATAGAAAAAGCTCAAGCAAAGAAACGCAGAAACGCCCTTGTAGTAGTTGAGGATGAAAAAGGTGGTCGTTACCAAACAATTTTGGACTTTGTCTTTTCAATTGGAGAAGCCAAATCCCTAATATCTTTGCCGGAGGTTGATTCCGTTGTCTGAGGATGCGTTCCTTAAACAATGGGAAGAGCAGCCGATGCTTAAACCCAGAATTGACAAGGTTGTGGTAAACCTAAACCTTGGAAAATCAGGCGAACCACTGGAGAAAGCCTCTAGAGTCTTGGAGGAATTGACGAATCAGAAGCCTGTTAAGAGGCAAGCCAAGAAAACAATAAGAGACTTCGGGTTAAGGAAAGGCGAGTCAATTGCCTGCGTAGTAACGCTGAGAAAACAGGCTGCGATTGATTTCCTCAAGAAAGTTTTACCTGTCATTGAAAATAAAATTTCCCGCTCGTCTTTTGACAGGCAAGGCAACTTTGCTTTCGGCATAAAGGAACATATCGAAATTGCTGGTGTAAGATATGAACCAGATGTAGGCATCTTCGGAATGGATGTATGTGTTTCCATGGCTCGACCGGGGTATCGAGTGAAAAACCGTCGAAAACAGAAGTCGCGTCTAGGTTCCAAGCACTTGTTAACGCCTGAGGAGTCGGTTGTTTTCGTCAGGCAAACTTTGGGAGTCGAAATCGTTTAAGCGAGAGTGAACATATGGGAAAACAGCAGATGAAGAAAGAACGGAAATATGGTAAAGGCGCACGGCCTTGTGTTAGATGCGGTTCTTATGGGCCAATTATCAGACGCTACAATTTATATTTATGTAGGCACTGTTTTAGGGAGGCAGCGCCGAAGCTTGGATTCAAAAAGTATGAGTAGGGATGAAGCAAGATGGACACTTTAACAAATGGCTTGATAACAGTCATAAATAACGAGATGCGTAACAAGCGCGAGTGCATAATTAGCCCTGCGTCCAAGCTTCTGGGTCGCGTATTAAGAATAATGCAGCTTAACGGTTATATCGGGGAATTCGAATTCATCGATGATGGTCGGTCAGGCAAGTTCAAAGTTCAGCTTTTGGGGAGGATAAACAAGTGTGGTGCTATCAAGCCGCGTTTCTCTGTTAAAGTTGGCGAGTTCGAGGTCTGGGAGAAGAAATTCCTGCCTTCAAGAGACGTTGGAATAATGGTTGTTTCAACCGCGAAAGGCGTGATAGCTCACAGAGAAGCTGAAGAAAAAAACATGGGAGGAAGGCTGTTAGCTTTCGTCTACTAGCAAGGTGTTTTTAATGAGGCTGCCAGAAATCTCCAGAACCATCCAAGTTCCAGACGGCGTAGAGGTAACAATAGAAAGACGAAAAGTTACAGTTAAAGGCGCTAAGGGGATTTTGACGCGCGACTTTTCTTATGTTCCAATATTCCTTGAAACTACAGAGGAAAAAACAGTTCGCATCTGGGCCGAATGGCCCCGTAAAAAGGAAGCCTCTCTAGTGGGCACTATATACTCTCATATTCAAAACATGATTACTGGTGTTGAGAAGGGCTTTTTATACAAGCTTAAGATTGTTTTCTCTCACTTCCCGATTTCAGTTAAGATTCAAGACAAAGTGGTTTTAATTGAGAACTTCACTGGCGAAAGACGTCCGAGAAAAGCAAAGATAATCGGCGACGTTAGGGTTAAAGTTGAAAGTGAAGACGTAACTGTTGAAGGTATAAACTTGGAGAATGTAAGTCAAACCGCCGCGAACATTGAGCAAGCCACTAAAGTGAGGAATAAAGACCCGCGCGTTTTTTTGGACGGTTTATATGTATATGAAAGAAAGGAAGGCGTAGATTGATGGCGGAAAGAAAAGTATTTCCAGAGCAGAGGGCGCTGAAAACCAGAAAGCGGGTTAAAAAGAACAAGCCAGATTTCGCTAGATCTGAAAGCTGGCGTTATGTGAAGTTGAAGAAAAGCTGGCGTAGACCCCGCGGTTTGGACCATAAGATGCGTCGAAAGATTAAGGGGTGGCCACCAACAGTCAGTACTGGTTACAAAGGGCCAAAGGTTGCCAGAGGGCTTCACCCGTCTGGCTACCGGGAAGTTTTGGTGCATAACGTGAAAGAACTCTCTAAAATTGATACCAAATTCGAAGCTGCACGCATTGCTCATACGGTTGGCAAGAAGAAACGTGTGCAGATCGTAGCAGAAGCCAAAAAGCTTGAAGTTTTCATTTTGAACTTCACCCCGGTTGAAGAACTAGGTGAAACAGAAGAGGTAGAAGAAGAAGAACTTGAAGAAGTGGTAGACAAAGAGGAAGAACCAAAAAAACCAGCTATAGAAGAAAAGAAATCTGTGAAGAAAGAGGGAAAACCGAGACGAAGACTCCTCAGTAGAAACAAGGATTCTGAAAAGGAAAAAAAGTCGCCAGTTAAGAAAGTGAAAAAGCCAAGAACACCACGCAAGAAGGTTGATAAGGGAGTTGAGAAACAATGACCAACCTTAGTAGCCAGAGGCGTTTAGCTGCACAAATACTTAAAGTCGGTCAAAATCGGGTGTGGATTAACCCTGAACGAATTGATGATGTTGAAGGAGCTATAACTCGGGACGAAATTAAACGTTTGATTCATGAGAAAATAATTGTTTCTTTGCCTGAGAAAGGCGTAAGTAGGTCTCGTGCAAAGGCAGTTCAAGAGAAGAAGCGTGTGGGTCGCCGTAAAGGTGCTGGTAGCCGAACTGGGTCTGGTCATGCAAAGATTTCAAAAAAAGAGGCGTGGATGATTAAAATACGCTGTTTAAGGCGAAAACTTCGTGAATTGAAAGCGAGCAGAGTTATTACGGAAAACACTTACAGGAAGTGTTATGGTATTGCTGGCAGCGGAAAATTCGAGTCGGTTGCAGAGTTGGAGCGTTATTTGAAAGCTAATGATCTTTGGAGGAAACGTTGATGGCACGAGGTTCTGGTTATCGAGTTCCGCTTAGGCGGCGAAGAGAAGGAAAGACTGATTATCAAGCACGAAAAGCCTTAGTGTTGTCTGGAAGACCACGGCTTGTTGCTCGTAACACAGTAAAAAACGTTGTTGCCCAAATAATTGTTGCTAAGCCACACGGAGACGAAGTTTTGGTAACTGCCCATAGCAGAGAGTTACGGAGGTACGGGTGGAAAGCGCCCACGGGAAATATTCCAGCTGCCTACCTTACGGGATTGCTGTGCGGTTTGAAAGCTAAAGCTAAGGGCGTTGAAGATTCTATCTTGGATATAGGTTTGATCGCACCCACAAAAGGTGCCAAGATTTTTGCAGTGCTAAGCGGAGTCTTGAATGCTGGTGTTGCTGTTCCTCATGATGAAGAGAAAATTGTTAAGAACCGCATAGAAGGCAAGCACATTGCTGCTTACGGGAAGAGTTTAAAGGATGACACTGAAATTCACTCCGCCAAGTTCTCGAGGTACATGGAACAGAAACTGTCTCCTGAACAACTTCCTGAGCACTTCTCAATGGTTAAAGCTGATATCATCAAATCATTCGAAAATAAAACCGAAAAGAAGAGTGGAAAGAAAACATGAGTCGTAGGGATAGAGGAGAAGACCGTTTAGAGGAATGGGTTCCAAAAACACGTTTGGGCAAAATGATTCAGGAAGGTAAAGTAACTTCTATTGAAGAGGTTTTCTTAAGTGGTTTGAAGATTTCTGAGCCTCAGATTGTTGACGCTTTGCTCCCTGACCTTCAAGAAGAAGTTATAAATGTTAATCTGGTTCAGAAGCAGACTGACGCGGGTGAAAAATCACGGTTTAAGGCTATTGTCGCTGTTGGAAACAGAGACGGTTATATAGGTCTAGGTGCTGGCAAAGCTAGTCAAGTGCGAACAGCCATAGAGAAAGCAGCTGCTGCCGCGCGTTTGAACATTGTACCGGTTAAGCGTGGATGCGGAAGCTGGGAGTGCGGTTGCGGAAAACCTCACTCAGTACCCTTCCAAGTTGAGGGTAAATGCGGTGGTGTGCGTGTGGTTGTTGTCCCAGGACCTAGAGGTCTGGGGCTTGTGGCGAGTGAAGTGGCAAAAGTGATTTTGGGCCTAGCTGGTGTTAAAGATCTATGGATCCGAAGCCGCGGTTCCACTAGAACTGTGCCTTCGTACGCGTACGCGATTTTTGACGGATTAAAGAAGACTTACGGTCTAGTAACTCAGGCGGATTGGGTGAGGTAATTTGACTGAAAAAACCGCTGAACGGAAATGTTTTGCTGTGGTGAAAGTTCGAGGAACGATCAGCGCTTTACGCGAAGCCAGAGAAACTCTTGAGCTGCTCCGTTTAGCCAGAACCAACAATGCAATACTCATCGATAACCGCCCATCATTCATGGGCATGCTTTATCGTGTACAGAACTACGTCACATGGGGCGAAGTCTCTAAAGAAACCGTGGCTTTAATGTTACAAAAACGTGGAAAACTCGCTGGTGGAAAGAAGCTAACAGATGAATCAGTGGAGACGCTCGGTTACAAGTCAATAGACGCGCTCGCCGAAGCAATAGCAAAATGCAAAACCCAATACCAGAAACTGCCGAACGTACAACCAGTGTTTAAGTTGCATCCCCCAAAGAAAGGCTTCAAAGGAAAAACCAAGAAAAGCTACGCAGCAGGTGGCGAAGCAGGTTACCGGGGCGAAGCTATAAACGACCTCATAAAACGCATGAGTTAATTCTTACTTATCGCAGCTTTCGTTTTGAAGCGCGACACTTTTGCTAAAAATTGTTTGTTGCCGCTAAGCTGGTTTCAGCTTTTTCTATGATTTTCTTAAGTATTTCTTTTGGGATTCCAGTTCTTCTGGCGAGTGCTGACGGTTTTTCTTCGAGTAGCTGTTTCATAACTACTATTCCTGAGTTAACTAGTTCAGTTCTTATTTCACGTTTTAATCCTCTAATAGAACTCACGGGGTAAAGGTCTTTTTCTTCAATCATCCTTTGTAAGCTAAGGTTCCTTGGCGAGTTCCATCCGATTTGGAGTATGTTTCTGCATTTCCCGTAACGAGTTGCGTGTTCTGAATATCTGGTGTTAGTGACTATCATTGCCTTGTCAATTTTCAGGCCGGAAATTCCGGATTGAAAACTGTCCGCAACATCCTCTAGAATAGCTCTGGCAATTCGGCTCTCATCTAGTCCGGTTGGAGTATGATAGTTCACGTGGTGCTTTGCCTCAACAAAATATGTCACGTTGCCTTTTTTTGCGATGGCATCAACTTCGTGTTCTACACATTTTCCTGGCAAAATCCTGTTAGGTGACACCTCAAAACCGTTGTTCGCCAACAAAAGCTGTACGAAAACTTCAAACTCTGGCTTTGAATCCATAAGGCTTAAGCCTCTCCTCAAATCAAGGAGATTTTTAATCGAAGGCTTGTAACCTCGCAAGAGCGCTAACGTCATCTGTAAAATCTTACTAGTCGATATCCCATCATACAACCGTCTTTCAACCCTTCCGGCAATCTTGTCAGCAATCATATTGTTTGCACCCATCCTCAAGCAAGTCCTGACAATTTTCTCTCTGTCAAATAATTGTCGACTTCCATCAGCCTTTGTAACAAAAATACTCAACGTCTGAACACCACCTATATCTAGCCTTTTAAACATAAAATCAAATATGTTTTTCCGCAAACAACTGCCATCAAATAAAATATAAACAAGTTTTACTCAAAAAAACAAGGTCAAGAGCAATAAGTCTAAGTTGTTACTTCTGAGGATTTAACAACTGGTTAGATAGGATCTCTTATCGTCTCTTTTTAATAGTTCCCTTGAATCTTTTAATGCTTTCTTCGCAGATGGTTTTGTTCCATTCACAAACGCCTTTTACAATTTCGCTAAGATAGTACTCAAACTCTTCCTTAGTGAGATCACTGGCGCATTCAACTCGATAGACTATTTCCCCTTTTTCTCTGCTTGCAGTCAACGAAACCAAAATGTTCTCTTCGCTCACTATTCTCAACCTCAACTCTTAGTTTAGGTGGTTATAGATTTAAGCTGTTCTACACTCTCATTTGGAACCAAAACAAATAAAAACTCGCTTTCGCTTCCATCAAAGCAATTAATACGAGGATTGCATATGCCAGCCGAAATATTTGACGTTGAAAAATTCGTGGAGATGAGCGAAAACGCCAAGTACTGCTCAGTCAAACGACTGAAAGGCGTCGTAAAGCTTAAACTTCGAACACCAAACAAACTTTACACCTTAAAAGTAGAACCCCTAAACGCCGAAGAAACTATCAAGAAACTCAAATGTGAAATTCAAGAACTATAAACGCATATTTTGTAGAAACCAGCGCTATATACCAAGTTTATAATACAAGGTCCCATCAACTCTCTTCGTTTTCTTGTTCCAGATTTCTTGAAGCTGAATTTTTGGTCGATGGTTTTCAAGTGAAAACTTTCACGAATTACTTAGAATCCACGGGTACTTGCGGTAGATGACTTCACTTACTGCATGCGGTGGAATTATGCCTTCTTCACAAATTATGCCATGAATGAAGTCCCGTCGAGTAACATCAAATGCGGGATTTCGAATTTCCAGTTTTTTAGGCGCGCCTTCCCATACCTCGATTGGATTTCTCTCCTCAATTTGGGCATAATCCCCGCAGACCGTGGCTGGGTCGAATTTTAAAAGCTCCGTGATAACATAAAATGGCTTCCTTGTCTCATGAGCCAAAAGTGCTATTGTGCCTGTGCCAATCTTGTTGATAACATTTCCTTCCGAAGTTATGGCGTCGGCACCCACAATTACGAGATCGGCGGTGCGCATGAAAGAACGTGCTGCCGAATCCACGATAAACGTTGTTTTTATATCGACTGACAAGAGTTCTTTGGCAGTTATTCTCCCTTGAAAAACGGGTCGTGTTTCAGTGCAGATCACTTCGAACTTTTTCCCCTTTTCTTTGGCTTTGTGGAGAACATGTGTCACCGTAGAAGAGTGGCAGTGCGTAAAAATCACCATATTATCGAGTATCCGCTTGGCACCTATTTCTGCGATGCACTCTTTCGAGGCTTCGAGGTTTTTTAGGAATTGGATGGAACTTGAAGACACGACTGCGGCAAGGGCTTCTACTTTTTCTTTACCGCTTTTTTCCACTTGGTTGATTATCCACCGAATAGCGTTTCGCATAAGTGGCTCAGTTGACCTTGAAGAAAACAAGACGTCCCGGGATTCGGAAAGCGCTTTTATGAAGTCTTTTTTCGTCTTGGCGGTCGTTTCTCTTGCCAAGGACTCAAGAGCTTTAATGGCTGTTATGGCGATATTTCTGGCGCCTTGCACTTCAAGTTTTCGAATTTTTTCCGCAGCAACATGAACTATTTGCATTATGCCCCTTATCCTTTTTTCAGTTATATACGGCGAAGCATATAAGGCAATTCACACAAGATGGTAGACGAAAGCTCATGATGCCTGAGAAAGACGTTATTAACAGCATTTTGGAGCCAATAATTGGTCCATGGTACGAGGCGCTGAAGGATCCACAGAAAGCGCAGGAGCGAGTTCTGGGAGAGTTGTTAAAGAATTATTCGGAAACGGATTATGGAAAAAGTAACAGTGCCTCAGATATCACGGGAATCGGTGACTATCAAAAAAATTTTCCAGTAATAGACTACAAGGGATTGTTGCCTTATTTTGCACAAGTGAAAGAGGGGAACTACAACGTAATTTTGTCTGAACCGCCAGAATGCTGGGTGATGACAAGAGGTTCAACTGGACGTGCAAAAGTTCTACCCGCTACCCAGAAACATCTAAAACAGATTTTCACATGCGGCGCAAGAGCTCTCATAAATTACGCACTCAGAAAAAAGAACTTTGAAGTCTTCACTGGCGACATATTAAACCTGAATTTTCCCTCAAACGTCCATGCCATGACCTTGGAAGGTCGCGAAGTCACTTACGGGTATAGTTCTGGAACTTACGCCAAACTTAACCCGATGTTTGAAAGGGTCAGTCTGATACCGCGGCAAGAATCGATAGATGAGCTTGGTTCTGGAATCAGCAAAGCAGATTGGGAGAGACGATTCGAACTAGTTTACCAGCAGGCACTTGAAAAGGACGTTACTGCCACTATGGGCGTCACGCCCGTAGTTTTAGCATTCGCCAAATACGTCAAACGGAAGCACGGTAAAAGACCTGCTGATCTATGGAATTTCAAAGCTATGTTCTGCACTAGCGTGCGCAAGATACAGTTCAAATATGCTGCTGTTCTCAGAAAGTACTTCGGACCAGCGCCAATTGTAGAGATGTACACAGCAACAGAAGGTGTTTTTGCTCAGCAGTTAGACGACCTGCCTTACGTTACGCCTAACTATGATAGCTACTTCTTTGAGGTGGACACTGGGCGCGACGTAAAAATGCTGCATGATCTTAAACGCGGCGAGTGGGGTAGCCTGTTAATATCTTCTTGCATGTTTCCCCGTTACGCTATTGGCGATATGATAGAAGCAGCTGGCAAAGACTATTTTCGCGTGTTCGGGAGACGAAATACTCTTACGCTTCTGGAACATAGACTCTATAGACTGTTTTTTGGCCACCTTCTCTAAGGTGGAGGCGGATATCGCTTTCGCGCCATACTCGCAAAGTAAACAGCAGCGATTATAACTATAACGCCGACTATCAATAACACCAAAGCCCAACTAATTCCTGAAGTAATGATGTTAGAGATTTGAAGTAGCGCGAAGAAACCGATGAGTATAAGAATTAAACCACCAACCAACCAGCCCACATAGCCATACTGCCCCTTCTCCTGTTTTTCGCCTTTTTCAGGCTCTTGCTTCTCCTGCTTTTCCTGTTTCTCGCCCTTCTCGCCTTTTTCGCTTCTTTGACGAACTGCAACCCTTTGAACTGGCGTTGCCGTTTTTAATGGAGCCCCACATCTGGGGCAGAAAGTCATAGCCTCGTCAACTTCATTACCGCATTTAGGACAATAACCCATAGACATATCCTCTTCTAATCTTTTATTGAAGAGTAAGTATTTAAAACATGCACCTCATAGATTAAAAAAAGGCAAGTTTTATGTGTTTAAGACGCAAATAATCGAGTAGGGAGAAAGAAATTGAACAAGAATCTTAACACACGAAGTAGCTCGACTAAGGCTCAAGAACGCATGTTTTCTGCAATCTCTGCAGGCTCTTTTCTCATTCTGCTTGGGATAGTATTCGTTATTAATCTACCCACCAGCATTTTCGATGCACTATTCGATTTTTTTAGCAGTTTCAGTCTCACCCAAGTTCCCGCCACTGGCATATCTCTACCAGCGCCGATTGCTCCAAATGTTCATACAGTGCTATACGGAGCTTTATTCCAGTTCTGCGTAGGCTTAGGCATCTTACAAATCATATTTCTATTGCTGAGAATTGTGATAAACTCGCCAATCAACAAGACGGCAGAAACAATGGGAAACCTTGTTTACTGGTTCGGAGCAGCCTACTTGGTAACCACTTACCTCAACAACACCACAGATACAACCAAATGGTTCGTATTCTGGACTGGTATACTCATAATTCTAGGCTTATCCTTCGTCGCAAGAGCATTTGTCCTCTTAGCCAAAAGAAAATGATTAGCTAGGCTAATCCGCCTGCAAACGCCACCAGAGCGAAAGTATCTGCCAACCCATATAAAACGAATCGCGAAACAGTCTTACTTTAGTCTCGCGTCCGCTCTTCCACAACACTGGAATCTCTTTTATCCTGTAGCCCTTTCGGTGCGCCCTAACAAGAATCTCGGTGTCCCAAAACCAGTGGCTAGCGTCTACTTCGTCAAGCAACTCGATAAGCGGCTTTCGCCGAAATGCCTTGAACCCGCATTGGTGGTCCTTAATTTTGGAGCCCAGAACCGCTTGAACCATAAAATTGTAAGTTTTAGAGGCTAAATTCCGTGTTCCACTTCTTTCCACGTTACTTTCGCGAAGCAATCTTGAACCAGTAGCAAAGTCATATTCATTCTCGTCAACGCTTTTAATCAATTCTTTTAACTGCCTCACGTCAGTAGCTAAATCTACATCCATGTAAATGAGAATTTCTCCATCGGACTGTTGAAAAGCATTTTTCAAGGCTTTTCCTCTTCCAAGACGCACTTCTGAGTGAATATGCCTAACAACAGGCAATCTTTTCGAAAGCTCATCGGCTTTTTTGTCTGTTCCATCAGTGCTGCCGTCTTCAGCAATTAAAATCTCGTAAGACTCAGCGTACTCGTCAAGAACTTTGATTATTTTCGTTACTGCAGGCTCTAATGTATCTGCCTCGTTGTGAGCTGGAAGAACCACTGAAATCTTAATGCGTTTGCTACTAGCCTTTTCTCTCACGGTTAAAACACCCAACTCTCAAACCATTTCAAACTTTCAATCCATGAGTTAGACGCAGGCATTCCAGAAATTACAGCGTAAAACAACCCGAACATGGTAACTGTAACTACAAAATAAATAATTGCCGCTATTTTAATCCATTTGTTGCTCCAGTATCTGCTAATTAAGTACGCTGATGTCAAGCAAAGAAAAGGTACATTGACGTAAAAGTGGTAGATGAAAGTGACCCGCGAAATAAGAATGTATGGAAACCACTGGAAAAAGAAAAACACCGAAATGAATAAAACTGGTATACCTATCTTTTCAAGTTGCTTACCAGCATTCTTCAAGATTTTAATTAGTGCAAAAGCCGAAATGCATATAACGCATGCGAAGCCAACCCACCAAACAGCAGGGTTGCCTAAAAGCACAATTGTTGACTTGAAGTTGCCTGGAAGGTAAGAAACGAAGAGCCACAATGGCTTAAGCATTAATGGCCATTCCCACCATGGAGATGAAAAAGCGTGAGTAGCAGTCAACGTTGAATGGTATCCATACATTGACCCCTGCAAGTTAACGACCTCGATTAAAGAGCGACCGGCAAGTAGGTCTGGGATATAAGTCAAAAAGTAGATAAGAACAGCCAACATCGCGAAAACAAGAATCACAGCATACGGGTGATTAGAGAACGTGTTAAGTTTATCCAACCAGCCTTTCTTCACCTTTGCCACCTCTCTAAGCCTGAGCGCAACGAGAATAGCTAGCTGAGCTGCAAAACCATATAGAACAACCCACTTAGTTGAAAAGCCGAGTGCGAAGAAAATGAAAGCCAATAATAAGGGATGAACTGAAGCTTTCCATCCATTTTTAAATAACTCTTTGAGGTAAATCAGGAAGAAAAGCTGTGACGCCAATGAAAAGACCACGACATACGTGTCCGCCGTCCCCATCCTTGCCATTGTGAAATGCATGAAATCGAAGGTTAACTGGAAAGCAGCGGCGAAACCTCCTATCCACGTTCCCAACAGTTTCTTTCCCAAAATGTAAATGAGAGATATCATCAACGTAGCCGCGATGACGCCCATTATTCGCCACCCGAAGGGATTAAAGCCGAACACTGCGATTCCAGAGGCGATGATTAGTTTTCCGAGTGGCGGATGCGTCCACTCGTAAGGCACCTGACGATTAAGGTACTGCTCTGCGCTTTTAACAAAGTAGATTTCATCGAAGTACGTTTCCCCCATGTACGTAGGCGGAAGCTGAACCAGATTCTGCTCATCAATCAGGCGGGAAAGGTTCGGGTCAGAATAGTTATCTCCAGTAACCGCGGTAACTGTAATCAGCTGGTTGTCTGGATTTAGGAGGGCGACTTCGGCAAGCTCAATAGACGACCGAGGTTGAATTTCAAAGCGCATGTAGCGGGTCTGGCTGTTGACTGTAACGTCTTTCCAAACGTAATAGCTGTCTGCGAAGCTGAGGCTTGCGCTGTTGTTCCAGCTTCCAGGCGAGCCAGTGTACACTTGAACTTCAGCGGAGCCGTTCTTAACCAAGAAGTAAACCGTGTTGGTGTTAGCTTGTTCACCGAGGTCAATGTAGAATATTCGGTTTTCAGTGGTTCGCCAACCATTGATCGGCGCCTGCGATAAGCCCAGGTTCCACACAGCAACCGAGAAGAAAACGATTGAAAGTAGAGCGATAGTTAACAAATCTCGCTTATTAAGGTCTGTCTTAAAATTCATTCTACTTTTCCTCTTGCTTATCGCTCCCGCTTGTTGCACTAGCTGTTATTCTGAACGGTCGCCCCTTGAACTCATCCCACATAGCCACTAAAACGTATAGAAACACTAGTAAATTAATCAAGCTTACCGATAGAACCACTAAATCGCCTTGTTTGATAAATGGATCAGCAGAATTCAAAAATGACAACACATAGGCTTCGTTGATAAACAAAGTGCCGGTTAACACCACATAAAGTAATCGAGTTTTCTTTAAAAACGGCACCAGCAAAACCAAAATGCTTATGGCCGGAAACAGGTATCGTTCATGAATTCTCGTTGGAAGCATGAAGAACCCGAATAGGAGCATGAATGCTGAAAAAAGCGCAAGCTGCTCGCCTGAAACAGTGAAGCGTTTGTGTAAAACGTACAAGGTGAAGACAGTAAAGACTCCAAAGAGCATCCAACCTACAATAAAGAGGTTTCCATCAGGCACCCATAAGCCGCCTAACGCCCAAGTATTGAAAGCATTTATTGAAGTATACTCGTAGCCACTGTAAGCTCCAAAGTAAATTTTGCTCAAGAAGGTTGCGGGGTTACTCCATTCAAACGGGATGATAACCGCGAAAATTGTTGTTGCTCCAGCAAGAATTGAGGTTAGCAGGCGTCGCCACCCTTTCCGGAAAATGAGGAGGGCAATCAACGGTAACAAGGCGATGCTTTGTGGCTTTGTCAAGATTCCGAGAGTAAAAGTTACCGCTGAAAGCTCGGGTTTAGACGCCAGAGCCAACATTAGAGAGAGAACAAGGAAAAATGTGTAAATCGCGTCGAATTGACCCCAAACTGCCGCGTTGAAGATTACAGCAGGATTAAAAGCGTACAGAGCAGTGGCTAGAAGTGCCATCTTGAAGTCTAAACGTTTCCGCACGAAAGCGAAAATGAGGACCGAAGTTGCCGTGTCGAAGAGATTAGGCGGCAACTTCATGACATAAGTGAAAAGACTTGTTCCGAAAAGCGAGAGACTCTTCGCAAGTAGGCCGAAAATCCAGAAAAAGTAGATGTTGAATGGTGGATAATCGCACCATATTATGGTGTAGAAAGTTCTCGGTCCATAGTCTGCTGCGGTTTGGAACCAAGCCATAAAATCTCGGGTGTCAACTTCTGCATATCCTTGATTTGAGAAAAACGCAAACCTTACCATAAACGCAATGAAAAGCAACGCTGCTAGAGTTAGGACTTCGCGCTTTTCAAACGAGAAGTTGACTTTCATTTTTTCCCTACGAAGTCTTATCATTCGGTCCGAATAAAAGCGTTTTTTAAGAATCCGTAATAGCTCCCTTAAACCTGCCTGAACATTAGTAGTTTACTTTGTAAACCAGTATACTTTCATTGTAAACACGTTCCAGCCATTCCACACTATTAAACCTTGCAACGCATCCGGGATATTTGCTCAACTCTTCATTGCCAACGTAGATGTACGTGACGTTATATATTTCCACTACCTCTCTCAAATCTCCTCCGCTGCCCGTGTAGGCTAAGTCGATGTCGTGGAATCGTTTGTTGATGTCGTCAAGTGATACACCGTGGCCGTAAGCCCAGTTCACATAGGAAGCTACCCTTAGCCGCCCGCCAATCATGGTTGGCGGACTGTGAATGGAAAAGTATGTCAAGAAGACCGCTTGTTCTTCAGTGTTGTTCCTGACCCACATGCCCACGTTATATTCATCCCAGCTTGCCGCCTGATAGCTTGTCCCAACGTTATAGGCTATGACACTTGCCGTCGTTAAAACAGAAAGCAAAAGCAACACAAACGCCAAACTCTTCCTAAGTTTTGCTAGAGCTGCTCCGCTCAATACGGCTATGGGAATCCAAGCGAAAATGAAGAATTTGTACATGTCCCAAGCATTCGGTGTTATGGAGATTAGGTTCGGCGCTAGAAACAGCATTATGAAGGCGATTTTGAGAAAGGTTCCTTTCACTTTTGTAATGAAAATTAAAGAGAGTAAGAAGGGAACACCGAGGTTCACGATGTAAAACAGAACAGGGTTATCCTTCAAGAAGTTTAAAGCCCAGAGAGGGGCCAAGGTGATTGAAGTTGAAGTGCTGCTGGAAACAAGAAACGGCAGTGCGATGACTGCGGAAACCAGAAAGTACAGGTGGTGGTTCTTGAAGTAGTTGCTGTTTAACAGGAGGCTGACGAAGTAGGCAGCGTACGCACAAATGAAGGCTACAGCGTGGAAGGGAAACAGCAAACCCGTAACGACTCCTGCTAAAATGACCGTGCTCCTATTTTTCATGTCTTTTAGCAGGGTTAAAACGAACGCGAAAACAGGCAACCCTACCAGAAGCGGTCTCTGCTGCAAGAGGTTGTCAAGCATGGGCGGCAAACCGAAGAGCTCATTATACTGGTACATATAATTCGTTGCAGGGTTGAATTGTCCGCTGATTAACGCTGAGAAAAATCCGGTATAGCTTAAGCCCCAGCCGAACGTCGCTACTACCATGGCCAAGATTGCCGCGCGTTTCCCATGCTCTCTTGCCAATGAGTAGACGGATAAAGCAAAAATAAGGATGAAAGCAGCGTTCAGAAAGGGTAGAAGCTTGGGCAGAAACCCGTATGTTTTTTCTATAATGGCCGTGTGGAAATCCACAAAGTAGTGGTAGCTCATAGTTTCTCCGGAGTAATATGGCATTTCAGGCGGGAAATTGCCGTTGTTTATGCTTTCAATTATTTCATAATGCAGGGGTGTATCTTGCCAGTTTGAACCCGTTATAACTATGCCAAGGTCGTTTTCAAACCAAACGCTTCGATAAAGCACCACTGCGGAGATAACGAAAATCAGAAGAAAAACCAGTAGCAGCGCCTTGTTGAGTCGGATGATTTTAAGAAAATCTTTAAAGGAGTATGTTGATTTTTTCCGTGAGTTCACCAGCCCGTAGACAACAGCCAAGGCAAGAAACGAGGCGAGTATGGTTTCTCTTGAATACCCGAGAGTCAACGATAAGTAGTATATAATTTGGGTTGAGACGAGGACACTAAGAACAGGAACAAAAACTAGTGTTTCGTAGAGTTTTAAACTGAAAAACCTTTGGAAAATCAAACCCGGTACAAGCAACGTAAAAACCATAGCGGTTAATAGGCCGATATGAACTGAAATAAAAGACACCAGCGGCAACAGCAGTAGCAGAAAGAATATCCAGTGTTTCTGCAAAGCCCCTGAAGAGAGTTTTTCAAATCTACCAATCAGGAAGGGCATATGTTTTAAGAGCGAGCTATGCGATTATAAAATTTGCTTCATTATTAACAAATGAATTTTAACTAATTTCAGAAAATATATAAAGCAAGATTAATCTGCTAAAATCTATGCTCAGGAGGTATGAGCTTTGAAGAAGAAACTTTCAGTTGCAAAATTCGGTGGTAGCCTGTTAGATGTAGAAGGCAAAGGATTTCCTAAAATTCTTAAACGCGTAACAGAGCTTAAATCACGAGAGACTTTAGGTCCTATAGTCGTGTTCTCAGCCCCGATGGGTTGCACCGACGCGCTAATAGGTATAGGAGAATCATATGCGCAGTCAATACAGGTTCCGATAGACCCCGTTTTCAAGGTTTACGATCACATCGCAGAACTTCACGTTGAAGGCAGTTATCTCAAGCAAGTGCAAGCTCAATTAACCAATTACAAACGTCAGACGCAAGAGGCTCTTTTTTCGGTCAACAAACGTTTCAGCGGGAATGTTAAAGCTAAAATTCTTACTTTCGGCGGCGAACTTGCAATGTCCACGTTGGCAGAGTACATAATGAAAAGTAATGGTGTTGATTCCTGCCATGTCTCCCTGCAAAATTGGCCTATTGTTACTGATGACAATTTTGATGATGCAACACCGAATTACGAGCTGAGCAGAAAACGAATTAACACGTTGATAGAACCTTTGGAAGAGGGAAAGGTTGTCTCGTTAGCGGGTTTCCTCGGTGTAACAGCCGATGGGCTTGAAACCGTATTGGGCAGAGGCGGCTCAGACCTCACAGCGGTTTTCACCTCATGTCTGCTGAAAACTCGTTACCAAACTGAGACGCTATTGTTCAAGGATGTTCCCGTGCAAAGTGCAGACCCTAAAGTCGTAAAAGGACAGAAAACCGAGCACGTTGCTCAACTTACTTACAATGAGGCTCACAAGGCTTCATTGATGGGTATGAGAATCCTTCAGAGCCCCGCTATTGCAGTGGCTAGGAGATTCCTGCAACCTTTACGGGTAGTTCCAATAGATCATCCTGAAAAATACTCCCTGATTCAATCTGAGATAAAAGGCGGAGAAGTAGTAAAATGCTTAACGGGCAAGGCTGGTTGCGCCATTCTTTCCATGAACGACGAAAAAAGCCGTTCTCTGGAAGACTCATTGAGAATATGGGAAAAGCGAAACGACTTCATGGACTTAGGCGCTGAAACCTTGGAAACAGGTGAGAGACTCAGGGACTTCCTATTTTTAGACTCGGATTTTCTAAAGAGAAACGAAGAAAAACTGAAAGGCTTTGACGAAAACTTGAAGATAGAATATGGTTTAGGCGTGGTTACTCTAATTGGCGACAGGATGAAAGATTCTGCAGGTGTAGCTTCAATAGCCATAGGCGCTATATCAGGCACCAACATAAAACGGGGAATCTTCGCGCCTCACACATCCCAAATAATAATCGTAGTGGAAGAAAAAAACGTTAATGCTACTGTAGCAGCTATACACCTTAAAAAAACCGAAATGAACAATTCTATATAGACACTGAATATCCTTATAGACTGCTTCGAGATTGATAACGACATCGAGAGAATCTTTCCTGCAGGCAAGTTTTTGGCAATTCGATAGAACTGAAAATCTTAGAAAGGAGATTCTATTGTAAATCGAGTCCAAGCGTTAGGATTCTGGTATCTTTCTGAGGGAACTTTTTTGTACATAACCTCTAAATATTTTATGAATTCTTTCTTGACAGACGTTTGCTCATTGTTATTAACTTTGCATTAAAACCTTGAATCGTAATATAAACCAACTCTGAGATAGGGATATGTCAGAATCACAAATATCGGATTGTGGTCGAAGGGCAAGATTAAATTGTAAGATATTACACCACAAATAAATGTGAAAATCGTAACGGTATTGGGCGCCATTGCGGTAACTATTTTGTTCTTTTTCGGAGTAATCTTCGCTATAGCAGCCTCTGCTGAACCCTCTCTAACACTAACTAGATTGACTATTAGTATTATTCTAATCAGCGTAGGTTTTGC
The DNA here is from genome assembly GCA_007050895.1 of Candidatus Bathyarchaeota archaeon. Next base: position 945 of record SMYP01000143.1, on the reverse strand, counting down.
GATTGCCTATTACATAACTCGCAAGTCAAAAACCGTTATTCACCAGTTAGAATTATCGGGAAGAATGAAGGCTGCCCCACTTAAATGCCCCAACTGTTCCGCTTCGATTGATGTCAATCAGATTAAAATAGTGTCTGGCGTTCCCTATGCAACATGTGTTTACTGTGGAAACACATTTGAAGTAACTGAGGAGCCAAAATGGTGAACCGTTTTCACCTTTCAATAGTCATATTAGCCTTAATTATCGTGCTAGCGACTATGGGCACTGCTAAAGCTCAGGAAAGGGCCTACCACATTGAACATGAATGGGTGAAAATCTGGATAAATCAAGACGGTACTATTGACTTGTTCTATGACATGAGCCTAACACTTGATTTCGGTCAAGAAATAAATCGAGTGTTCATAGGGCAGCCTCAAGGAGACTTTACTATCGGTGAAGCCTTTGATCAGTATGGGCGCTTATTGCCAACTTCGGACGAGAGTTCTGGAAGCGACTATAAAGTGCTTGTTAACCTTTACGAGCCGTTGAGAGCTGGGGAAACAGCTAGATTTAATTTAACCACAAACGTCGCGCGGATGCTTTGGGCGGATCTAGAAAACGAGGGTAACGTGGGTATGCAGTTTACTCCAACATGGTGGGCACAAGCAAGCATTTCTGATCTTCGCATACTGGTTGTCTTGCCCAACGGCGTAAGCAGTGACATGGTTAAGACAACTGAGGTTCTCTGGAATAACACGGTGATTGACGATGGCAGATTAGGAGTCTATTGGGAAGCGCAGAACCTTAGCCCTGACGAACGTTACCCTGTAGGAGTTTCTTTTCCCGCTGAATATGTGGAGAACTACGAGACGCAACCCACAGGTCTAATGGCATTCTTGCAAGATTATGGGTTGATACTGGTTGCATCTGTTTTTGGCATTATAGTAATAGTCGCTATTATCTAC
>SMYP01000098.1 GCA_007050895.1 Candidatus Bathyarchaeota archaeon | reverse complement strand
AATCTGGATGTTAGAATCTGTTTGATTTTATGCCATGGAAAGACAAAGGCAGAAGGATCAAGAAGGTAGGGATCTGCTCGGCGGAGCTTTCTTGCAAACGCTAACATTTTTTTGTTTTTTCCTTAAATAAGAGGTGAAATAAAAGTAAAGCATACAATATAGAGTCGATGCTATGAGCCTGCATTTGAATCCCAACTATGAAAAGTTGTTGCCTAAGATGTCTGATGAAGAATTTGCTGAGCTTAAGGCTTCAATAGAAGCGGAAGGGCAGCATTATCCAATTGTAGTTAACGAAGATTTGGAAGTGTTGGATGGTCATCACCGCTTTAGAGCTTGTATCGAATTGGGTATTGAGCCAGATTTTGAAGTGCGAAAATTTGAAGATAGGCTTATTGAAAAAAAGTTTGTCATAGAAGCAAATCTAAGACGACGTCATTTAACCAAGTTTCAGCTTGTAGAGCTAGGCGTACCCTTACTGGAGATTGAAAAGGCATTAGCGAAAAAACGGCAATCTGAGGCGGGAAAAGCGGGGAGAAATATTCAGTTAGGGTTAGCGTCAGATGACGCTAAGCCTGTATTGACGAAAAGCAAGGCAACTGCGGTTGTTGCCAAGAAAGTTGGAGTTTCAACTCGAACTTTTGAAAGGGGTAAAAAGATCATAGAAAAGGCCAGTGAGGATGAAAAGCAAAAACTGCGGGAGGGAAAAACCAGCATAGCAAAAGTTTATCGTAAAGTAGTCGGGCTTGAAAAAGAACTCGAACCAACACGTGAAGAAGAGAATATTGTGGCTATCACGATTGAGCCTTTAGTTGATGACGAGCGAGCAGAACAGAACAAAATGGCCCTGGCTACTATTCTGGAAAAATTGAATGAAAAAGAAATCTTTTGTCCTTCATGTGGAAACATGATGCTCGAATGCAGTAAATGCCATAAAACACTGCTAGAGTTGCTGAAAAACAGCAAGAAAGCCAAAGCATCGTCAGAATAAGGATAAAAAGGAAGTTTCGGGTATTAGATTGACAAAGGTTTTTTATAAAGACCAAAGTTACTTTTGTTTCACAAGTGGTTATCATGCTTGAGCAAAGCCAAAGGGCAAATTATAGCTTATCCGATTTGCTTAAGGCTTCATGGATGCGCTCCTCAATCAAACTTGCTCTTATTGCAATGGTGGCAGGGTTAATCATTATTTGGCTTCTGAAAATCTTCAACGTCGCGGCGACACCCATGCTATCCAATATCGGCGTTTTTTTTGCAACTTATGGGCTTCCGGGTATTTTTCTTGTAACCATCGCAGCTGGAACAATTGTGCCTTTGGGGAGTCCTGCTTTGGTCGTAGCGGCGGCACCCTTTGTTAATTCTGTTCTGCTTATCTTGGTTGCTACAACTGGCTTCACCATAGGAATGGCAGTCAATTATGTTTTAGCATATCGGCTTGGGCGACCTTACCTTCAAAGGCGAGTGTCCGTCGAACACCTTGAAGAAATAACGGTGGTTTGGAACAAGTGGGGCTGGCCTCTTTACACTATATTCGGTTTAATCCCAGTTTTTCCTGTGGAGCTACTTGCATTTGCATGCGGTTTCCTCAAAACAAATATACCCGTTTTTCTAGCGCTAACCTTCATACCCCGATTCATCACTTTCGCCCTTCTGGTTTATCTTGGACAATACATGGGAATTTGGCTTGGCCTTCTTTAGACAACTAATTGGTGATATATCGGTTGAAATATACACACCTTTTAATTAGTTGAAATTCAATGTATAGAAATACGGAGAGATGATTCGGTGGTTTCATTAAGAGCTTTGGCTCCTTCATTGACACGAATTACCATTGCTGGGGCAGTAGGTGCTGCACTGCACATTGGGCAAGGTAATTGTGACTTGGTAGACGCAAAGGCAGTGGAGTTTTCAAGAGCTGTTCTAGCTCAGACAGACCTAGATGGGGAAGTCATCTGCTGTGAAGGCCCAAAAGACCATGCACCAGCATTTACAACCAGAGAAAAAGTAGGAACAGGACGAGGGCCAAAAGTGGAGTTCGTCGTAGACCCAGTAGATGGTACTACTGCAGCTTCTAAAGGTAGAAAAGACGCCATATCCGCTTTAGCTTGTGCTCCTTCCGGTAGCTTCCAAGTTCTTCCCGACGACGGCTACTACTTTAAAGTTGCTACTGATGCACAATCCATGGGTAAAATTTCCTTGGATATGCCTCTTGAAAAAATTGTGCGGACAGTAGCACGGGAGAAGAACAGGCCGCTTTCCAACTTGACTGTTATAATGCTGGAGCGCGAGAGACACTTGGAACTTCTGAGAACTCTTAGAAAACTAGGAGTGCGGATCATACTGATTCCAGACGGAGACATCGCAGGCGCAGTTGTCTCCTGCATTCCTCGATCTGGTGTTGATTTGCTTGTGGGCGCTGGTGCAGGTCCAGAAGCAACGATTGCAGCTACAGCTGTAAAGTGTCTGGGCGGAACAATGCTTGTAAAGGTTTGGCGCGACAAGAAAGACGACGCTGAACGAATAGATAGGTTGAAGCTAGTAGGTGTTGACGTGGAAAAAGAATATACTCAAGACGAGTTGGCGAAAGGAAAAGAACTCGTGTTCGCGGCGTCAGGCATCACAAAAGGCGAACTTTTGGATGGCGTACGACTAATTTCAAATGGTGCAGTGGTGCAGTCAATCTGTATGCGACTGCCAAGCGGAACAGTGGAAAGTTCTGAAACAACCCTGCGCTTCAAGGCACATCCAGTGTACAAGCAGTTTCTAAACGGCAACGACCACATTATGGATCAGTAGTAGGTACCGGTTTAGGCTGAACTGCCAAGCTTAGCAGTCAACTGACGACCATTTTTCTTTATTTCATTGATGCTTTCTCACGGTTGTATGTAAATTGAAAGCTTTTGAACTGATGAGTGAATGCTACGTGGCTCGATTTTTCGCATACATTCTATTTAAACAGAAGTCTATTCAGTTCCGAAAAGAAGTGGGAGGTGTTCCACTAAATTATAGGAATTTATTTTATAATGACTGATTGTATTTCGCTTCTGATGTGCTTGGGTTTTTTGTCACGATCGTATTGCGCGTAGATTTCAGCTGTGTCATCCCACAAATCCGCCATTCTGGCTTTCCATCCTAGATCGAAAGACCCGTCTTCTTCAGTGTATCCTTTAGCCAAAACCTCATCCATAAGGTATGAGCGATCATGCTCACGTATTGTAATTTTAGCTTTGCTTACTCCTTTGCCATTTTCGGTTAGTTTTCCTTTAAAATAGACTATGTCGCCTTTTTGAACCATATCTGGTAGATCAACTAGTTCCAGCTTGATTCCTTCAGCTTCCATCGGCATTTCAGTTGCAACAACAGAGGTTTCCATCATAGATTCATCTGCTGTTTCGGCTTGCTTAACTGTCATATCTTCGATTTCCGCGTTGCAGCTTGCCTGTACCGCGCTAATTCCATTCATACATCCTTCTTTGGTCTTGTAGCCTTCGCTTGCTGCGATGATTTCACCGTTTTTAGCATTCAAGTGGAATCTATATCCGCACGTTTTATCATAGAAGACTTGGTATTTAGGATTAGGTAATTGCTTTCCTTCAACAGTCATATCTTCGATGTCAGCGTCACAGTTAGCCTGCACACTTTCTACTCCGTTCACGCAACCTGCATGTTGCTCATACGCTTGACTCACAGCAACTATCTTGTTATTTTCAGCTCTCAATCGAAATCTGAACTTACCAGCAACATCTTTGTATACCTGATATTTTGCTCCCATAAAACATCAACTGTAAAATTGTTGGTAAATCATAGTAATAAAACAATGTGATTGTCAACCCGTAGTCACAAAAAATCACTTTGTGAACACTCGGTATTCTCTATTTTCTTTTTCAGTCCCTTTAGAGCGAATATTCTGATCAAACTTCGTCTGATACTTGTTTTGCATAATATTGTAATGTACAAATATTATTCATTATGGAAATTAAATATTCCACGGTTAGGTTTGCAAAACACAGAAAAGGTTTCAAAAACCCAAGATCTAACATCTACTTATGCTTCACATGCAGAATCACTTTGAATCATTTGTCATAAGAGTTTCCAGCTAAGTGTCCCATGTGCAGTGGAGAATTGACTTGTTAGAGAAAGGTTCAATCAAGAATATAGACGTTTCATTTCAGCTTCTTAACACCAAAATACAATCCTAGAACAGTCAAAACTGCAACCATTATTCCAGCTACCGCAAAAACAAAATATTCGGGAGGACCTGCAGATTCAGAAACAAATAAAGACCAGATTCGAAGATCCGGGTCACAAAGTTGGTTAACATACATGCAACCCACCGTAACTATCTCCGTGTTGCCATCGTTATCAACATCTCCCGCACCTACATTCCAAGCAAACACGCCCTCACCAATAGTCCAATCCTCTTCATGCTGTAGCCTCAGCATTTCACCATCCCAATTCCAAATCGTAAGAAACGCAGCTTCCGGCTTAGTGTCAACGTCAAACCCCCCATAAACAGCGGTGCCACCACTAACCAGAATCTCCAAGTCACCATCATCATTGACATCACTCAAAGCAACAGCCTTAACCTCCGTAATATCCTCAACAAACCATTCCCTGCTCCCCTCAAGAATCAAATTCATACTATTCCAACTCCAAATCCTGAGCTGAGCATTCACCTTCTCCCCATCAAAAGCAAACCCACCCGTAACCAATTCAGAAACCCCATCCCCATCAACGTCTCCTACCTTAACATTCTCAACCAAAGTGTTACCCATAGGATCTCCCGTAACAGTCACACCATAACCATCCTCCACCAAACGCCACTCCTCATTAGCTTTCAACTGCAATTCTTCACCATCCCACTGCCAAACACGCAGCTGGCCACTGCTGTTGGTGAGACCATAATCGTAGCCACCAGTCACCACTTCCAAAACTCCGTCGCTATCCAGGTCAGAGACGCAAACCGATTTCGCCCCAGCGCCTTCTCCAGCGCGCCATTCATAACTCTTCAATAAAGAAGTGTTTTCTCCATCCCACCTTAAAACGCACAACCGAGCAAACGCAGTATTATTTCTGACGATTGTTCCCGCAGCAAATATCTCTGCTATCCCGTCGTCATCTACGTCACCAGTATGAATCGAAGCAGCGCTGATTCCCTCAAAACTGGATTTCATAACTATATCCTCGTTATCCCAGTTCCAAACTTGAATTAAGCTGGAACTATCTGTTGTGTTTGATACATATCCTCCCGTAATTATCTCTGGCTTGCCGTTACCATCTAAATCATCAGCGTGGATTGTGCGCAAAAGTCCCTTCCACGGGTGATAAGCTTCAAGTGTAAAGTTCTGGCCGTCCCAATTCCAGATGCCAAATGGAGCCTCCACTTCACTAGCGCCATGATAATCACCGCTATACGTCATTCCTCCAGTTACGAGTTCCACTACTCCGTCGGCATCAACGTCCCCAACGAAAAAGTTGTGTGTTCCGAAGTTGCAGGTTCCACCGACTCCATATGTCGGCCAATGCTGCTCCCACTCCAAAATTAAGGCATTATTCTGAGCATTAACTGTTGGAATTATCAAAGATAGTGAAGTGAAAAGCAATAGAATCTGTATTAGCAGAAATTGGTTAGAGAGACCTTTCAATACATATCACGTTCAATCGAATCTTCTATTTGTTCTTTGAGCAATAAGGTTTTTTTGTTTCAAAGGGTTTGCTGGGGGTCTGGATGACAAACTTGAAAGAGATTTTCGAAAAGGATACCTGCAGATTGGAGTATTTCTATAGAAGATTATTCTATAAGGTGGAATATTCTGTTTTGGTAATATTACTGGAACTTGAATATTTCTCCAGGGGAATGTCCTATCTTTTTGTTTTAGAGCCTAAGAAAATCTTTGCCAAGAAACTTCATGTGCAATAGTTATTTTGTGTTTTATGGTTGCTTGGAACGCATAATTATATTTTCTGCTTTGGCATGTTTATGAATGATGTCGGGAGTGCTTTTTGGTTTTGTAGTTTTTCGTGGAAGATTAATTTCCGTGATTTATGATGTCATGTATTAAGTCGTAAGATTTAAATCTGATTCCCTCCTCATATCAATTGCGCACCCCCTATAATCTGAGTTGGAAGATACTTTATGCCTATTTCGCCAAGTAAAATACCAGAAAAGAGGTTTACGCTACCTTTCTCCAAAATAGACGCGAACAGGTTTAAGCAATTCACAAAAGAGATGGAAATGGCTATTGTTCTATTCTTGGCTGAATCCAATAGGAGAAAAGTCGAAAGCAAGCTTCTTAAAAAGACTGATGAAAAGATAGTATTCATTGCCGAAGTTTGTTATCCTATCTGGCTGGTTCCCTACGAGACAGCGACTCTGATTTTCGACGGACTCGGCGTCACCTCTCATATGCTTTCCTGTGATTCATCACCAGACGTCGAGATTTTTAACAAGGACATTAAAAGAAACCAGAACACAACCGAAGCTTTAACCGCCGCCCTCTTCAGAAATGCAGATTACTTCAACAACTTTCGAGAAGCGGAAGAAATAACAATTGAGGGCATGATAGCGACTCGTGACCTCAAAGAAGCCCTTGGAAACTACCTGCCTCTGATGAGGGAGATGAAAAAGTCATCCAATGCAAAAGTATTCCTAAAGCCCACAATCGGAAAAAAAGAGACCCGAGATAGCATAAAACAGCTTACGATCTTAAGAGGTAAAATCGAAAACGACGTTAAGAATATTGACGCTAGTATGAAACTTCTCAACACAGCAACCACACGAAGAGTCAACGCAATTAAAGGAGAAATCAAAAAAATCCAGAAAGAACATTCTAGAAGGCTCAAAAGAACCAAGGAAATCTCGGCGAAAAGAATAAAACAAATTCAAAGCCAATATAATCAAAAAATCGCACGATCCTGTAAGAAATTCAAGAAAAGACTCCTACAGCTCAACAAAAAACAGGTTAAACTTAGAACAGCAACGAAAAACCTAAAAAAAGAAGTTGAAAGATGCGAAACCAAGTTAAAGCATGGCAAAAGAAACAGTAAAAAGGGAATTGAACGACAATGGATCGTGAAGATTAATCGCCTAAAGAAAAAAATTTCTACCCTACGCAAACAAATCAAAGTAAACACTAAACATATCCACGATGCCGAAAACGCTCAGAAACATGAAATTTCGGAACAAAGAATTAAGTGTTGCACACACATCGCAGCAGTAAACATGAAATTGAGAGAGCTTCAGGGTTCTAAGCAAGCCGAAATTATTATGAAACGACAAGAAATAGCAACAATAAAAAATGCTTGCAAATACGTAACAAAAGCTATGCAGGATACCGCTCAAAAAATAAAACTCTGCAAAACCCAGTTCGACACAATAACTTTGTCAGGAAGAAAACACCACAGCAAATTAGTATACATACCATTTTATCTTATCCGATATGAAAATGGAGAAAGGAAAAGATACAACTTGTATTCACCATCGATAGCTGGTGACATAGGATTTTTGACAAAAATGAAGGGAGCTCTCGTCTCTGCAAAGGTGAAAGCAATGCTTCGACCACGTTCAGAAGCTATAAAGGCATTCCTTGATAAACTTCCTATGCTTTTTGAAGAGAAACCTATGCTTGAAAAGATCGTTACGGAAGAAGGCATCCGAAATAGCATCCTTCTACGAAAAAATCTGCGAACGGATGTAAACAAAGGGCTTAAAGAACTGAAAAACAAAAAATGGATATCACAAAATGAACTCGAAAAAATTAACAGGGTTGTGTACATGTATTCCTCTTCAATAGATCGGCGAACAAAAATCGTTTTGATCCCAGAAAACCTCTACCAAAAATGCCTGCCCGTCTGAGATATGTGAAATTTAAAATGCCTCGCAAGAAGACTCCAACTCTTCCCTACGTCGGCTACATACTTGCATTGGCAGGTGGAATAATCATAATTGTATTAGGGTTGTTCGAATTGTTCGAATTGGGTGTTCGCGTTTTTCAAAACATCTCGCTGCTTTCCTTCTTTAGTGGCACTGCCGGGGCTTTGGTTCAAATAGTCATCGGGATAGTCTGTGCAATAGGGTCCAGATTCGTATCCAAACTAGTTTGGGCAATAGTGCTGCTCTTGCTCGGAATAGTTGCAGGCACAATTGGGGGAACACTTGTAGCCTTTGGTGCAATTCTCGGATTAGTGTTTATACTCGTCAAATCCGCGGCAAAATAAAGCCATATGTGCATGACGATAAATGTTTAGTTGCGCACACTAAAATTTTAGCGAAAATTTTTTTCATGAAACCAAAATGGCTCTTTTCGTTTAACTTTCCTAGCATAAACATGTGAGATAATCCGTTTCGTTTTGGACGTGCTCTTTACGTATCCTGTAACCTTATTTCTCTTTTTTATAATACTAATGTGATATTCTATCGTCTTTTGATAGGCAAATATGGATTCCTATTATTAAGAAGAATATGAGTGGGCGAGGAATTTAAGAAAGAGTATTCTGTCAGATTTTTTTGGACGTAATCCCGTCAATAATCATTACTTTTTCTTCGCCACTCTTTAAGTTCCTGAAAAGGAGTTTAAATCTAGGCGTGTAAATTAATGAACGCTCAGTTATTTCAAAGACTTCTTCAACTATTCTGTTCACGTTTTTTGGGCGTTGAGCTATTCTTTGCCTGACGTAATTGACATCAGTGTTTTCAGGGATCTCTTCTATTTCATATTCCTCAAGTACCTTCTTCGGATTCTTCTCAGAAGGCGCCGATGGAAGATTATCGATTAATAAATCGTTGCCATTCTTGTCAAGGACTAGAAATGCCTTGCCTTCTTTGATGAGTCTTTCTTCCCCATAAAGTTGAATAGATTTGGTAGATCGTGATTGTTCAGGTATAAATTTATGGTTCAATAGCACAACTTCTTTAACGCCTTCATTAACTTTAAAAACATAAGTGCTTTTGCAGTAATAATCAAGGAAATATTTTCCGCTTATTACCATGTATGGTTCGTAGTATTTATCCAACGAGATAAACTGTATTTCTTCTGCTTTCGGTTTGAACAAGCCTAATCTAGTGAACAGCTGCTGTTTGAGTTTTTCTCCAGCAACTCTTATCACAGCAGGATCAATGGTCGCTTGGTAGACAATGGTTTTTCTATCAACAATATTCTCTTTTATCTGTGGCCTTTCAGCTGATATGACAACTGAACTTGCATTAACTGTTTCTGTCAATATTCAACACCTCTCTCTTTTTCATGTGCCGCTTTAATAATAGTTATGAATGCGGAAACCGTATCAGAATTAAACACAGTTTATCATTAATGAGGTTTGGAGCCATACCATTCCTAATATGTGAATTAGGTCAAGATGAGGCAGCTTGGTTCGTTTTAGGCATATTACCCATGTACCACGTAGCCTTTTCTCTCTTTTTAAAAGTTTAATTTATGTGGGCTCTTCAACCTTCAAGGAAGGCTTAGTGTTTTTATGTTTCCATAGCTAACGGCTGCAACTTCAAAAGCGGTAAATATCGCCAGTGGATGGCCCTCGAGTGAATAAGCATAATTATATCCCAAAATTGCATCTACCTCAAAATCTACTTGAGCTCCAGCAGGATAATT
>SMYP01000166.1:2516-9827 GCA_007050895.1 Candidatus Bathyarchaeota archaeon | reverse complement strand
GTGTTATGGTGTTAGAGTCTCCTGAAAGCAGAATGCCAACTATATTATCTGATACAGAACAATAAGTTATGGTGTTATTTGACGTCCAAAGATATGTTCCAATGTAAAAATCTTTGATATTCAAGTTCTTAATGGTTAGACTGTGCCTGTTTTCATTTGCCATATCTATCCCTATAGTCCAAGGCACCGATTCATCAAACTCTTGGTTAGGCCCTTGACCTACCACCCAAGAGTCTGTCCGTGTTCCATTGTAGGTTCCTTGAAGAACATAACCTGCACCGTCAATCACAATGCTATCTCTATCGACAACAATCTGCGCGCAAACGTTATCAATGAACGTATAGACGTCGCCGTCACGTTGAATGGGCACATTAGCAGGGGTGATACTGCCATCCGGTAGAATTCGAACTTGTGGTACTGTTGATACTGAACTCGCTAGGCCCAAACCATCAATTGGGGTTGTAGAAAGAATCAGTAAAAAGAAGGCGATTGTTGCTTTTTTGTTCATTCTTATTCCAGCCATATTGCTATATTTCAAGATTATTTAGTCTTAGTCTAGCCAGTTTCGTGATTTAATTATGGCTTTTCCAGCTACTTTTAAGTTCAAAGCTTCTTCGTATGGGCACATTTCAACACAGCGCAGACATAGGAGGCAATTGGAGGTTGTAACATCACCACCCTTTTTCTCGTAAACTTCAGTTACTTGAGTGGGACAGACTCGCTTACAAACCCCACACTTTGTGCATTTCTCTTTTACCTTGTCTAAGCGTATTCCAGCAAACCGTTTGAAGGGTGTAAAACGATTGAACAAGGCGATTAAGGCGCCCAAAGGGCAGAGTCTACACCATACTCGTCGATAGAAGAAGGCAGCTACGGTTACTAAACCTAATACAAACAGGTTCAGAGAAGTTAAGTAAAAACCTAACTGGTAGTAGTCCCCGGTGGTTGCCTCAGTAAGCCATTCGGGTCTCATGAGACCTACTGACGTCTGCAGTAGTACACATAATGGTTTCATGGGACAGACTTGACAGAAAGGCGCTGCAAAGTAATTGTAGACAAACCCGCCTGTTTCTGTTCCAGGAACCAATTGGGTGCCAGCTATAGCTTGGGAGCCGAAGATGACACTTAGAAGTATTAGCAAGGCCAGAATCACATAGCCAAATTGATGAAACCTCTCGTTAAAACGATCTGAAAAAGTCCGGTATTCTATCTTCAACGCCTTTCTGAGGCGGCTGAGCAAGTCCATGTACAAACCGAAGGGGCAGAGCCAACCGCAGAAAAATTTCCCAAGTAGGACAGATAGCAGTATTACGGAGCCGAAGACAACGGCTAATCTCATTGCTCCCGAAGATACGTAGTCTACACCCCAGCCACGCCCAACATCCCAGAATGGGTATATGTATGTTTGAAGCTCCCAGAGCGCGCAAGTCACAGTTTTTCCGCAGGGATAGTAACAACCGAAAAAGGGAACTGGAAACCCATCGGGCATTGACACCCCTAACACGTCTGTTACAATCAAATACTCATGTGGCGTAATTTGTTCAGCAGGTACGGGTACAACGCGGTGGTCAATGAACATACCAAAGAAAAGCAGGAAGACGAAGCCTATTTGAACAAACAATCTTAGGGAACTGATGTTTCTAGTTTTCTTCTTTCTTCCCGTCGTTAATGCTACTAGGCCAACACTCATTGAAACAGCAGCTACTGTTACCAGAGAAACGTTAGGCTTGTAAGGTGGCAATTCAGGCGTCGGCAACGGAGCTAGAGGATCGGCGGGGTCAGTTACATTTGCGTATAATCGATCACAAATGTGACCACGTATTGGAAATATATTCCAGTATCCAACCATGTCAAGGGTTTGGGTAACAGTGAATTCTCCTGTTTCAGCATCGGCAACCACATATTGATCTATCCATGTGTAGTCTGGCCTAGTGAACGTTACTCTCACTGTTACGTTCGGCTCTGCAGGACATATTTGCCCTGTTATGATGACTGTGTCATTTATGTAAACTTCATTTTTATCTATGTCAGCAATTATGTGCGGACCGTAACAAGCTTCAACCTGAGTAATTTCACCCACGCTAAGTACAGACAAAAAAATGAGCGCTAGGAGAGCAAAGTAAAGCCCCTTTCTCTCTTTCATACTCACTCAGTACTAATTTCATTCCAAGACTTCATATAAGTTACGCAAACCATAACAAACATAACCTTGAATAGTGGCGCCGGGGAAGGGATTCGAACCCCTGCGAGCCAAAGGCCCACTGGCTGGCTTGTCTTTGGCACAGGCCCAGTTTGTGCTGATATGGGATCTCGAGGCCAGCGCGATAACCACTCCGCCACCCCGGCTCGAATAGAATGACTTGCACACTATCTAAAAATGTTTTCAATCATTTTAGCGTAGCGTGAGGCATCAAGTGTATTAATAAACTTATGCGTCACTCTAGGCTTTGATTTCAGAATATGAAATCGTTCTTGCTGAGCATTAAAAGTAAAGGCAGCATATTTGAACCCCAAGAGAGGCTATACTAAAAAGCCCCAGAGTTCTATTCTTGGAGTTTTGCACTACCAAAATCCTGTTGAATATATATCGCCTTTCCAAAGCTGATTTTAGGATAAATAATGGTGTTAATGCCTCCGATGAGAATAAAAGAATCAACAGCGCAAACTCGCTAGACTACCAAGTCTGCTAAGTCCACGCTGTATTCGTAAATTCGCCTTAGAAAGGAGGAGGCAGACAAGATTTGCGCCATCAATTCAATAGGCTGATCCTTTGCAACTTTTTCAATATTAATGAACAGATTTTCGATTCTATCAGTCATGTTTCGCACATTCTCAGCTGAAGTGATATCTTTGCTTATGAAAGAGTTTATAGCTTGTTCGTGAGCATCATAGCAAATTGCCTGTAGACCAGCCAAGAGCTTCCGCAGCGACTCAGAAGGTTTAAGTCCGTTAAGCTCCATCGTCTTAGCAGCAATTTTTACTGATGCATCGCCCATAGCTTCGATCAAGCTAGCTGCCAAACGGTAATCTAAGCACTCTATAGGAGTTATTCCAAGCTTCTCGCTTAAACGAGGAGTCTGAATTATTGTACGCAAAATCCGAACCAACAGGAAATATAGTCTATTACTCTCGTCATCCCGAGCAATAACACTTCTAGCCCGCTGTAAATCCCCATCAACAAAAGAGTTAACAACATCACGGTTCATTCCCGCAACTATCGCATAGTTACGTCGCAAAATCTTCTCAGGTGGAAACCCGGAAGGCTCCAATAAACATTGCAGTACTATCTGCGAATAATTTTCCTCAACAATCTCCAACCCAATCAAGGAGCTAACAGTCGTCTTAACAACATTTCTGACGTCGAAGTCAATACGTTCTTTTGCTTGGATACGAATTATGTCAAAACCAAGAAGATAACGTCCAATAATCTCCCGACTTAGGTACGGTCCAGCGACCAAAGTCGCAACTCTAGGCAGCTGCTCAGCATCATATTTCGGATCAATAAGAAGCTTCCCATCACCAGTTTCATCAAGAGCAATCAAAGCTCCTTTCTTCAAACCATGTTCTTCAGCCCAATATCTTGGCAAACAAACAAAAAATGTGCCAGTAGGAGTACGTTGCACCTTTCGCAATTCAGCCATTATCAGTCTCTCCCTCACGATTACTTAAACTTGTAGGAATATATCCAAATAATTAATGCCCCATATAAACATAAAAGCCCTTGTTAGAATATCAATTAAAAATCTATAATTGGTATAGATTTACTAGCGTCAGACAAAGGACATCAACCGAACTGTTACCACTAAAATGCCGTGAAAACCCTATTACTCCATTTGGACAATAGAAAATCAGAATGATATTAAGAAATCAATCTACACACAAAACGAAAGATGCTCAATTAGACCTTCCCAAAGTAAAGGGCAGTATTTCAGAAAACCAAACATAGAAAAGATATAGTAATAGTTGCTTCCCTCTAACCTTTTCGTAATAAAAAAACTCACCTTAAGAATAATAAGACTGTAGGAATTAGAGTAGAAAATGTATATAGCAACCGAAGTGAATTCAACCTCAACCCCGAAAGCGCTTGAAATGTCACCAAAAATAATGAAAGACAATCCATTAAAGATTAAAAAAACCGTAGAACACAGAAAGAGAAACGCGGTCATTAGCGACGCCTGAAATCGATGCCTTCATAACAGCGCTAGCCGCAGTTATGCACTACAGTGTCAAACGGACGTATGGGTGTTGATAAACGCCAATAGTTTCAAAGAAGAGAATGGAAACCGCTGATATGATTGAAAGAGAAAAACTTCAAAAAGCCGTTGAAGCAACAATAGCAGCAGGTTACCAACTAAGCAGCGAAGCATTTGACTTTTTAACCGCCATAACAGCTACAGACGACCCAACCACAATAATCAGCAAAGCATTGCACGAAATAGAAGAATTGGAAGAAAAACCATTATTCATCGACAAGAATTTTCTGGAAAAACTGCTGAAACAAAAAGAAACTAATGATAAAGAGCAAAGCCAACAGCAAGATGAAAACTGGCAGACTTCAAAGCAGCAGATTACCGAAATAAAGAGCGGTTTCTACCCTTATGCAAAAGATGTGGAGGCAAACATTAACGTAATAGAAGATCCTACAGGTAAACTCACATCCAACGGAACCATCCAAGAATACCTCCAATACTTCCAAGACCGATTTAAGCGAATTGCGAGTTTACTAAGACAGAGAATTGACGTTAGAGCTGCAACACCAATATCTGAAGCAGTAAAATCACCAGTCAAAACAAAACTGAAATTAATTTGTATGATAGTTGAAAAGAGAGAATCAAAGCGAAACATGATTTTAACAGTTGAAGATTTGCATGCAACCGCCACTATATTGGTAACCCATAACGCACGAGAGGAGCTATATAGGAAAGCCCAGAAGCTTCTACCCGACCAAATCGTATGCATCGCCGTGGTAAAAACAAGAAGCACCCTCTTTTTGGCTGAAGACATAATTCTCCCAGAAATCGGCAATAAGCCTCACCACAGAGCCCCAGAACCCGTTTACGCCGTGCTCACCTCAGACATACATATGGGAAGCACCAAATTCAACGGAACCGCCTTTAAACGCTTCATTTTATGGCTTAATGGTAAATACGGAAATGATAAAATGAGGGAAATTGCCGGTCACGTAAAATACCTACTAATTGCGGGTGATATAGTTGACGGTGTGGGAGTTTACCCCAACCAACTAAATGAACTGGTAGCAAAAGACGTCCACGAACAATATAGGCTCGCTTCAAAGCTGATTGAGCAAATACCAGACTATATTGAAATCATAATTTCACCAGGAAACCACGACGCCCCAAGGAAATCTTTACCTCAACCAGCAATAGCTGGAGATTTTGTGAAATCACTACAAGAATGCGGTAGAGTTCATTCACTTGGAAATCCCTGTATGGTCAGTCTACATAACGTAGAAATATTGATGAGTCACGGTCGCAGTTTAGATGATATAATAGCCGCAGTACCTGGTCTGGATCATAGCCACCCGGAGCAAGCAATGAAGGTACTTCTGCAAAGTCGCCACTTAGCACCAATATATGGCAGAAAAACAATGCTGGCAGCAGAAAACCGAGATTTCCTAGTGATAGAAAGAGTTCCAGACATTTTTCATGCGGGTCACATCCACGTGGTGGGTTGCTGTAACCATCGAGGAGTCTTAATTGTTAATTCTGGAGGCTGGCAAGATCAAACAGACTACATGCAGAAACTTGGATTAGTTCCAACACCTGGAAAAGTACCGCTGGTAAACCTACAAACATTAGAGACTAATATTCTTTCCTTCATATAACAAGTTAATATTCTTGCAATCTATAAGAAGAATATTTTCGATAATTAACTGATGCTTCTACAAGAAAAATCTGGTTTGCACTCAATTAAACGCCCTATTCTGTCATCACTTCCAAAGACCTCTTTTATATGTGTACGTGATATCTCCAGTCTAATCTTTTTAGTCCGTCCATAACGTCCCATGCTAACCACTTTCGCATTCAAAAGGCCCATTACATCAAGCTCGCTAAGCAAAGTGCCTAACCGCCGTTGTGTGAGAAGCCCAGCACCTAATTCACTACATATTTTGCTATAAACATCGTAGATTTCCCCAGTAGTAACGCTTGACTTATTCAAGTGGTACACACTTAATAGAACTAACTTTGAATGTAAAGTTAAATTCTTGAGAGCTTCAACAACTCGATTATGCTCAATACTCTTTTCTGCCTCTTTAACGTGATCCTCCGATACAATTTTCGCCCCTTGTCGTTCAGCAACCTCACCAGCGACTCGTAACAAATCTAAAGCACGACGAGCGTCCCCATGCTCGGCAGCAGCTAAAGCAGAACAAACGTTCAAGGCAGCTTCGGAAAGAGAACCTTCATTAAAGGACAGTTTTGAACGTTCAAAAAGGATATTGCGGAGTTCACTCGCGTCATATGGTCTAAAAATCATTTCCTCTTCGCTGAGCGAACTAAAGACTCGAGGATCAAGAAATTCCTTTAACCTAAGATCGTTTGAAATTCCAATTATTGAAACTCGACTGTTATTAAGAGTCTCATTTATTCTAGTAAGTTCATAAAGAAGACCGTCTCCACGGTTTTTAATCAAGGCATCTACCTCATCCAAAACAACAATGAAAAGTGTCTTTGATACATCTAAGCTTGCTCGAAATCTATCGAAAACTTCTCCTACGGACAAACCAGTGAAGGGGACTATCAAACCTACACTTTGGCTTAGATTCGCAAATATTCTATATTCAGTACCAGTCATCCGGCAATTAACATAACAAAACTTAACCGACGATCCATACTCTTTTGCCTTAGCCTCCAAATGACTTAATACATATTTAGCAACAGCAGTCTTTCCAGTGCCAGTCTTGCCATAAATAAAAATGTTAGAACATCTAGCATTTTTCAAAACAGGTGCTACTGCTCCACCAAGAAGCCGTATTTGGCTTTCTCGATGAGGTAGCTTGTCAGGAAGATAATCGTGTCTCAAAACCTCTCGATCTTTGAAAAGCTTTATACCCTTCACGAAATTCTCGAAAACATCATCAAGTATATTTGAATTCCCCATTGACTTACCCCACTTATTTTCAGAGGCAACACCGTTATTTCTTATGGAACAAATAAACTATGCAGTACAAAAAAGTAGTTTTCTCGCACAATAATCCTAAAACCTAATGAAAAATAGGAGCAATAAAGGACTAAACATCGATAGTCACGCACCCCACAATTTCGACTGGAAATATACTTCAATATAATG
>SMYP01000166.1:0-2416 GCA_007050895.1 Candidatus Bathyarchaeota archaeon | reverse complement strand
TTCTGTCTCTTTTTTGTGAAAAAGACACCCCTATGCTTCTATTGGAAATAGGAAAATAAGGTGGATTTTATTTTCTTTAATAATTCAAAACAATTGTGAAGTTTGTAATATTAAACACTCTGCAATTTTTCTTTCTTTTCCTTTTTAAAACCTCCTAAATCCTTTTAATTTTTTTTTGTTTCACCATAACACCTATAAGGTGTGAAGTGTAAAGCTTGTGAACAGCACTTAAGGTGTACACCAACATGCCAGCTCGTAAAATGCGCGTAGAGCTGTTTGATAGTGAAGGTAATAGATACACTATTGCATTTGAAGGTCAGATTACACGAGATAAAGCTCTTCGCCTCTTAGACCTCGTAGAATTGCTAGGTGGCATGCCGGGTGAAGTACCCGTTTCTGGACCTAGCGCTGGTGGGACAGTTAACAATTTATCTCGTTTTGAGAAAGTGCGATTGGTTATTCAAAGGAATTTTCCTTTAGTCTGGTTCTCTTCCAAGGATGTCCAGTTAATGTATGAACAGGAACTTAAGGAACCCGTTAGTTTGAGTACGGTATCAACCTACCTAGCTCGAATGACTAACAGAGGGTTGCTCTTGAGAGCTGGTGAAGGCAGCAATTTAAAATATAAGACAACACCTAACATACCACGCGCAACAATCAAGCAACAACTTGGATAGTTACGTAAAATAGATGTTACTCTGATTCACTACTGCCAACTCCTTTTCACATGTATTAGATAGAGCGAAAACGCTGAAGCTTTCAGATACATGTTTTAAACAATTAGTTATCTCACAAAAAACTTTCCTGGAATTATTATACTTACTCGTTTTCTGCTTTGTTTAAGATTTTCTTCATTTCCTCTTTAACTCTGTACCTGAAAGGGATTTTTCCTGTTTCCCTTTCAAGATAACCTTTTTCGTAAAGCTTTTTCATTAGTCTTGCTGTGTGTTCTCTGCTAAGCTTAACTCTGTCCTTAATCTCAGGAGCTGTCTTTGGGCCTTCGGTTGAGAGCATTTCTAGAACTATTACTTCCGTATCCGTTAATGCAGACATGGCTTTGTCCCTTCTGATAGGTATCACTGGCTCACTTCTTATTTCTGGGAATTCAGCTATTTTTTTCACTTTCTCCTCCAATTCTCTGATTTGCGTTTTTAGCGTTTGGTGTGAAATCTCCATGTCATGCGTTTTATTATTAATCTCTGTTATTTTAAATAGAACTGTTTTATCATTGTCATTCATTGCTCTAACTTTGCTCTCGATAGGCACGATCTTTTGTTCGATAATGTCTACCCGTTTAAGATTTGCATTAACCTTAGCTGAGCTTTCCTCTACCTTAAATGCAACCAGCTCCAATTTATCAGCTTCCCGCTTCAATTCACGATTAAAACTCAGCACAATGTCCTCCAACGCTTCTCTAGCTTTCTCATACTCTCTTTGAGCTCTTTGAACATGCTTGTAATACTCAACAGACGCCACTATGGTTGCAGTAAGTAGGACGACTATAAGCATTAGCAGAACTTCAATCACACAATTCACTTCTGTGATTTATACGTGATTTAAACTGTTGCATCACATATCACAGTTTCCCATGGAAAATTTAAGTTTTGCGGTCATTTAATCCATTTTGCTTTATGATGTCACAGATCACAGTTTGCGTTGTAACTTGATTTAAACATTTATGCTTTTAAAATAAGCAATCTTGATGTTTATTTTTAAATTTAGACTCTATAATGACCTTTTTCTCAAGCTATGTTTAGGATTGAAAATCGCTATCTTTTCTTGCTGTGATATGTGACATCACGAGAAGGTTTCTTATGTTGTGGAGAGACGTTTTAAGCTTATTTCTAGCTCTTCTCTTATGATTTCTATGACTTTTAGACGGTCTTCTAGTTGTTTTTCCTTGTCTGGTATGTCTTGATATGCTTCCACATAATCCTTTAATTTGTTCGCTATTTCGAGGTAAGGGTCAAGAGTTGTGCTGTCGAAGATACCCAAATAGCCTAAAAGCAATACTGTATATATCGATTTTATAACGTTTTCTTTAGACTGTTTTAAAGTCCTATTAAAGGAGCCGCGACTTATTTTTGCCTTTGTTAGCCTCAAGCTGGCTTTATCATCGTATTTTAGGTATTTGCCCGATATATTTTCCGCTAAAACATCTATAAGTAATGTTTCAAGTTGCGTTTTTGTTAATTGGCTGTTTTTGGTTAGTATTTTTACAATAGGGTCGTTTAAAGCTCCATTTAGCCACGCTTGAACACTTTCTTTTAACTTCAAACCTCGTTCTCCAGCAATATGTTGAATGGATACACTTTTGTATACTGTCTCCTCTTTTAAATTTATTGGGAACTTGTTTAAATTGGAGATTTGCTTTCATTAGAGTATTCTTTAACAAAAAAGGATATTTTCATTGATT
>SMYP01000064.1 GCA_007050895.1 Candidatus Bathyarchaeota archaeon | reverse complement strand
AACGCTGTCCCCTTCGGTTAGAGGATTTTAGCTCCATTATCTTAAGGATAAGGGTTATAATACTTTCCCTTTGGGTTTCAATAAAACAAAGGCTAATAAACAAGTTTACACAATTTCCCAACCCAATTCAAAACAAACAACGATAACTAAAGAAGAAGGTTAGTAAAAAAATGCTTGAAATATTTCAACCATGGTTAATAGCACCAATAGCCGCTTTAATTTCAATTCTAGCAGGACTCTACTTTTACCGTTACGTCGACAAGCAAGACTCTGGAACAGAACGAATGAAAGAAATCTCCGATGCAATAAAAGAAGGCTCAAAAGCTTTCTTGAAAAGAGAATACACAATTCTAGCAATCTTCGTAGTAGTCGTAGGAACCCTCATGGGAATCTTTCTGCCCTCACCAGTGTGGACTAGCGCAGACCCAATACAAAATATTAGCCTAACCCTGTCATACTTCTTTGGCGCGTTTCTCTCAGCTTTAGCAGGCTACGTCGGAATGGACATAGCCACAAAAGCAAATGCTAAAGCCGCTTACGCAGCACGCAGCGGTTTAAATAAAGCGTTCCCGGTCGGATTCCGAGGCGGAGCAGTCATGGGACTTGCAGTAGTAGGCTTTTCTCTACTTGGCATAAGCATTGTTTACTTCATAACTAGAGACGCAGGAGCAGTCCTCGGGTTCAGTTTCGGCGCAAGTGCACTAGCCCTTTTTGCAAAAGCAGGCGGCGGAATATTCACGAAAACTGCGGACATTGGTGCAGACCTAGTCGGAAAAGTGGAACTCGGCATTCCTGAAGATGATCCTAGAAACCCAGCAGTAATAGCAGACAACGTAGGCGACAACGTTGGTGACGTCGCAGGCATGGGTGCCGACTTAGCGGACTCTTACATCGCGAGCATCGTAGCCGTAATGATACTTGGCACAGTACTGGGACTCGTTGAAATAGCACTGGTTTTCGCAGGTTTAGGGATATTCGCCTCAATTATAGGCGCCGCAACCCTGAGAATCGGAGCTAAAGGCAACCCTGGAAAATCACTTAACATGGGGACCTACATAACCTGCATCATTTTCGGCATATTAACGTTGGTTGCATCCTACTATATCGGGTATGACCTGCGATTGTGGGGCGCCTCAATAGTAGGTTTGGCTGCGGGAATCGTAATCGGTACAACCTCAGACTTCTTCACTTCAGAAAACAAGAAGCCTGTCTTAAACACTGCAAAAGCTTCAACAACTGGAACAGCAACAAACATTATCACAGGATTCTCTTACGGACTGCAAAGTGTTTTCCCACCGCTCATTGGAATAGGTGTAGCAGCAGTAATCGCCTATTTCTTATGCGAACCGCTAGGCTCAGGCTATGCTGTATTCGGAATAGGAATGGCCGCAATAGGTATGCTTTCAATCGTAGGACTGATAATATCAAATGACGCGTACGGTCCAATAGTTGACAATTCGCGAGGAATAGCTGAACAAGCCGGATTGGGAGACGAAGTAATAAGGATAACCGACGAACTTGACGCTGCTGGAAACACAGCCAAAGCCATAACCAAAGGCTTTGCCATAGGCGCAGCTGGCTTAACAGTCATTGCGTTACTCGCTACTTTCCAAAGTGAAGCCATAGCAGCTCTAGTGGAAGCTGGAAAGACACAAGCAGAGATCGCAGCACTCGTTGATTTCAACCTTTTAAATCCAAAAGTTATGCTAGGCGCTTTCGTGGGTTTAGCCATGCCAGCTTTGTTTTCAGCAATGGTCATGCTCGGAGTTGGACGAAATGCTGAAAGAATGATAGCAGAAGTCCGCAGACAATTCAAGGAAATCCCAGGCTTGAAAGAAGGAAAGAAAGGAGTAAAACCTGACTACGCCCGATGCGTTGACATAGCCACTACAGGAGCATTGCGCGAACTATTACCTGCAAGCACCATAACGATTGGTGTAACTTTGATTGTGGGTTTCATAGGCGGAGCCCAAGCACTAGGCGGATACCTAGCAGGAGCCATATTCTCAGGCTTGTTGCTAGCACTGTTAATGTCAAACGCTGGCGGACTATGGGACAACGCAAAGAAGTATATTGAGACAGGCGTTCACGGAGGAAAAGGTTCAGACGCACACAAAGCAGCGGTTGTTGGAGACACAGTTGGCGACCCATTCAAAGACACAGCAGGACCTTCATTGAACACAATGATCACGGTAATGTCACTAGTTGCTTCACTTTTCGCTGCACTGGTTGTCCAGTACAATCTACTAGGCATGCTAGGCCTATAACCAACCACCATTTTCTTTTTTCTGTTTTCTTGGTGCATTTTTGCAGTCGGACTCGCGGACAATTTCCTCACCCGAAGTACTTGTAGGCACCATTCTTGACAAAAGACCTTCCAGAAAAAGGTGTTTGGTGCTCCGGCCGGGATTCGGACCCGGGTCCACGGCTCGAGAGGCCGTTATACTTGACCGGACTATACTACCGGAGCGCTAGAGAGATCACTTTGGTTGCTTGCAGATAGCTACTTCATCTCGTTCGCTGTAGCGCACATACTGAAACCCAGCTTCTATTAATTTCTTTTCCTCTTTCAAGATCAAAGTATGAGCAACATTGCATGCATCATCTTTAAAATCTACTATTTGAGTTATCTCTACAATTTTTATGCAAACCATTTATGACTTCATTTATCTTGATTTAAGTCGTTTGCTAATTTTGTGGATGCAAGCAGGGACATGTATCCGAGAGTACAAAAGGCTGCCAACTCTCCTCGTTGAATACATGCCATGAACACTGCTACTAAATACAAGCTTGCAGCAGGAAACCAAAAATGTACAAACCTAATTTTCACCAATAACACCTCATCACGCACCGTAGACTTCTTAAAAAGTATAAGGATCTTTAGCTCAAGAAAGGGAATCTTTTGCCAAATAACGACTAAAATTGATTTGAATACTCGCAAAAACCAAGAACCGGGGAAAAAATCGCATTCATAAAATACCTGCTGAAAAAGGAAAGAAAGATGAGAGCCATGTTAAAAACACCTACATAACAACCAAGGCTACCTCATCCCGGCTACTTTCCACAGAAAAGAAAAAGTTCAGAGCCAAAGCTTATTTTACAAAGACATTTGCTAGCGTTTTTTCCCAAACGACATCAACGGTTTTTTTATCCACCAACCGTTTGGCTACACTAAAAGCGAATAGAAGAGCCGTCGCAGGACCTTGACTGGTTATAATATTGCCATCCTCAACTACCAAATCCTTACGTGCGTTTCCTCCGCCCTTTTCAAGTTCATTCTCCATCCCAGGATAGATCGTGCAATCTTTGTTTCTCAGGATACCGGCGTCTGCGAGCACAGCTGGAGCCGCACAGATGGCAGCCACAAGCTTGTCGGAACTAAAAGCCTCCTTAATCATTGCCAAAACTCTAGCGTCATTTCTGAGGTTCACGTAGCCAGGGTTGCCTCCTGGACATATAACCGCATCAAAGTTCTTCATACTACTCTCATCGATTGAAGTGTCAGAAACAAATTTCATGCCGTGCGCTCCCTCAATGACATGAGCTTCTAATCCAGCAATAACCACTTCTACACCGCATCTTCTGAGTACATCCACTACAGTAGTAGCCTCTATTTCCTCGAATCCAGGAGCCAAAAATAACAATGCCGAAACCATTACTTCACACCAAGACTATTAGGTTCTCAAAGCATAAATAAACTTTAGCGCCTCATCAGCAACCAACATTTTTATGTGTTTTTAGGCATACTTCCTGGTTGTGATTTAGCTATGAATTCAGTTATTGAAGCTATAAACAAACGAAGATCTACCAGAGCCTATGAGCAAAAACCAGTTCCAAAAGACATTATCGAAGCAATTATTGAAGCAGGTAATCAAGCGCCCTTCACCTCAGCAACACGTTCCCAACCTTGGCGATTTGTTGTTGTCCAAGATCCAGAATTCAAGCAAGAACTCTTTCAGACCGCATTTCCGTTCTGGAAAAATGCTACAGATGGAATGAAAGATCAATATCCCGAGCTATACGAAATGGCTACTTGCCTCTATAATGCGATGAATAAACCAAAAGATGTAATTTACTACAATGCACCCGTTATCATCTTTGTGATAGGCCCCGCAACTGGAGGTGCCATAAGTTGTGCACTCGCATGCGAGAATATGATGATTGCTGCTACATCTTTTGGTCTTGGAAGCTGTTATACTGGATTTGGTGCAATGGTTAAAGGTAACCGAGAAATTGTAAAAGCTCTCGAACTAAACGA
This sequence comes from Candidatus Bathyarchaeota archaeon, assembly GCA_007050895.1. The sequence continues at coordinate 36,876 of SMYP01000064.1, read as the reverse complement.
AAATGAACAGATCTACGGTCCAATCTTGATTGGTTACCCTAAAAATAAGCCTACTGCAGCAGTTTCTGATGCTTTAGAGAGGATTTGTGCGATTAAGAAAGAACCATTAACTAAATGGATCTGAAAAAAGGGAAGGTTTTTTCGGGAGAAATCACCACCTTTCTCAATGTGACCGGACTATAATCTAAAAATCCAGATCAATCTGCTCTTAATTTTTTGCATTTAATATCTAACGCGCTATCGATGCACTGCAACTTCCAATGTGAGTCTATGGTCTAATAGGATTTGGACTGGAAACAAGACAGATGAATATCTAGTATCCCAGTTGGCGAGAACTAGCTAATTAACCAACGAAAACTTAAGCCTTAATTAGATATCGAGGATATTATTAACATGAGGCAAATTTTATGAGGACACCTAAAGACTTAAAAAAAGAGTTTCCAAGCGTCCTCGACAGCGCATATAAACAATATCTTCGGGATCTATCGCGTTACAAAGAAGTTAAACATATCATGAGACAGGATGTCGTTACAATTACCCCCGAGGCGTCAATGGCTGAGGCTGCAGGAATAATGGGCGATAAGCACATCGGAAGCCTAATTGTCAAGAAATATGAAACGCCTGTGGGTATAGTTACCGAGAGAGACTTACTCAGCAAAGTTTTAGCTTTGGGAAAAGATCCTGTAGAGACAAAAGTAGAGGCAACAATGTCATATCCACTCATAACTATAGGTCCAACAGCAAAGATAAAGGAAGCAGCTCATTTGATGATAAAGAAGAAAGGCAGGCTTGCGGTGTTTGATAGAGGAAAGCTTGTGGGAGTCATAACCGCATCAGACCTTGTTAGCAGTTTACCCGATGTACCCGAAACCGAAGTCAAAGTCGATGATTTTATGACTAAAGAGGTCGTAACTGCCGACGAGAAAACGACTGTGGCCAGCATAGCCAAGATCATGGGTGATCAACGCATCGGCAGTGTCATTGTCACTAGAAAAGAAGAACCATTTGGAATCTTCACTGAGCGAGACTTGCTCACCACTTTTTTAGCTAAAGGCAAACCGTTATTAACAAAAGTAGGCGGGGAAGCTTCTTCACCTCTCATCACAATCTCTGCCGGGACAAGCGTTCACCGAGCTGCCGCTGTAATGATGTTAAAAAAGATTAGAAGATTACCTATCGTGACCGAGGAAAAAATGGTAGGAATTATTACAGCACGTGATCTCGTCGAGGCTTACGCAAAATAGCCCAAAATTCCCCTCTTTTTATAATACCTAGAGTGCACGTTTTGTATCTTCAATGGATATTGTGGTCAAATATTCATACCAAACAGAAAAAGGGAGTAAAAGCGGTAAAAAAGCTACTCTTTTTTCAATATGATAGCGTACAAGAACTAAATCAAATAAGACTGCCTAACTAAACAGTTCGTGGCCAGATTATCAGACATATAATAATAGAGGTCAGTTTTTGCTCCGCTTTTGCTCAATTACTTTCCTAGCTAAAATCACTGCCTCTTCTCTTGTTTTGCCGAACAATGCACCTATTTTGTCTGCATCTTCTTTGTTTACTGCTGCACCCCCAATCATGATCACAACCTTGCCTTTTAGACCCTCAAGTTCTAAAGCAGAAACTAACTTTGGAAGATTCTCCTTAGCTGCTGAAAGCAAAACAGAAACAACAATAATGTCAGCATTTGCAATTTTAGCCTTGGCAGCAAAAGTCTCCGGAGCAACTCCCCGCCCGACATCAACAGTCTTAAACTGCGCCAGTTTAAGTGATCTTCGAACCATATGTTTAGCTGTATCCATTATATCCGGATGAAGGGTACCTATGACAACTGTGCCAATTGGATCAGTCGGTTCGGGAGGTTCCTTTTCCCTCATGGCTTTTAACCACGACATTCAAAACCACCTCCTATATCCTTCAAAATTAGCGATCAAAGCCTCCAGTAATACTAATTCGTCTACAAACTGCAACAAGAAAAAATGTCGATGAAAATGCGGGTATTTATGACTCAAAGGGCAACACCTGTAACATAATCGAGAATTGCTTTTAGATCCTCGTCAGGAGTTTTTATAGGTTCTACGCCAAACCTTTTGAGGATTCTCGGAGTCATAAACGCAGGAAGACTAGGTCCTAACCGAATGTTTTTTACCCCTAGATGGAAAAGAGACAGTAGAATAGCCACAGCCTTTTGCTCATACCACGAAAGTATAAAGAACAAGGGTAATTCACTAATCTTAGACCCAAATATCTCTTGAAAAGCCTCAGCTACTTTGATAGCTGAATAAGCATCGTTACATTGCCCAATATCCAATAATCTGGGGATGCCATCGATCTGACCTAAATCTTTGTCAAAGAACCTGAACTTCCCACAAGCCAAAGTCAGAACAAGAGAGTCATCAGGAGCCTTCTCAACAAACTCAGTATAGTAATTACGCCCAGGTTTGGCACCGTCGCAACCAGCCACGAGGAAGAAAGAATTAACGCGCCCTTTCATCACTAACTCAGTGATATTATCTACCAACGAAAGAAATGACTGCCTTCCATAGCCAACAGTCACTGTATGATCCGCCATCTCCTCGCTAAATCCCGGCATTTCCAATGCTTTTTCTATGACAAGACAGAAATCGGCTCTTACCCCGTTGGAAGACTCAACGTGAGTTACACCTGGCCAGCCTACTGGACCGGAAGTGAATAGATTTTCTTTGTAGTTGTCTATAGGTCTCTGAAGACAGTTAGTGGTCATCAAAATTGCACCAGGAAAATCCACGAATTCTTTTTGTTGATTTTGCCATGCGGTGCCATAATGGCCGAAAAAGTGACGATATTTCTTCAAATTGGGATAAGCATGAGCAGGCAACATTTCTCCATGTGAGTAAACATAGAGGCCCTTGGCCTCGCTTTGCTTCAGAACTTCAGCTAGATCCTTCAGATCGTGACCCGATACCAGAATTGCTTTGCCTTTCTTATGACCTAAAGGAACTCTCGTGGGAACTGGATCACCATAAGTTTCAGTGTTTCCAGCATCCAATAGTTCCATGGCTCTGATATTGATTTCTCCACATTTCAAAGCAAGGTTAAAAAAGTCCTCAACGTCCAACGACTCATCCAAGGTTGCCGCAAGACCCTGCTGAATGAACTCGAAAACTCTGCTATCTTTCTTTCCAAGTCGATACGCATGATAAGCATAGGCTGCTACTCCTTTTATCCCAAAGATAAGGAGCCAGTGAAGCGCATGTAAGTCAGGATCGATTGAGCGATTGGCGTTAACTCCTACCTGTTCTCCCTGTCTAATCAACCCCTCTCTTGTCTTTTCAAGCAGCATATCAACTGGACCATGAAATCCGACATTTCCTCCTGCGGAACGCACTTTCTCAAGGAGAATATCGCGGAATCGCGCTGACTTTTTAATATATTCAAGCAGTATCGGTGGGTCGAAGTTTACGTTAGTTAATGTGGCAAATGCTGACTTGCAAATGAAGAGGTTTAATTCATCATCTTTGACCCCCACTTTTTGTCCTTCTAATGATAGTTGAGACAGTCCTTTCAGCATGTAAATTAACAAGTCTTGAAGCGCATTTACTTCAGGGTTTTTTCCACAAACACCAATAGTGGTGCACCCTTTTCCCTGAGCAGTTTGCTCACATTGAAAACAGAACATCGAATCTTTATTCACCAGAATTCACCTGTTATAAATTAATTGCGAACGTAAATATCTCTTGCCCCTTATCAGTAAGGGTTCAAACCTATAGAAACGGTTCCCATAATCCCTAGTGGTTGCAACCATAAAACCCAGAAGTCTCGTTTTGCTAATCGCAATGAAAAAGGCAATAAAACGCGGGAGAAATCGTAATCTCAGTCTTGATCTGCTGGACTTGCACTAACAGTGGGGATGTGCAGGTAACATCTACACTCGGTCGCGAGCTCAAACTCTCATGCCTACTTCACTTTCCACTTCAACATGGGGCGCGACGCATTTCAATAGAAGAATAAAAGGAGAATCCATTCAGCCGGTCAAATTTAATTCAGGCTCTTTCTATGGGTAAATATAATCATAATTATATATCAGTTCTTTCTAACAATTGAACGGGCCCGAAGAATGCGGTCACGTTTAGCTATATCTAAGCTTAAAGCGTTTCTAATTATCGATCTAATCTTCTTGGGCGCAGTCATCTCGACTTACTTTTACTTCCAGGATCAAGGCTTAATCGTTGTTGGATCAAAACCAGCAAAATTCACTTTTTCAAACCTAATTGTTGATCCGTCTGAAATTTATCCGGGTGAAGCTATAAGCATATCGCTAAATACAACTAATGTTGGTGATGTTGAAGGCAACGAAAGCTTAAATCTTGAGATTAACGATATTTTAAAAGACACAAAGAACATAACTCTTGCAGCTGGCGCATCTGAAATTATAGAGTTCAGTTATGTAGAAACTGTTGTTGGAAATCATAGTGTTAAAGTCGGCAATTTGAATGGAGCATTCCTTGTTAAACCTGCACCACCTGAAACAAGCAACATAATCTTGTCAAATCTTAAGGTAGCGCCGTATGAAGTTTGGGCAGACGAGCCAGTTACATTAACTGCTACTGCTCAGAATCCCACCTCACAAGCAGATGAGCTCACCGTCAAAATAGTTGTGGACAATGAAATTTTAGAATACAAGATTATTGCGTTAGAAGCCGGTGCAACTGAAACCGTTGAATTTACTGTCAATGCATCATCAACAGAAGGAAAACACACGGTTAAACTGAACACTTTAAGTGGTTCATATACGGTTATAAAGACAGGGTATCATACGCTTTTAATTGGCAGATCCGGTGGTGGAACTCAACCATTGCCTTTCACTTTGAATGGTGAAGATTATGAAACTGGTTACCTACTTGTTCTTCCTGTTGGAGAATACACCATTTCCGTACCTGATGTTTTCGATGTTGGGACCGGCATACTGGAATTCTCATATTGGAGTGATGGGCTAACAAGCAGTACGAGAAGTTTCACTTTGGACAGCCGTTTGATATTGGTTGCGACATATACTTTAGTCAGCGGATGGGCATCTTGCCCCTCACTTTACGTTTGGAATGGAACGCAATATGTCTATATTTGTGAAGTCTCAAACTCTGGATGGTTAGGAGACATCGATCACATCAACGCAGACGGTCAAATCGTTTTTGCTGGAGGAAATAAATGGGACTACATTAAATTGGGTGAGGACCTGATTCAAGCAAAAGACGGCTATTTCGACATCGTTCTAACTCAGCAATGGGACGAACTTTTCTATTTTGACTCAGCTTACATGATGGTGGTTGACCACCCGGCAGATGTGGATGTATATACCACAATGAGCAATTATGTCAATACGGTTTTTAACGATCAAATCTATACAGTGAATCCAACAACTCTAATGTCTCCTGTAAACGCGACTTATATTTGGGCACCAGTTGACACAAACGCGGAAGGGGAAAATGTTTTATCACTGATTGCACAACTTGACGGAATTTTCACGCCTGGAAACAACGGACTTTATAGTCAATCATGGAATAACATCAGCTTGAACCAGCTAACTGTAGACTTGGGCAATCTGTCTGGTGCAAAGCAAATCAAACTATTACTTACAGGCATAGCTGATTGGGGGGACCCAGCACCCTATTACCCATGGATAGCCAGTTTCGAGGAGGCAGCTTCGCAAGGGTTAATAACAGATGGCACGGAGATTTGTCCAGCTCCATACATGGAAGTCAAGGATGCGAATGGTAGCTGGATAAGAGTGCCCAAGGATAAACAAATTCCTCTGCCATCAGACTATGTTCCTAGAATGTTCGTGGTGGACATCACTGATCTATTTCCAGCCGGGACAACTGATTACCAAATTAGAATTAACAATTTTTGGAATATAAGTTGGGACTACATTGGAATCGATCTTTCAACACAAGAGAACATAACAGTACAAAAAATCATCGCTGATCAAGCAACTCTTGTCCAAATTGGATGGGAAACCTTCTCCAAATCTTACGGGGCGTTCACAAGATATGGTGACGTAACACCCCTCGTGCAAATTGCTGACGAAATGTATGTGATTGGAAGACAAGGTGACCAAATTTATGCTCGATTTCCAATCGCCAACTTAACCGCAGCTGACGCAGGTATGGTAAGAGAGTACTTCATAGTGACAGCATGTTTCTATAAAGACGAACCTGGAGCTTGGGGTTTCGGATTCAACTTCTCGGTTGATCCATTGCCATTCCAAGGTATGAGTGGATATCCTTATCCTGAAACTGAAAGCTATCCATATGATCCAGCGCATTTGGCGTACCTCGAAGAATACAATACAAGAATAATTAGCCCACCGTAGCCTAAGAAAACGAAACGGTGAAAGAGCTGACATGATAAACGGAACAAAGGCAAAATATGTGCAAGCTTTAAAAGCTCTCGGGGGGAACCATGGGTTTAGATGATTTGGGAAATAATAGGTGACGCACTAAGATTATCGGCGCTTGCGGCATTTGGGATAGCTGGCGTTTTGATCGTTTTAATATGGAAGGAAAACTTGAGAACAAGAATAACTTATTCCAGATTGGTTGTCCAAGCAGTTGCTTCTGCGACAATCTTTTACCTTTTCTCTAAACTTATTCCGCTATCTTACTATCTATTATTGTTTCTATTGACGATTTTTTTGGGCCGGTTGTATTGTGGTTGGCTTTGCCCCTTCGGTTTTCTCATGGATGTAATTTCTCAGTTAAAAAGAAGGTTTAGAAGGACTAACCGAATTCTCCCTGACAGACTTAATAAAAGTCTGCACTATCTAAGATACATTTTATTGTTGTTTTTCTTGCTTCTGCCAACATTATTATGGTTTATGGATCCGTTACCAAGTCTTGATTTTGGTGTACTTATGCTGCGATTTCTTTCTGGTCCTTTTCGACCATACACATTTTTGATTGATCCATTGACACCGCTTATAGTGCCATATACTACTCCATTTTCACTCAACTCAATTTACTTAAACTATCCATATGCTCAAAACATCGTTACCTACATTAGCGGAGATGTTGGTTTGGCAATAACTGTTGTCTTTGTCAGTTTAACCCTAGTAGGTATGGTTCTATTTAGACGTGTTTGGTGCCGCTTTTGTCCAACAGGCTCATCCTTAGCCATTATAAACAGGTTTAAGGGATTCAAATGGTCACCTCTACTTTACATCGAAAAGGACGAAAAGAAATGCAAGGATTGTGAAGTCTGCAAGATTGCTTGTCCTACACAAGTTAACGAACTGTATGAACAAAAGAATGGAAAAATATACAGTTCACAGTGTATACTATGCGCAAGTTGCGTTGAGAGCTGCCCCCACCCAGACGCAATAAAGCTAAAGATAGCAGGAAAACGACTGTTCAAGTCAAGAAATTCAGCTGGAAAAATCCCAAAATCGTTGAGGAAATTATTCTTCAGGTCAAAATAATCGCTACAGATAGTACACAAGACCGTCCCTAAAACTTGGAAATATTTGATTTTCCGCTTGTTTCTCCTTTAGGGTTCATTTTTTTATGCGATGCTCAAGCCTAGTAAGTCCGGTCCGAAGCGAGATAACATAAACACGGGACATTCAAATGTCTCTCTAATATGTGGATGTTATATTGGACTATTGTACTTTTGACTTTAGATTTTTCTGATATTGCGAAAATTGAATTTCAAAGTATCTCCACATGGAGCTATGTTTAAAGCCCAGTGACCGCTGTAGAAACCAGAGATCCTATTTCAGCATCATCAAAGAAAGAGGAAGTTTTAAGGATTAAAACGCTATGTTTGTCTTGATGTGACTGGACTACAATATTCGAGCGTAAATGGCAAGCGTTACTAAATGTTTGATTTAATAAGAATAGTATATCAAAAGAAAAAATAATGGGGTTTTAGGGGTTTAATAGTCGCCCTCAGGACCTCCAGGCATTCCACCTGGCCCTCCAGGCCCCTCTTTTGGCTTTGTGGCTGCGATAACATCGTCTATTCTGAGTATCATAGCTGCTGACTCAGCTGCTGATTTAATGGCTTGTTCTTTGACTACTGCGGGTTCAATTACTCCGTTTTCGACGCTGTCTTGGATTTTTCCGTTGAAGACGTTGACGCCTGTGTATTTTCCTTTTGGTTTTTCGTGTGTTGACCTGAGTTCTACGATGATGTCTATAGCTTCTAAGCCTGCGTTTTCGGCTAGAGTTTTCGGTATTATTTCAACTGCATCTGCGAATGCTTCTACAGCGAGCTGTTCCCTACCACCAACATTTGTTGCGTACCTACGAAGTTCCTTAGCGACTTCAACTTCTACCGCCCCACCACCAGCAACAATTTTGTTGTTTTCGACGACGTCTGAAACTACTGATAACGAGTCGGTCATAGCTCTTTCAGCTTCGTCCACCATTCGTTCAAGTCCTGCGCGTATGAGTATGGCTACGCTGTGGGGGTCTTTGCATTTTTCGACGAATATCATTTTGTCGTCTCCAATTTTGCGTTCTTCTACCAACCCGGCTTGTCCTAAGTCTTTGGCTGTGAGGTCATCTAGGTCGGAGATTATTCTGCCGCCCGTTGCTCGGGATAGTTTTTCCATGTCTGATTGTTTAATTCTTCTTGCAGCAAGTATACCTTCTTTTGATAGGAAGTGTTGAACCATGTCGTCCACGCCTTTTTGGCAAAAAACTACGTCAGCCTTTGCAGCTTTGATTTTGTCCACCATGGCTTTCATCATGTTGGTTTCTTGATCCAAGAACGCTTGCATTTGTGTTGGGTCACGGATTCGAATTTCAGCGCTCATTTCGGTTTTCTCGATTTCCAAAGCTGAATCAATGAGGGCGATTTTCGCGTTTTCCTTCTTTTTGGGCATACCTGAGTGGACGACTTCTTTGTCGATTATTATACCACTTATAAGTTGCGTTTCGAGTAGACTTTTGCCCGTTTTCTTTACGAGTTGGATGTTTTCGATATCGGCGAGTTTTCTGTCTCCACGCTGCTCGATAATTTGCTTAACCGCATCTATAGAGATTTCCGCTAAGTGCTCACGAGCTGCGCCGACTGCTTTGCTACCCATTGAAGTTAATGCGACCTTGAGGAGTGTTTTGCGGTCGTTTACATCCACAGGGACTGCAACTTTGTTTATGGTTTCAATGGCTTTGTGAGCTGCTTTTCGATAGCCACTTACCAGTATAGTTGGGTGGATGTTCTGGTCGAGGAGGTCCTCGGCTTTCTTGAGCAGTTCGCTTGCTAATACTACGGTGGTGGTTGTGCCATCGCCAACCATGTCGTCTTGGGTCTTTGCGATTTCAACCATCATTTTTGCAGCTGGATGTTCAACGTCCATTTCGTCGAGTATTGCTGCGCCGTCGTTTGTTATGGTTATGTCGCCTAAACTGTCGATCAGCATTTTATCCATACCACGTGGACCAAGTGTTGTCTTTAAGACTTCGCCGATTACCCGTGCAGCCATTATGTTGTTTCTCTGTGCTTCTTTTCCTCTGCTTCGTGATGTACCTTCTTTTAGTATCAGAACTGGTTGACCTGAACCAGTTGTTGTTAAATACGCCATATTGTCAAACCTCTCTTTAATCATAATGCTATTTTTCAATCGGAAATATGCAAGAACCCAAAAATATAAACTTTTACCTTGTTGCTTCTGCGTTTGTATTTAAAGATTTCTTGAGAACCTTTTAGATTTTCTAAACAGCATTATATCTTTTTTTAATGACTCGACCGAAACTGCGTTCAGCTCTGCTTTGATTTTTCGCCGTTTGTTTCTATTGCTACTACTTCAAACTGATCATGTTTGAGGTTGATCATTTCGACATATTTCATAGTGCTATCGATTCTATTATGTTCGAGTATAGTTTCCTTACCAGAAACCTCAGGAAGTTTGCAGTCATAGCTTCCTCGTGAGCTTATGCACTCGATTAAAGTTGAAAGATTTGTACAGTTACGCGCTTCTTATCCCGCACCTTATTTCTCCAGAACAACATGAAGTTTCTAATACCATTAAAAGCAATTGTTTTAAGCCTAAAAGAGAAGAGTACCACTTATGTTTATGCCTCGTGAGGTTCTGGAAGAGAAACTCAAGCAGTTATTAGCTGAGGATGTTGGACTCGGAGATGTTACGTCAGCGGCTGTTGTTCCTGCTAGTCTCGTAATTGAGTCTGAAGTTGTTGCAAAAGAAGCTGGAGTAATCGCGGGATTAGAAGAAGCAGTGATTCTTTCAAAGAGTCTAGGGCTAAGCGTTAAAGCGGAAGTTATTGATGGCAACGAAATTGAGAAAAGCACAGTAATTTTGAAGATCTCGGGAAATGCTAGGACAATTCTTTCAGCAGAGCGGACAATTTTGAATTTGCTGTCGCGTATGAGCGGTATCGCTACGAAAACTCGAAGGCTTGCTGATAAGCTCCGAAAAGCCAAGTTGACTGTGAAAATCGCGGCAACACGCAAAACAGCTCCAGGTTTGCTATATTTCGACAAGAAGGCCGTGTTAGTTGGCGGCGGTGATCCTCATAGACTGAGGTTGGACGACATGATTTTATTGAAAGACAATCACGTGGCGATAGTCGGAACCGTTGAAGAGGCGGTTAAGAAAGCTAAAAAGGCGTCTTTCAACAAGAAAATCGAGGTGGAAGTTACGAGAACGGAGGATGCTCTGAAAGCGGCTGAAGCAAGCGCTGATATAGTCATGTTGGATAATTTCTCTCCAAAACAAGTCAAAGAAGCTGTTGCAGCGCTTAAAAAGGCAGGATTCTTCGGGAAAGTTCAATTAGAAGTCAGCGGCGGAATCACCGAACAGAACATGATGGACTACGCTTTGACTCAAGTTGACGTTATAAGTATGGGCGCGTTGACCCACAGCACAAAAGCATTAGATATGAGCTTGGATATTGTCAACGTCGAATAATTGTCACTTTTTATATTCCTAGAATCAAGGTAACCAGTACTAGAAGGTTCACTGAAGAGTGAGCTATGGCCGCTACTGTGTAAGAGTTCCAACGATGATATACGTATCCAAGCACTAATCCCGCGGACAAAGCTGAAAGAATGTAAACCAATTGTATGTCAAAATGGAAAAGCCCAAAAATAAGAGCAGAAATTAGAACCGCAGGCGCAAACGAGAACCTACGAGTTAGAGTGTTCTGTAGAAAACCTCTAAACGCAAATTCTTCACAAATTCCAGCAAGAGTTAGCGCAGTTGCCACAGCGACAAGGCCCGAAGGTGAAGAAATGAGATCAGTTATCACTTTATTTGATTCTATGACAGCTTGGCTCTCCCCTAAGAAGATTACAAGCACCAATGAAACTATGACGTCCACAAAAAGTAGAATCGCCCCAGACGCGAACCCCAGCAACACAAGTTTGGGACTTATATCCAATCCAACGTAACGCTTGACGTTCACACCTTTTGACAATAGATAGACTAGCGGTACAGCAAGTATAATCAGTTCGGTAAGGATCAAAGCCAAACCAGTGTCGAGCACAAGATAAAACAAGCCGCCTAAAAGCAAAATCAAAATAAAAGTAACCGCTATAACTAGAACAGCTTCAACGGTGGAAACCGCAACGATTTTTTCTTGCTCCATAGGATTTCCTGTAGTCAACTTCAATAAACACCTTAATCAAGCGGTTTTCAAACCTGATGTTTTGGTCTTACTCGTAAAGCGCGAAAACCTCTGGCACATGGATTCAGGGTTTCCACAATATTAACTTTGCTTAAAATTCCCTTAAAGTCTTCAACGTACCCACACACATCATGCTCCGCTGCCATAAGTGAGTGCAAGTAAAATCTTGTCCCGGCTACCCGTGGTTGACACTTAGAAGGCAAACCCAACAGCATTTCTTCATTTTCGGCCAATGCTTCTCCACAAGCAAACAACACTGCCTCAGCGGCAGCTGTCAACTCTGCGACTCTCACTGGAATGCTTTCTTTCCCGATAGCCAGCATATCCAATCCGTATACCCGTTTAATTTCACTAGCGACCTTCCGAAGACGAGGCAACAATCGCAAAAGACTCTGTCGTGCCTTAGCTGAAACTCTCATATTTGAAAGCTGAACTGGAGACAAATCTTCAACTGGAACCGCGCCTAAAGACAAGTCTAAATGCACAACATCAGCTTTAACAATGCTCAATAGGTCCCTACAAAGCTCAGCCTCACCCACAATTACCTCGTAACCATCCTTAACTTCCTTGAAAATTGGCTTAGCCAACCGCGAACGTGCTTCCCTATAAGGGCTTTCAACTAGCACCGAAGCAGACCCAACAAGATATTGTGGTACAAACTCCGAGTCTAATATCGCAACCGACGAATCCGCCGATACAATCTTCAAATCTCTTCCACCTTTTTATTAATAAGAGCGCTACCAAAAATTAGCTTTGCTCTCCAACGAGGCTAGCCTGCTTTAACTTCATTGCCAAAAGAAACATTTCAGAGCTTCTAGCACGGCTTGCCTTCGGCTTAATAACCTTGACAATTTCAAAATGCTTCTTAACGCTTTTAACAAAACCCGGCAACATATTGCCTTCAAACACCTTGACAAAAAAGTTGCCTGAAGGGCATAGCACATCCAACGCGACTCTTAACGCATCACTTGCCAAGTCTATCTGCCGCGCATTATCGACTTCCCATATTCCTGAAATGTTTGGCGACGCGTCCGAAAGAACAACATCAGCTTTACGAGGCAGAAAATCCATGATCTGCTTCGCCGTTCCAGGCTCCGTAAAGTCTGCAACAATCGTTCTAACGTATTCCTGAGGGAAGGGATCAATAGGCTTCAAATCCACGCCCAAAACAAAACCGGTCTTTCCAGCAATCTTTCTGGCAGCTTGAATCCAACCTCCTGGAGCTGCACCCAAGTCAACAACTACATCGCCTCTACGGATAAAATGATATTTTCTTGCGGTTAAAGAAAGCTTGTAAGTTGCTCTGGAGCGATAATTTTCAGCTTTTGCTTTCTGATAATAATAATCGCGCTTTCTATCTTGGATCCATGCTTTCGGCAAAAGAATCTTCACCTAACGCGTCTTCCTCTAACGCGTCTGGAGCACTTTCATCCAAAGTAACGATCCACTCAGTAAGTTTTAAGCAGTCTTTAGGCGAAATCGTGGTCGTCGGATCACATCTAGCGTTGTCTTTACAAAGCAAACAGGGACAGTTTGCAATTGATTCTATAGAAGCAGGCATCCTTTTAGGGAAAAGCCTGTACGTCCACCTTCCACCCTGCAATTCTTTTTCTCTGCGAATCAGCCCTTTCTCCTCAAGCTTGATTGCCACTCTAGAGCCTTCTCGGCTACTTGCTTCCAATTCCCGCCACAGATCAGATTGAAGCACGCCTTTAAAACCCATGCCTATTACGAAGTGAAGGGCTTTCTGTTCCAGATCGTTACGTTTCGGCATAAATCTCAGTTCCGCGTATTACATTAAATATAAGCGGTGGTTCCAAGATAAAAATATGTACCCCTACAAACTCAAAAATCCTTGAAGGACTGCAAAAGATGAAAACAGATGAACAGTACTGCTTGGGTATAGAATCAACAGCAGATGACTTCGGCGTTGGAATAGCTACATTCAGAGGCGAAATATTAGCCAACGTCTCAAACGGGTACATACCGGAAGTTGGTGGAATCCATCCTAGAGAAGCTGCGAGACACCATGCGGAAGCAGCAGATAAAGTCATAAAAAACGCCCTATCCAAAGCAGGAGTCAAACCAAAGGAGCTGGAGCTGATCGCTTTCGCTCAAGGCCCAGGTCTTGGACCATGCCTCCGCACCGGAGCAACCATAGCCCGAGCCTTAGCCTCGTACCTTGATATCCCGCTTATAGGTGTGAATCACTCCGTAGCCCACATCGAAATTGGAAAACTCCAGACGCGGTCGGTGGACCCGGTGACACTTTACGTTTCCGGCGGCAACACCCTCGTTTCAGCTTTTGATGCGGCGCGCTATAGGGTTTTCGGCGAAACCTTGGATATCGCTCTTGGTAACTGCTTGGATGTTTTCGCAAGAGCCGCAGGTTTCAAACATGAGCAAGGTGTTCCTCTAGGCGCTGCACTGGAAAGGCTAGCCGCTAAAGGTGAGAAACTGATTTCGCTACCGTATGTTGTGAAAGGCATGGACATCTCTCTCAGCGGATTACTAACTGCCGCAACAACTTTGCTCAACAAAGCAGAGTACAGGCTAGAGGATATCTGCTATAGTCTTCAGGAGCATGCTTTTTCTATGGTTACAGAGGTCACTGAACGAGCATTATCGCATACTGAGAAACAAGAGGTTCTATTGACAGGAGGCGTCGCAGCCAACAAGCGTTTGCAGGTCATGCTTTCCTCAATAGCGGATGAGCATGAAGCAGAGTTTAATGTGGTACCGCACCAGTTTGCAACGGATAACGGCGCTATGATAGCTTGGACTGGAGTTCTAGCTTACTCGCACGGGTTAATCACACCTATCGAAAAGAGTTTTGTCAAGCTACGTTGGCGATTAGAAAAGGTTGATGTTCCATGGATAAAGTAAAATCAGATTCACTTCTCAAGAAAGGCGCTGAGGCAAATCTATTTCTAGTAAGCTGGCATGGACAAAAAGTTATCGTAAAAGTGCGGTTGCCAAAAAGGTATCGCCCAGCCGAGTTGGACACGAAAATTCGCAGATATAGAACCGCACATGAACCGCAACTTATGCATGAAGCTAAAAAAGCTGGAGTACCAACACCTGCGATTTTTCTTGTGGATATGAACAACTCTGCAATAACTATGGAGTTTGTAGAGGGAAAACAGATTAAGATGATTTTGCCTCAAATTTCTCCGAAGAAACAGGAGGAAATATGCTTCAGAATTGGCGTTATGATTGGAAAAATGCACAAGCACGGTTTGGTTCACGGTGACTTGACCACTTCGAACATGATTCTGAACTGTGAGGGCAAGATCTTTCTTGTTGATTTTGGTTTAGGTGAAAAAACCAGTGAACTTGAAGCCAGAGGAGTGGATTTGCATTTAATGAAACAAGCATTACAGAGTACTCATTCCCAATTTGCGGAAGACTGTTTCAGTAACGTGCTTAAGGGCTATTCGTCAGTTTTGGGCAGGGAAAACGTAAAAGAAGTCTTTGAGAAAATTAGTGAAATAGAACGGAGGGGGCGCTATGTTGACGAAAGGAAAAAAGCTTGAAAAGGAATATTCTTTAAAAGGCAGAGCGGTGTTTTTCGCAACGGGAAATATTCACAAGTTCAACGAAGTCCGCAGCATACTAATAAACTTTGACATAGCGGTGGGCATGCTCAGGTTAAAAAACACTGAGATACAAAGCGATAGCCTCATTAAAATCGCTCAGACAAGCGCTACAGACGTGTTTAAACAATGCAACTTACCTGTTATAGTGGAGGACGCTGGGCTCTTCATATCCGGACTTAAAGGTTTTCCAGGTCCCTACGCTGCTTATGCATACAAAACGATAGGAAACAAGGGCATACTGAGACTCCTGAAAGGTCAGAAAAACAGAAAAGCAGTGTTCCGTTCAGCCATAGCTTACTGTGACAGCGAAACAAGTAACCCTATGGTTTTCAATGGCGAAACCAATGGAAAAATAACTAACAAAGAACGTGTTGGAAAACGCAAATCAGGTTTCGGGTTTGATCCCATCTTCCAGCCTAAAGGAAGTGCCAAAACTTTTGCGGAAATGACTCTTGAAGAGAAAAACAGTTTTTCGCACCGAGCAAAGGCTATCTCCAAGTTTTCTGAATGGTACAAAAAGCTTCAATGATTCTGCGGAACTGAAATCTGCTGTGTAACAAAGGTTTTTCTAAATTTATAGCGAAGAAGAAAAATACCAAATATCAAAGAACTGGATTAGGAATAGGTAATTTTTTTCAAAGACATTAGGTAAATCTCGAACTTTCAGAAGGTTTGCATTGGGAAATCTTGCCACTAGTTTTAAATATTCGTGTTCCGTGGGTCATAGTGCTTAAGGTGTGTAGATGCCGAAAAAGGAAAAAGGGAGAGCCCATTCAACTAGACCTGTCAGCAGGCGCCCACCAAGCTGGTGCAAGTACCAGCCTGAAGAGGTGGAAGCCTTCATAATTAAACTAGCGAAGGAAGGAAACTCGGTCAGCAAGATAGGCACGATTCTCAGAGATCAATACGCAATTCCTTTAGTAAAACCCTTAACGGGGAAGAGCATAACCGGCATACTTGATACGGCAGGATTAGCGCCAACGATGCCCGAAGATTTGGCTAATTTAGTTAAGAAAGCGCAGGGTCTTGCAGCTCACATGGACAAAAACAATAAAGACCTGCACAACAAGCGATCAATGCAAGTTATCGAAGCGAGAATCCACAAGCTTTCAAGATATTACAAGCGAACAGGCGTTCTGCCGAAAAAATGGAAATATAAGGCTAAAGTAGCATCCATAACTTAGTGCGATCTCAAGAATAGAATTATTATGCTCATTCTTACACACAAGAATTTAGGTCGGCACCAGCTTTAAATCTTAATTTCCCTTTACGGAAAGAGTGAAATAGTATGCGTGAAGATCAAGCACCAATTGAACGCTTTTTGGCCTCAGCCGACAAGGCAGCTAAAGTTATCGTGGAAACCGTGGAGAACGATGGTTTCATCCATATTTTTTCACACTTAGATGCTGACGGCATTGCTGCAGCGGGAATAATAGGAAAAGCCTTGTTCAAACTTGACGCTAAGTTTAGATTAAGGGTAACCCAATGGGTGGACGAAAAAATCATAAGCGAAATCACTACAGATAAACCAAAACTAGTTATTTTTACAGATTTTGGGAGCGGTTACCTCGATCTTCTAAACGAGAAAATTCCGAAATTCAAAGTGCTTATTCTGGACCATCATCAAATAAGCGAAGACGTAAATAACATGAATTTTCTGCAAGTTAATCCGCATTTGTGCGGCATAGATGGCGCTACCGAAATCAGCGGTTCCGGAGTAACATATTTTGTAGCCAAAGCAGTCAACATAGAGAACGTAGATTTGTCGACTATAGCGCTTGTTGGCGCTCTCGGAGACATGCAAGACAAGAACGAGCAGAGAAGACTACACGGATTAAACAAGTTGATAGTTGAAGATGCCGTAGCCGCAAAACTGGTTGAAGTGGAGAAGGACTTGACCTTTTTCGGCAGAGAAACTCGTGCAATACATAGAGCTCTTGCATCCGCGACAACTCCGTTCATTCCAGGTTTAAGCGGAGAAGAAGACAAGTGTTTGGCTTTTCTAGCGAGCTTGGATATTAAACTTAAGGATGGCGAGAAGTGGCGTGCGCTTAGGGATCTTACAGAAGACGAAAAGAAGAAGCTTGCCAGCGCACTGGCAGACCACTTGATTGCAAGGGGACTCCACACTGATGTGGAGAGGCTCATAGGCAACGTTTACATTTTAAACCACGAGGAGCCTTGGACGCCGCTCCGTGATGCTCGAGAATTTGCAGTAGTACTGAACTCGACAGGTCGCTTGGACAGACCTAGCCTCGGCATAGCCATCTGCATGGGTGAAAGAGGCGCAGCGCTTGAAGAAGCAAACAAAGTCTTGGATGTCTACAGGAAAAACATAAGCACTTACCTCAACTGGATTGATGAAAAACCTGAACGTATGAAGGAACTTGAGCATATTTACGTTGTCTACGGAGAAACGTTCATAAACGAAAAGATTATCGGTACCATCTCATCCATACTGGTTTCTGGACTCGCAAACCCTGAAAAACCGCTCTTAGCCTTCGCCAACATCGAAGAAGAAAATGCAGCGAAGTTTTCAGCTAGAACCACAGAAATGGCACTCAGCAAGGGTATAAACCTCGGCGACGTAATGCGCATCGCTTCCGAGAAGTATGGTGGAAAAGGCGGTGGACACAATGTAGCCGCAGGCGCTCAAGTTCCCATAGACCAAATTGAAGACTTTTTAATCTCGGTCAACGAATTGGTTGAAAAACAGCTGAAAGGTGTCGACGTTGGAAGCAAAGATAACCCTTGAGTATCGAGACTCGAAAACTGCCGACGCTGTAGTCAACGCGGTATCACCAGATAACTTCAAAACACCAGCAGAATTATTTATAAAAACTACAAGAAAAAATCATTCAGTACTTACAGAGATAAAGACTGAGGGAAAACTCTCCACTCTTATCGCCACAATTGATGATTTACTCTTCTGCATCTCTACCGCGGAACAAGTGCTTCGCACAGTAAACAGAAATCGCCTTGAACAGCATTGATCTACGAAACTCGTTCAACAACTTCCAGAACGTTCATCGTTGAGCCAATCCATCTTAGGTAAGCATTCAACGCGGCCCGCAGTGCAGTTGTGTCGTTAGCTTCAACCTTCAGAACCGCAAAGTCTCCTTCTCTCTCCAAAACTGCTTTTGTCCTTAGGCTAACAGGACTTTTTGCTTCAGGTGCCAAAGCTTCAAGAAGCGTTGTCAAGTGTTTTTGTGAAGATAAGCGTAGACGAACTGTTGCTTTGGCCTTCATTTTCAAGCCTTCCAATTATTGAATTGGGTGTTTTGCATTTTAAAATATGCTAGGTGTAGACGGCAAATGGAGAAAAAAAAGAATTGGTTGCGGCTTAGTCTGTTTCTTCTTCGGTTGCTGGAACGGATGCCGCTATTTCCCCTGCGACTGTTCCTTTGGCTGCGCGTTTGGCTACGACTCCGAGTTTTGTGGAAGGCCTGTAGGCTCCTCCGGCAAACGTGTAATCGCATTTTCTGCATTTCCAGATGCCGACGCTTTCGCGTTTAACTCTTACGAAGCCGCATTGTGGGCATCGGTGTGCTTTCTTGAGCCCCGCTGTGGCTCTTATGTATCGTTTTCTGACAGTTGATCCATATCGGGCACCTAATCCTCGTGTTGGACCTACCTTTTTTGTTTTTCCCAACTTTTCACCACTTCAGTTTCTTACGCAGTTCTGTTGCTTTTTCCTGTGCTAGTTTCATTCCCTCTAAAATCTGTTTCTGCGTGAAATAACCTGCACATCCCTTCTGTATTGCGCAAATGTTGCCTTCGTCGTTGAAAGCCATCGTTAGCCTGGCATCAATGACTTGCTCTTCTTCCAGCCACGGGTCAACTATCAATTTGTCGTTTATCTTTCCAAGCGTCACTGTTATCGGGTGGGCTTTCATCGGAAGCTGAGAGTAGCCCTGCTTGATTACTATCTCGCCTTCTTTGACATCGTAATTAGGCATCTTCGTGTTCATCAAAGCAGCAACAGCAGCTAACGCTGAAGCATCTATCAAGTTGCCATCGTGGTTAAGCACGTAAACATCAATAAAAACAACGAACACTTTCTTTCCAGGCTCAATGCACAATTTTTCAGTGTCTATTGCTTTAGACTCGCGTATACCTCTGTCGACTATTCTAGCTAACTCTATGGAATTCTCATCTGGAGGACCAGGCTCGAAATCAGGCGAAGCCAGTGGCACAAGTTCCGCGTTTACCGTCATGACTCCATCGTTAGGTGTATCTGGAAATGGCGTACCAGTCTCAACTTTTATTCCGACTAGAACCTCAGTTTTTCCCAACCGAACTCTAGCTGAGCCTTCCGCTTTTTCAATAATGCCTTGTTCAATCTTGATTTCTCTGTAGTCAGCTAAACCTCTTCCATCGAGACGTTTCGCTTTCTCTATTAATTGCTCTATCTGCTTTAGTCTCACGCGCGTAACTAATGAAGACATTATTCTTCAACCTCCTCTTCCTGCTCGATGAGCATGTACTTGGTTTTCAAGGCTTCCTTCTGCAATTCGTAAATTCTTCGACATCCATCAATAGCCATTTCAACTGCTTGTTCAAATTCTTCAGGTGTTAGCGTTCCGTCCATCTGCAACAATGTAATCGCGTTCAAGTTAGGCATGAATGCCAATGGAACATCAGCGGAGCCCACTTTGTCTTCAGTGTCGAATAAGTCCAGAACAACTTTGTCTTCGACTTTACCAGCAGCACATGCGACCACCAAGTCACGCATAGGAATGCCAGCATCTGCTAAAGCCAACGAAGCTGCGGTGATGCTTGCGCATCTTGTTCCGCCATCCGCCTGCAAGACTTCAATGAAAACATCTACGCCAGTGCGTGGGTAATATTCCAAGAACACTGAGGGCTCAAGGGATTCCCTAATTACTTTTGAAAGCTCAATTTCCCTTCTTGAAGGCGCGGGTGACTTGCGCTCTCCCACTGAGAAAGGAGCCATGTGATAACGGCACCGCAATACCATACGGTCTGGACGCGACAAGTGTTTCGGATGCATTTCTCTTGGACCGAACGCAGCAGCTAAAATCTTGTTTTTCCCATGTTCTATGTATGCTGAGCCATCTGCGTTTGGCAAGATACCTACTTCAATTTTTACAGGTCTTAATTCGTCTGCTTTTCTACCATCCAATCTTAAGCCTTTTTTATCAATTAATTTTTCAGGTTTTGAATTCATTCTTCTTTTCCTCCAGTTTTTTCTTTTTCTTGTTTAAGAAATTGTGTAATGCGATCTGTTAGACCGCTTGTGTGGGACTCATCTTCGATCTTTTGAATTGCTGCCAGGGCGAGTTCCTCGTCCTCATGGTTTTTGCCAGTGATCAATATGACTCCGTTAAGCCCAAGAATTATCTGGCAGTTGGTTTCCTGTTTTATCATCGAAATCATTGAGCCCTTTTTACCTATGACGCGAGGAATCTTAGACGGAGTTACTTTAATTATCTGTCCACGGGTTATTTTTCCCAAGCCTGGCTCGCCTACCGTGAGCTGTGGATCGTGCGCTCTGTCGTACGAAGCTATTTTAGCGACTATTAAATCGCCTCCGCTAAGAACTTGCGATAACTCGTCGTTTTGCGGCTTGAAAGGCCTACTTAGAACGTCTGACGCTCTAAGAAGAGCTGTGTAGGGTGCTTTGATGTCCACGGTCCACCCGTTGAATCCTACTTCCAAGACTGTTCCTATGACTATGTCGCCTACCTTCGGAAAATAAAATGACCGCAAAGCGACGACGTTTACTTGCTTATTATTAAAGTCTGCAAGCCCGATTCGTGAAGCGTAGATTTTATCATTTTCCGCGTAAGTGTTGCTTCCAGCTAAGTAGTCGCCTTCAGCAAGCATTTCTCCAGGCGTCACAAGCTGCTTCTTTTCAAAATATGTTGGCATAATTAATTTACCTCCAATTCAAATTTTATTAGGGAAGTATTTTCGCTTCTCCATTTCCTTTTGTAATGTCTCCAAGTTTGTTTAGAAATGAAGCGTATGCGCCAGCAGGCATCTCTATTACACCTTGCCATGAACCATCTGAAAGCCAGTGATCTTGTCTAATTTCGCCAGCACTCTTGATTGAACCATATGCTCTTGCTGAATACGAGGCAGGTATCCGAACACTCACGGAAATTTGCTCGATTTTCAAAGGTAAAATTGGCCGCAAAAGTTTAACTATATCTCTTGCCTGTTCCTCAACAGATTTATGTGCATCTATTTGGTAACGGATTTGCTCCATGGCGTTTTCTATTCTTAAAGGCGGGTGAGGAAGATTGGTTTTAGGATCAACTGCTTGCCTTGATATGAAATCAATTACTTGTTTTCTTTTATCTTCAACCATTTTACGCCTTTGCTCGGTTGTTAGCTGAAGTGTGCCTTTCTTGAGAATTTCATCAGCGATTTTTAATGGATCAGTTGTTTCGAAGGCTTTGTTCATTTGCTCTTCCGAGACTTTGGTGCCTTTGTTTGCGTCCACAAATATTATTTCGGCTGCCAAGACCTCGCTAATTCGAGATGTTTTTCCCGTACGATAGTCTAATGCTTTGTCAGGTTTCACCAGAATCTCAAAATGTTCAGTATCTTTTGTTAAACGCGCAATAGTGTATTTCTCACTCATCAAATTGTCACTTGCTCGAACCCAGCTCTTTGATATAGCTTTCGATTTTTTCGTCAGTCAGCATTTGCAGTTGTTTCGTTGCGGTTGGGATAACAGCAATTTTTATTCTGGGGGGCAATTGTCTCGCTTCCAATGCTTTCACTAGGCATTTTACTGTCAGCTTCGTATTCTCTTCCAAGCTAGGGTCTTCTCGGTAATCCTCTTTCAATATCGCCAAAACAGTTTCTCGGCCAGCACCCAAAGCTGTGGCTTTATAGCCTCTGTAGGTCCCGCTTGGGTGTGTTCCGAAAACATGTGCTCCAGTTTTGTCGACGCCGCCGAAGATTATTGAAACTCCGAAAGGCCGTACTCCTGCATGCTGGGTGTACATCTGCTGTATGTCACATATCTTTTTGGTTACAACCTCAATGTCCACGGGTTCGTCGTAAGTTAGTTTGTTGCTTTGCGCGTATATCCGCGCTTGATCAATGAGTATTCTCGCGTCGGAGCTAAGACCCACTATAGCGGCGCCAACGTGGTCATCAACCTTGAAGATTTTCCATGAATATTCTGCTTCTTCAAGAGGCTCAATATTCTCTTCTGAGCCTAGAACGATTCCTTCTGCACATTGGATTCCCATAATTGTTGCGCCACGGTTTACTAGCTCCATGGCATATTCAACTTGAAACAGCCGCCCGTCTGGGGAGAAGACTGTTATTGCACGATCATATGCTCCTGGTGCTGCAAATACAGACATAACGTTTAACCTCGTATTACGCTATACGCTTTTGCTCTCACTCATACAATAACTAAAGTAAAAACCTTTCTCATATAAGGATGATCTATTCTTTGGGATTAGCAGATGTGAGATGTCTTTCGCTCATTCATGAATAAGTCAATCTTGCCATAAAACATCTCAAGCAAAAGGGCATGATTGGGGTTATAACCCCCACTGTGTATCGCAAGCTCTTAGAAGTGACTAAAGCTAACTGTTACGAGAAGGAAACGCATAGTTGGGTGTTCATTCCGCGGGATTTGAAGGAAACAATCAGAAAAATGTTGAAGAAACACGTAGATGAAAGCTCGAGAAACCTGAAAACTGCGAAACTTGTAAAGGCAGGTTCACCCAAACAACTTGTAAAAGAGGTCTTTAAAGAAATTTAAATAGAGGCGGAAAAATGCTGAAATATATTGAGGAAGCTGGAAAATATGTGGAAATCACGGGCTTCAGAAACGTAAACATCAAGAACACAGAGGAATTTGTGAATATGACTCGCAAGGAGTTCCATAAAAACGCGGGGGTTCAGTTCTTCGATGCTGGATTGGTAGCTACTTGGCAGCACTTGTACTTTGCAGTTTTGAACGCTTTGCTTGTCTTCAAAAATAAGAGTAATATATCCAAGAGCGTGACAATGGAGACTATGCTTTACGCATCCGCTCAAAGGCAGATTAAAAAAGCCATAGAGTTAATGGGAGTGAAATGCGCATCTTGCGATGTTGCTGTAGTGATAATAGGTGCAAGCACAGAGTCCGTAGAAGCGCTTCTTTACGCAGTGGCAAAACGCGTGGGCGAGGAAAATGACGATTCCGTTCTCGAGATTTCAAATGAGAAAGAGAAAAGCATTCGAGAAGCTTTCGGAATAACTGATGCGGAGCTTGAAGCGGCTTCGAAAAAAAATAATGGTAAAAAGGCTTTGGTTAACCTTGTCATCGAAAGAGTGGCTTTGCTACCTACTCAGCTTTAGGCTACAACATTTTCTCCTTTAGCGCGGCTAGAACATCATTGGGTCTAATGATAGATAAGCCTGTTAACCTGCCTATGATTTCGATTAGAACGATTTTATCAGGGTTTTCCAAATCAACTCTTCTTTCACTTAAAGTTAAGTCTATGCCTGTAACGGCTACTTCTATCAGATCACGCGAGTGCAGGTTAGTGAAGCGCTTTTCTACTGTGACTCTGAAGGTTTCGTTTTCTTTGATGCTTGATGCAAGTTCCGAGACCGCGCGCTTTATTTCGTCTAAATTAGTGGGCACAACTTTTTCGATGGGGATTATTCTAAGGGCATAGCGGAACTTATAGGGGTGATCACGCAAAATCGTACGAAATTTTTCTATGACATCGTAGGGATCGAAACAGGTTTTTGCCGTTACTAATCCGCTAATTCCTGTCTTGCCGACCATTGGCGAAGTGTCGCCAAGTTCATCCTTGAGCAGATAGGTCAATTCATAACACATTTGTCGCTCGTTCCCACGAGAAGTTGTAGCCAAAATGTTGAAGTCTTTGAGCACAGTTTTCAGCTTCATTAATAGTATTGCTTTGGGGTCAGTGTAAGTTTATGGCTTTTCTCACAGCTTGTCGCTCGAAGCCGTCGCCTCACATCATCCCACAGTAGAATTAGAAAACCACGGATTTATCCATTTTGATGACTTGAGTCACTTGTGGTTATTTGGGAAAAGTCGCAGTTGTTATTCAATCAACTTTCATAGAGAAAAAATTGGTGAAAAGCGCTGGTTTTCTCTTATTTTTGAAGTGAGACTACGACAAATGACGAATAAAAATGTTTAAAACTTTCCAGACTACCCTACAGTACATCCGAATATTGGCGGAGGTGAATATGATGGTGTTTGAGGAAGACGATTGGGAAGAAGGCGAAGATGAAGAATGGGAAGAAGAGGAATGGTAAAATTCCGCAATAAAATGGCTTTTTAACTTTTTTCTTTTCTATATTAAACTATTGTTTTTATCAATTTTTTCGGGTTCATGTTTATAACTTAGCATTTGACTTCATATTTCGAACTTGCTATGACCCGCGTTGCTGTATTGGAAACCGACAGATGTAAAGTGAAAAAATGCGATAAATCATGCATTAACTTCTGCCCTATGGTGCGCAGCCGAGTGGAAGCCATAAAGATAGAAGGAAACAAAGCAGTAATATCCGAGGTTCTATGCAGCGGCTGCGGCATATGCATCAAAAAATGTCCCTTTAAAGCTATCAGCATAGTTAATCTTCCAGACGAACTGGATAAGGATTGCAGTCATCGTTTCGGACCTAACTCGTTCAAGCTTTTCAGGTTGCCCACGCCCTCTCCAGGTACCGTTATGGGTTTGCTGGGTCAAAACGGGATCGGTAAAACCACCACATTGAAGTTGTTATCGGGAGAGTATAAACCAAACTTGGGGCGATTTAAGGAGCCGCCTGAATGGAGTGAAATATTTCAGTTTTACAGGGGATCAACACTTCAGGAATATTTCCAAAGGATAAGCGATGGCAAGCTTAAGGTTGCTCATAAACCGCAGTACGTAGATAAGATTCCGAAAGCTGTTTCAGGCAAAGTCAGAGACCTTCTCGAGAAGGTTGATGAGAGAAAACTTTTACACAAGCTGGCGATCGATCTTGAATTGACGAAGATCTGGGAGCGCCCCTTGGAGGTACTAAGTGGAGGTGAACTCCAGCGCGTGGCAACGGCTGCTGCCCTGAGCCGAAATGCAGATGTATATCTCTTTGACGAGCCATCCAGCTACCTTGACGTAAAACAGAGACTGCAAGTTGCCAGAGCCATAAGAAGCCTCAAGGAAGAGCAGAAAACCATAATCGTTGCTGAACACGACTTAGCGATCATAGATTACCTATCAGATCAAATCTGCGTTTATTATGGAGATGCAGGCGTCTACGGTGTAGTATCACATGTCCATGGCGTGAGAACGGGCATAAACATATACTTGCAAGGCTTCATCTCCGACGAGAATATTAGGTTCCGAAAAGAAGCCATCATATTCCACGAGAAGCCCCCCGCGATAAGTGCAGGCGCAGGCGAAATCCTACTGAGTTGGGATCAGCTTAAGATAACTTTCAAAGATTTCAGACTCGTTGCCATGCCGGGTGAAATCAAACGGGGTGAAATAATCGGGATTCTTGGACCCAATGGCATTGGGAAGACCACGTTTGTGAAAATTTTAGCAGGTCTTGAAAAGCCAGATGAAAAACAAGAATTTGGCGAGTTGAAGGTCAGCTATAAACCTCAGTACATCGCTCCAGAATACGAAGGAACCGTTCAGGAACTCCTTATTAGTGTAGCCAAAGAGATGTTCACATCAAGCTGGTACAAAACCGAGATTCTGCAACCGCTAAGACTTAACCTAATGTTAGACAGAAACGTCATGGAACTGAGTGGAGGAGAACTGCAAAAAGTCGCCATCGCTGCCTGCCTTTCCCGAAAAGCTGATTTGCTCTTGCTGGATGAACCCAGTGCCTACTTGGACGTGGAAGAAAGATTGAATATGGCACGAACCATCCGAAGAGTCATTGAATCCAGAAATGTACCTGCTTTCGTGGTTGAGCATGACGTAGTAACTCAAGACTTCATCGCTGACAAACTAATGATTTTCGAAGGAACCCCGGGTGTCAACGGCACCGCGAATCCACCTACAAGCCTGCGAAAAGGCATGAACATCTTCCTGAAAGAAATGAACGTCACTTTCCGAAGAGACTCAGTCACCAGACGCCCCAGAGTTAACAAAGAAAACTCAAAGATGGATACTTTCCAGAAAGAGATTGGCGAGTACTATTACACGCGTCTGCGGGAAAAATGAAGGACCCACCTTTTTTTCAAACCGAAATTTTTACTCGAAAAACGTAGTTAAGTTAAAGAATAAGCGCAACAATAACGTAAGCGAATCATGATGAGAAAGGATCAGACTGGTGGAAACTAGAAGTGGCGCAGGCAACTTTCCAAGAAATCAGCGCGTCCGACTTCTTCTACCGCAACCGTGACATCGCGGGCTTTACTAATCCATCTAGAGCCATATTCGCGGCGATTAGGGAACTTGTCGAGAACTCATTGGACGCAGCTGAGAGCCTTAAATTACCACCAGATATTTATGTGCGCCTCTCTTTTGAGGGCGAAGCCAGCCAAGACACACAAATCTATAAGCTCAGAGTTGAAGACAACGGCTGTGGAATTCAACCTCGGTTTATACCCTCAGCTTTCGGTCAGGTTCTTTATGGTTCAAAATACAAGCTGAAACAGACGAGAGGCACCTTTGGTTTGGGCGGCAAAATGGCTGTGCTCTATGGGCAGATAATGACTCATCAGCCTGCCTACGTGACTTCCAGCACTGGTTCTGCCAAAATCTACTCTTTCAAACTTATGATTGATATCCAGAGGAACCGCCCTCTAATCCTCGATCGCAAAGTGCTCATAAACAAGGAACAGTGGCGCGGCACAATCGTCGAGTTCACAATTGAAGGCGACTACTTGCGGGCAAGGTCCAAGATTCTAGAGTACTTCAAGCAGACAGCCATGGTAAATCCATACGCGAATTTGACATTCATTGACCCGAAAGGCAGGCTCTACAAGTTCACTCGAGCCACAAAAAATATGCCTGAGCCACCAAAAGAGACCGATCCGCATCCATATGGCGTTGACGTGGAACTTCTTCAGCGGCTTATCCAAGTAACACCGTACAAGAATATGCAGGAATTTTTGAAAAACCATTTTCACAGGGTCGGCGATATCACCGCACAGAAGTTTCAAGTATTCAGCGGTTTAACTACCGCATCCTGCAACAAACACGGCGATATCGCGTACCAAGACATAAACTGGACTGGAGGACCAAGTTGCCCCCGCTGCAGTCAACCATTAACCCTTACCGTATCAAAGAACCCAAAAAAGCTTTCACACCAAGAAATTGTTAGGTTAATGCAACACCTGAAGAAATTCAAAGAGTTTCTGCCGCCAGATGCCAGCTGCTTGTCGCCTCTGGGTGAAGAGCTTTTGAAAGCTGGAATTATGAAAGAATTGAATCCAGAATACTTGGTCGTGAATCAGCGTAAACCCTCAACTTATGCGGGTCACCCATTCATTATCGAACTGGGCATTGCCTACGGGGGGGATATTCCTAGGAAAAACAGCTTCATTATTTACCGTTTTGCCAATAAGATTCCATTGCTTTATGATGAGGCAAGCGACGTTTCATACAGGGTAATAAACTCCATGAACTGGCGCAGGTACAAGGTTTCACCTGACATGCCCGTAGCCATAGTAGTGCACATTTGCAGCACCAAAGTACCCTACAAAACTGTTGGAAAAGAGTTTATCGCCGATCGACCCGAAGTCAGAAAGGAAGTGGCTAATGCGCTGCGGGAAGTTGGCCGTCAACTTCAGCATTTCTTGTCCAAACGCGAACATGTGGATAGGGAGAAACGACGGCTCAGCGTTTTCGCAAAATACCTTCCCCGAATCGCAGAGTTTTCTACAACCCTTGCTGGAAAAGAGAAAAGGCCTGACATTCAAAAATTGATAAAGAGCGTGCAGAAGTATGATACAGAAGAAAAGTAAAGGCGTTATAGCCGAGAAGAAAAACGAGATTATGAGTAGCTTGAAAAAATTAGGTACACAAATTTATGATCAACTTGAAAGCGGCAACTTCCCGACCATCACCATGCCCAGTCGATCCACAGAGAATATTCACTATGATCCTGATTTGCGCCAATACATTCTAGGCGAAAAAAGTGTCACCCGAAGCGCACGGAATATACGTCACGTGAAACCTTTCACGCAATTATCATGGGCTGCCATGTTTTCCAATGAACTAACGTTCCATCGTAAGACCTCAACTCTTAGAGATGTCTATTACTCCGCTCAAGCTTACAACATGACCTTCAAGGACCAACAAGAATCCAACAACATAATAACCGACTTGGAAACGGCGACTGGTCGTTCCAGAGAAGACTTTAATATTTTCCCTGAAGAACGCTCTGCAGTTTTTGGCGACCTAACCATAGAGTATACGGTTCCAGGTTATGAGGGTAAAACCTTGAATCTTTCGTCACACCCTGACGGCGTTTTGATTGGGCCTGCTTTAACTTCCTCCGAGTTCGCAAGCACCACAGCAGATAAAGTCATAGCCATAGAGAAAGGTGGCTTGTTCACACGTTTCATTGAAGAAAACGTGCATAAAAAGCACAACTCGATATTAGTCTTAACTGCTGGTCAAGCTCCAAGGCAAACACGCTATTTCATACGAAGGCTTCATGACGAACTGAAAATACCTGTGTACGTTTTCACTGATGGCGACCCTTGGGGAATGCACATTGCCATGGTTATAATCTCTGGGTCAGCAAACGCTGCTCACCTGCGGGATTTAACCACACCTGACGCTGTTTGGAGTGGCGTTTGGGCTACAGACATAGTAAATTATAAGCTGCCCACTGACCCACTGGACGACGTGGACATTAAACGACTTCACGAACTGCAGAGAGACCCACGATATCAAGGCGACCCTATGTGGCAGAGAGAAATCAAAACATTCTTGAAAATCAGACGGAAGGCCGAACAAGAGGCTTTTAGCCGCTACGGTTTGACTTACATTGTGGATGAGTATTTGCCTGCTAAGTTGTATGATAAAGGTAAAAAGAAGAAATAGGTTATGTTGCTGCTCGTATAATGTGTCAACCCCAGTATTTAGGTAATATCAAAGACCCATGACGACGTCGAGAAATTCATGGGTGTTTACGGTATTTTACATAGGGTATTTTTTTATGAAGTCTCTAGTTTGCTTTTGCAGCCCTAGCTCTTGGCAGAAGCTCTTGCAGGAGTCGCACATACTTCCCGCATTGATGCGTCTTATATGTAGTTTTCTTAGTTCAAGTAATCTGTGTATGTTGACTATTCCGTTTTTGATTTCTTTCGCGTCTCGGTGAGTTATTGCTTCCATTGGATAAACCTCTTTTTTGCCACAATATCATACCTGAGAGGGAGGATTATTCTTTAAGGTTAAGAAAGAGAGCACATTTTGATTTTAGTCACATTAAATATTACTCAAACTTAAATATAATCAAGGAAAAGTTAATGTATTCGGATTCAGTTACAATCATAGTTACTATAATCTCTAATAAACGGAGTAAATGTAACAATCGAAAACGAGGTTCTGAAAATGGGTAACCAAGACAAGATAAAAGAAGCCGTTCCTCTACCATTATTGACTCAAAAATGGTTCGAACAGAGATTTCCCGAGATGGGAAGTATTCGGGTTATTGAAGGCGTAGGTGAGCATTGGAAAAGACGGAAACTAAATTCTGTAATCGTCGTTGCGTTTCACGCCGATTTGGAGGTAGCACAACTCAAACATTTTTTTCCACTGTTTTTCACAGAACACTTGATACGCAGCGGATATTCAGTGAATCCCGTTGTGTATATTGGAGCTCTGCGAGATATCGGTCGTGGTTATCACAGGGGAGATATCAGGGAAAGAGTTGCAGAAGCACATAACTTCTTTCAAGGAATATTTACTCCAAGTGCACGGGTAGTAATTGTTGAAGATAGGATTGAAATTCAAAGAGATGTCTACAGCATATTGAGAATACTCGAATTTGAGAAAAGCCTGCAAGCAATTCTTGGGCAAATTAACACGCCAGAGAAGCTTCTTGAAACAAAAGCTGTTCGGTTCAAAGAAAAAACGTACCCGCTCACACGTTACGAGAAAGAGCTTCTCAGCATTTACCTCTTCGAGAGAAATAAGCTGGCAACAGAAATCAAAAAATACCCTTACGTGAGCTGGGGTTTGGAGTCCCTAGGGTATTTGGGAGCTTCATATAATATTTTTGACAAGTCAAATGCGGGGCTCTCAGTTCTTAAAAGAATGATCTGTGAAGATCAAGGCATTGAATATCCAGCAACCATTGTTTTACCTGACCCTGTTGCCGTGTCGGGGAGCCTAATGAGGTACTTACACTCAAGGGATCTGAATCCAGATGAAACCTTGTTCATAAGCGACTCTTACAGTGACATCAGCCGAAAGATCTATGAGCGGGAAAATGTTTCCATGAAATTTCTTGATTATCTTTTGCGAAATATAATTCACCCGTTTGTTAAAGCGTCCCAAATGAAAGATTGCGAAGCGATTTGGAATAAATTCACTGGAAATAAATACATGGAAAATGAATTGGCATCCCGGGAGCTGAAGCGCCTCGTTCTGAAGTGTTATTGGGAGTTCATAAAGCCGTATTACCAATCTATGGAAACAATTCTTGGCACTCATGAAAGCTTGTTTGTTCCAGAAGAATTAACTGAGAAAACTCTGGATGCTTTAGGTTCTGAGCGGAATAGACAGATTCTAAGTGAACTTGCGAAGCATTACCAAAAACATGGTTCACCAATGACTGTTAATGAACTGTTTGAGAAAATGGGGTTGAAAAAAGGAGCTAAAAAAGGACTTTGGAGAAACTTGGAGACGCTTGTGAAATGTGGTTTGGTAGATAGGATTCCTGAAGGACGAAAACTTCACAAGTACATTATATATGGAAACAAAAACACAATTCGTATCCGTCTATCCCTTACTGAAGAGCGTCGCTTCTTTCGAAGCATTGCTTGACATAATGATATTAGTTGTCTTATTAGAAACGGCTGCTCCACAGCACCATAAAAAACTAATAAGTTACGTCAAGTCGTAGATAATAAGAGTCTCTAATCGAAAGCATAAAATAACTGTTGCTATTTTATGTAGAAAACACATTAAAAAGAAAGGAAGAAACGGGCATGAGCGAAGGAGACACGTTCTGGGTATCACTAGCAGAGAAGTTTTTCGGACTTATTCTCACGATAATAGGCGCTCTATTCCTATACTTTACTCTAACCAGCACTGCTCTTGGTGGTTTCACAGGGCTTTTCGGTTTCTTAGGAATCGTAGTCTTACTTATAGGCTTGTTCCTACTCGTTGTCAAGCCGCCAGAATAAGCCCTACTCTCTTCTCTCTACTATTATTGTGCAGTTGGCAACCAATGCGGCTATTACGCCTAGGGCTGCCAACCAAGGAGCTATGACAACGCCTATTACCCCTACGGTAGCTGGAATTTCAAGCAGTTGTTTTCCTTTCTCGTCCTTCACGATTATTCTTATAACGTTTCCTTCATGGAGGATTTCGCCTATGCGGTCAATGAGGTTGCTTGATGAAACAGTATATTCTTCTCGGGTGACTTTGGCTGCTGACGCGCCGCAAACAGGACAGAACTTGTCATCTTCTTTCAAAAGAGCACCACACTTAGTGCAATAAGGGATACTAATTCACCTCAAAGCTTCAACGGTTGCAGCCAACTTAAAAATATTGTCCAACTTTAGGCTGAGTGTTTATTAACCTAAACCTCATTATTTTTCGGTCAGTCGAGCTTATGCGTAACAAAAACAGAAGGATAAATTCCAATGCCCATCCGTCAGCCCATAGTATGCGTTCTAGGACATGTGGATACTGGCAAGACTTTGCTTTTGGACAAGATTAGACGAACAAGTGTTCAGGCGAGAGAAGCAGGCGGCATAACGCAACATATAGGAGCTAGTTTTTTCCCTGTTGAAACGCTTAAGCAGTTAATTGGTCCTTTTCTCTCAATGCTTAAAGGGGACATTCAAATTCCTGGTTTGCTTATTGTTGATACTCCTGGGCATGAGGCTTTCACTAATCTAAGGCGGAGAGGGGGTAGCGTAGCTGACATAGCCATTCTTGTTGTTGACGTGCTGAAAGGGTTTGAGGCGCAAACTTGCGAGTGCATTGAAATCTTGAAAGCCCGCAAAACACCATTCATTGTTGCTGTAAACAAAATTGACCGTGTCCCAGGTTGGAAGCCACAGCAAGTGACATCCTTTTTGAAGTCTTATGCGGTTCAGGACGCATTTGTTAAAGAGAATTTGGACAACAAACTCTATGAGGTTATGGGTGCTTTCTCACGTGAAGGATTTCGTACGAACCGTTTTGATCAAATTAAAGATTTCACATCTACGATCGCGTTGGTTCCCACCAGTGCAAAGACTGGCGAGGGCATGACTGAGCTCATGATGGTTCTCGTCGGCTTGGCACAACAATACTTGAAGAAACGGCTTCAGACCACAGAAGGTCCAGCGAAGGGTTCCGTTCTCGAAGTTAAGGAGGAGCCCGGCTTGGGATTAACGCTTAACTGCATAATTTATGATGGCACGCTGGAAAAGGACGATTTAATAGTAGTAGGCGGCAAAGAGAAGCCGATTATAACCCACATAAGGACGATTCTTGTACCGAAGCCTCTAGATGAAATCAGAGATCCACGCGACAGGTTCACTGCAGTTGGCTGTATTTTTGCGGCAGCAGGCGTAAAAGTGGTTGCGTCAGATTTAGAAGGTGCACTTGCAGGAGCACCTTTATATGCTGTTCCTTCGGGTGAAGACCCCGCTAAGTATGTTAAACTTGTGGTTGAAGAACTTGAACAAATCCGAATCGGAACTGATGTTAAAGGCATAGTTCTGAAGACCGACACGTTAGGGTCATTGGAAGCCATTGCTGAAATCTTAAAACAAAACAATATTCCTGTTAGGATCGCAGATGTGGGCGATGTTTCCAAACGTGACGTTGTTGAAGCCTCAGTAGTGAAGGCGCATGAACCATTGTTCGGAGCGGTTTTAGCTTTCAATGTTAAAGTTTTGCCAGACGCCGAAGAAGAGGCATCTAACACTGACGTTCAAGTTTTTAAAGATCAAATAATCTATAATCTTATTGACAATTACCTGGAATGGTTCAAATCAACCCGTGAGGCTAAATCGGAGCTTGAATTTGAAAAATTAGTCAAGCCTGGAAAAATCTTGATTATGCCCGGTTTTGTTTTTCGAAGAGCAAAACCAGCCATATTTGGCGTGGAAATCTTGGGAGGTCAGCTTAAATCGAAATACGCGCTCATGAGAGAAGAAGATGGCGCAGATGTGGGCGTCGTGCAACAGATTCAAGACAAGGGCAAAGCAGTATCTGAAGCTAAGAAAGGTATGCAAGTTGCTGTGTCGATGGATAAGCCTATCATAGGCAGGCATATTTTCGAGAAGGACATTCTCTATGTTAAGGTGACGGAGTCTGACGCTAAGGCTTTGATGCAGTCACACGCGAACAAGCTTTCCGATGAGGAAAAGGAAGTTCTCAGGGATTATGTGAAGATAATGCAAAAGAAAACTCCCTTCTGGGGTGGTTTCTAGCCTTTACTTCCAAGAAAAAGTCGGTAAGTTTACAATTTTTGGCATTGAGTTGTTGTTTATCCGCCGCCAACTGGAGGTAAAATAGCCAAGACATCACCAGTTGCCAGTTCTGTCTTCAACCCACTAAGAGTTGCGATGCTTTTTCCATTCACTAGAAGCTGAAGAAACCCTTTCACCTCTCCAGTCTTGTGATTATAAATATATTCAACGAAAGGTTTGCCGTAAAGCTTCACCAGCGAACTGAGAACCATGTCCACGGTCACAGACGCTCCCTGCGGAAATGCAAGTGTTTCCTCTTTCTTGCCGATGAGTTCTCTTAGGCTGGTGAAAAAGCGAATTGAAACTTGCAAAGTACAGACACCGTAACAATATGAGAAAAGTGGTGAAATTAAACTGTATCGCATCAAAACAGTCTCATACGCAAGTCTAATCACGCTCCAGCAAGAAATTCAGGGGGTTCTCCTTGTCGTTTCTAAAAACAGGGGATAAATAAAATAAATCCAGATGTTTACTTGTGAATATCATGCGACTGATGCTTTGCTGCTCTGAACTCGGTTTAGGACATGTTTCCCGAATTATACCGTTAGGCAAAAAACTGCAAGAAGAAGGTCATGAATTATTCTTTTTTTCAGGTGGTAAAGCATATGATCTTTTGCAGAAGAAGTTTAGGAATGTTTACCCTTGCACGCCTGTGGCTTGGTACGAAAATGCGAGCGGAATAGTTGCTTCAGCATCACTCATCAACATTTTGGCACCTCTTCCAGTTTTCAATTATGAGAAAGACAAATTCGAAATAAAAACCTCAGCCGCAATGGAAACCGTAAAACG
This sequence comes from Candidatus Bathyarchaeota archaeon, assembly GCA_007050895.1. The sequence continues at coordinate 2,248 of SMYP01000064.1, read as the reverse complement.
ATATTATGACCTAAGAAGGCACATCCGAAAAATCAAGCCAGACCTGATAATCGCAGATGGTGACTTGCACGCGCTTCGTATGGCTTCAAGATGGAAGTTTCCAGCGGTCTACATAGCGAACCTGATAAGACCAAGTTATGGCTTTTCCACATTGCTCAATCCTGGCGAGCGCTTCGTCGAAAGATACGTGAAAACATGCCGGAAAATAATAATACCTGATAATCCACCCCCGTATACCGTCAGTGAATACAACATAGGCGACTTGGAAAGCATAGGAATAAGCGAAAAAACGGAGTTTGTAGGTAACTTTCTCGACATCACTTACACGCAAGGGATAGAAGAGCACGTTTTCGCTCCAATAAGCGGACCATACGGAACAAGAACCAAATTAATTCAGATGATACTGCCCGTGCTTGAAGAAATTGAAACAAAAAGCATAGTCAGTTTAGGAACACCCAACGAAAAAACCAGCATAAAAAGAGGCAAATGCCAGATAAGTGCATGGTTATCTACGCGAGAACGGGAAGAAGCCCTCAAAAACGCCAAATTAATCATTTTCAGTGGCGGACACAGAACATGCTTTGAAACGATAAAATATGGAAAGCCAAGCATATGCATCCCAACTCAACCAGAGCAAATGGGAAACGCTGCGAAACTTCAAAAAATGAAATGTTCAATATCCGTGAAAAACAAACAAGAGCTGAAGGTTGGCGTCAAGAAGATTGAAGAGGAACACCAGCTCTTCACGAGAAATGTCAAAAGGTTGAACGCGTTCTCCCACAAATTCAAAGGTTTAAACCGTGCAGTGGAAATAATCGAAAACGCAGTATAGAACAAGACTTACTCCTTATTTTTCGCTGGGGGTCAAGCGTCTAACTTCGCCTTGAGGAGTTTCTTCTTCGAAGATTATGGCTTGGAACTTGTATATTTTAGCGCCTTCAATCAACCAACTGTCTGGAGGTAACCCAGCCTTGACGCAACATTGGCATAGAAATTCTTCTTCGTCCCACTCCCATTCAACAGGCACTTGGGGTAAAAGCAACCCTTTGTAACTCCCTTTCTCAACGATCAAGCCGTCTTCGCCTATTTTAATTTTAGACAGATATTCCCTAGGATTCCCAACTTCTACGTTTTCAGGCGGAGTAAGCACGCTAACCTCAAAAACCACGTCACGAAGCTCGCTGGAAGAAAGCGGATAAAACCTAGGATCTCGTGTAGCTGCGTTAATAGCAGAATCAATAACCGCCTCAACGAGTGGACTTGTAGGATAAGGATAACCTATGCAACCTCTAAGCCTCTTCGCACCTTCTTCCAATCTGTTTATAGTAACGAAAACCCCGCAACATTCAAAGAGCTTTTCAGGGGTATTTGTTGGAGCAGTAACAGTTTTCCCTTCCGTCAAATACTCTTTTACTGCATTCCGCGCAAGGTATACCAAGAATTTTCCTTCTTTCAAACATAATTCGAAAACCAAACAACCACACCCTCGCCGCATAACCGCAGCACTTGACTGAGTTATATTGTGATTGGCGTTTAATTTTGAGTCGAAAAACTTGCGGATTTAGAATTTCATTGATTCTTCAGCTACGCCGTCCTTGGTTATTATCAGAAAATCTATGCCATCACCGCTCATGGCGTCTCTGCTTATCGCGGACTTTATGGCTCGGATAACCAGCGTTTTTGCTTCTTCCACTGTTAGGTCTTCCTTGTAGATTTCTTCCAAAACGCCCATGGCCATTTCTGTTCCAGAACCAACTGCAGCGTACTTGTCAGGTATCAGCGAGCCCAAAACGTCCAGCACATAAAGCGATGGCCCTTCATCGTCCAAGCCACCAACAATTGTCTGCGTGATTAATGGCGCATATCGGCGGTTAAAGAGAATGTTGGACATGAGCTTGGCGGTGGCTCTCACTGAAATTCGCCGTCCAACGTCCATGCTGAAAAGGTTGGCTTGTGCCTCCACTTCTCTGGTGAGAATTTGCATGTCGCCAACAAGTCCCGCGCAAGCTGCTCCTATTTGGTTGGTTAGTTTGAAAACTTTCTTGCCACCTTTACTCATAACTAGATGACCGTATGTAACGCGCTTTTCAGAAGCCAAGATAACTCCATCTTTGCATACAACTCCGACTGTTGTGGCGCCTGGAATCCAGGCTATTCCACCTTGCTGCGCTTGCGCTCCATAACCCTCCATGTGTTTTTCACCGTTCTCGTTGATATACACAAGGCAAGCTATTAAGTTTACTTATAA
>SMYP01000167.1 GCA_007050895.1 Candidatus Bathyarchaeota archaeon | reverse complement strand
CTTAAATTATAGTGCGTTAACACAACTGTTCGTCCAATTATTTTAACTTTATCATCGGACGTCCAGTGTTTACTATGCATACTTTCAAATCGTTAAGGTCGTTTGAATTGCATTTTTCCGCTCTTTTCAGCAACATAATCAAATTGAGCACAAGTTTTCCACCTGAATTAGTCAAGTTCCAATTATCGTGAAATATTGAGATCCAAGATGGAATATCTGCCATGTAAGATATTGGTAAAAACCTTAGCCAACCTTTTGAACTGTGGATAAAATAATAAAAGTGAGGGGGTATCTATTGTCAGTCGAGCAATATGATTGAGAATAAAGGCTACTCACCGCTGAAAATCGGGTTTTTTATAGTTGCCTTAGCTTATTTCATGTTCACATTCCATGCAATGTTTACCCTTTCTTGGATTGGCGAATGGGAATCTTTCAGCGGTTCCTTCAGATTCGTTATATTCATCGAAGATATTTCATCAACCATTGGAATTGCTTTTAGACTCGTAGCTAGTGGCATTGCCTTCTTGGGAGCTATTCTGTACTTTAAAAGGAAAGGGCTTTCAACACAAACAACAATGAAGGTGCTGAGACTTGTTTTGATTGGAGAAGCAATTTACTGGTTAGGACTCCTACCTTCAGGTCTTCTCCCCCTATTTTCCACACAAGGATTCGCCATGTGGCGCGTTAACGGTCACATATCGGTTCTTCCATTTTTGACTTCTCTTCTAACAAATGAAATACCACTTCTCATAGAATCCATTGCTATTCCTGCCGTTTTGTTTAAACTCTTCTTCCAGTTGAAGCCGAACAAATCAGCCAAGGGGATGATAAAGTGGGGGTTGATTGCGGGTACGGTTTACATTTTGGTTTTCTGGTTCACTAACACATCCCTTTGGGTATTAACGGTAATGCGACAAGGAACTGATTATTTAATTTATTTTCCAGAAAATCTATTTGGTTTCACCTTAACATCAATTGGCATGTTTGCACTAACAGTTTTTATGGCCTACTTCGCGAAAAAATCTATCGGAATAGAAAAAGTGGAAAAGCTCGAATTTAAGACAATTGGCGCCATCACTACTGCTTTGGGCTTGTTCTACCTAAGTAATTATCTCACATGGATTCTCTTTGGAACAGATGAAATTTGGAGCAATTGGTACGTTTGGTTCTTGGGGCATAACTTGAACTTATGGCTCCTTTCTATTCCACTAGTAGGTTTGCCTCTAATATTCGGGAAAAAGAATCAAGAAAGCTCCAGTCACCTGACAATTAAACAACCATCCGATTAGAGCAGCATTTGGCAGTTTGCAGCTACTCTCTGAGCCGAAAATTATTCTGAATGTTAAAAAAAAGAATAAGTTATGTTGCGGAAAATAAGGCCTCTGTCTTTGCCGCGGAGCTTCATCATGGTAGTTTCGCGTTTGTTATCTGTGTGCATAAGGGTTCTTTGGCGTCTTCTTTAAACGTCAAGTTGGCGAGATTAGAAATCGTATTAAACTTGATTAGTAAAGTATTAGACTGAAGCTGTATGCCTACAAATTTACCTCCTGAAGCAATGGACAAGTGGGAAGAGGTTGAAGCTGCCCGCACTCCCAGAGAAAAAATGCAAAAGATGCAGGAATTCTTAAAATACGTTCCTCAGCATAAAGGCACAATGAAGCTGCGCGGCGAAATCAAAAGAAAGATAGCCCTTATTCGCAATGATTTGGAAGAGAAAAAGCGGAAGGGAGTAGGCAAGAGTAGCGGCGGGCCAAAACTTTTCATTGAAAAAGAAGGCTCAGCACAGATAGCGTTAATCGGCATGACTAACGTGGGTAAAAGCTGCCTAATGAGTGCCACGACCAATTCAAAGGTGCTTGTTACACCTACGCCTTTTAGTACACATGAGCCAGTACCTGGCATAATGAATTATGGGGATATACAGTTCCAACTTATTGAAGCACCAGCGTTAATGAAAGGCAGTTCAGATGGACGGGGAACAGGAAACGTCACTCTTGGTTTGGCACGAAACGCTGATGGTGTAATCTTAATGGTTGATTTATCACGTAATCCAATTGAGCAGCTGGAGCTGATCTTAGTTGAGTTAGAAAAAAGCCATATTTTGGTAAACAAGCCAAGTGGACGTGTAACTATAGATCGCCGTCATGCAGGCACAGCATTAAGAGTTATTCTTCTTGGCCATCTGATTGACTGCAATATGCGTGATGTAGAAGATTTATTGCGAGAATACAAAATTCACGATGCCATAGTACGAATTAACGGTGATGTCAAGTTGGAAGACGTGGAGGATGCAATTTTTGAAACCACCATATATAAGCCAGCGGTGATCGCAGCTAACAAATTGGATCTAAAAGCCACTGAGACGAACTTGCGCATACTGAAGCAGCATGTTAATGGTAAGTTGCCTGTCATCGCCATATCCTGTGAACACAAAGTGGGTCTTGAAGAATTAGGCAAAGCACTTTTCGACAGGTTAGGTGTTATTCGTGTCTACACTAAAGATCCAGGT
>SMYP01000136.1 GCA_007050895.1 Candidatus Bathyarchaeota archaeon | reverse complement strand
ATTCGTTCCTTGCGTTCAGACGAACCCAGATGATGCAAACGAGCACGAAACTCCATATTCTCTCTTACAGTTAAATCGCGATCCAAACTCACATGCTGCTGCACTACACCAATTACTTTTTTTACCTTATCAGGTTCCTTCATAACGTCAAAACCGTTTACTAATGCGCGACCTGAAGTCGGCTTAGTCAATGTAGTCAACACTCGAATGGTAGTAGTCTTACCTGCACCGTTGGGTCCTAAAAAACCAAAAATTTCGCCACCACAAACTTTCAAATCCAAATCTTCAATTGCCGTGATAGACCCGTATCGCTTGGTTAACTTCTCAGTGGTAATCATTTCTACCAATTCTCAACACCCTGATGCTTGATTCAGCTCACGCAAAGAGATAATGAGCAATATGACTAAGCTGTATTTATTATAACCTAGTTAATCATTATTTCAGCATATCAACGGCATCATGATATGTCCGAGGATTGAATAACGTGAATAATATAAAATTCGGTGTTTTCCTTCCCTTTTACGCGTTTAAGACAGAAGAGAAAAACACTGCATCGTCTTTTAACCGCATTCGAAAAATAGCTCTTGAATGCGAAAGATTAGGATATGACTCTTTATGGTTAGACGATCACCTAATGTTTAGAAAACAGCCTATTCTTGAGTGCTGGACAACGCTCTCGGCACTCTCGGCCACATCCTCAAAGATAAGACTGGGCACAATGGTGCTGTGCAACTCTTTCAGAAACCCTGCTGTACTCGCCAAAATGGCCGCCACAATAGATGTAATATCAAAAGGCAGATTAGAATTCGGCATCGGTACAGGAGTTCAAGAAGATGAACATGCAGCTTACGGCATCCCGTTTCTTAAGCCACCCACCAGAACAAGTCGCCTGAACGAAGCTGTGGAAATAATAAAGAAACTATGGACCGAAGAAAAAGCAAGCTATCAAGGAAAATATTACAGAACAAGTGAAGCTATATGCGAGCCAAAGCCTGTACAGAAGCCTCACCCACCAATAACAATTGGAGGCGGTGGAGAAAAACTCACGTTGAAAGTGACGGCGCAGCATGCAGACAGATATGACTGGGGATATGTACCCACGTTAGAATTGTACAAACATAAAATAGAGGTTTTAGAAAGCCACTGCAAAGCCGTCGGTAGAGACTTTAATGAAATAGAGAAGTCATGCTGGCTAGGCGGCCAAATATTCATTGTTCCAAACAAGAAAGAACTAGACAAAAAAGTTTTGCAGTTAAAACCAAGGAATGTTTCTCTTAAAGAGCTCAAGAAATTCAATTTCATAGCCACTCCCGACGAGTGCAAACAGGAAATATATCGTTATGTGAGTTTAGGTGTAACTTATTTCATGCTATTTTTCGGAGACCTACCAGACATGAGCAGCTTAAGACTTTTCGCCGAAGAAGTTATTAAAACGACGACACTGCGCTAAGAACAAAAATTGACCGAGAGCCACGGCTAACACAAGCGGATTCCGTCAAATCATGAATTATGATAATTTTTTGCCAAAAAACCGAATCCAGCCAACGATTAAAGAGCTACAACGAATAAACCCGCATTTAACTGTGCTTCGCATTGCACGGGGTGGAAAGCTATGTGTGCCATGGTTAAAACCTTTCCCGAGGCTTTCAATTGGAACAGTGTTGGAAACCTCTATAAAATCTAATCAAGAAGCAGAGGCAAGCCTTCCGCTAGCTTTTTTATTAAGGGTTAAATAGCATTTTTCTAAAAGTTTATGAGAGTTGGATAAGATGAGTCGGAAGGGCCCTCTGTACATATTGCCTTGGCTGTGCACTTTTGCGTGTGACAGCAACTGTGCGCATTGTGCATTTGCGTGCAAACCTCCTGTTTCTGATGAATTGGATACTGCAAGTGCCATGGAGCTTGTAGACCAGGTACGTGATTTTGGAGCGACATTTTTGGGAATAAGCGGAGGCGAACCTCTTCTTCGCAAAGATCTCTTTGACATAATAGGGTACGCTAGGAAAACGGGTTTGAACGCAAGCATAATCACTGATGGGCACCTAATGGACAACAAGGCTTTTGATAACATTGTTAAGAATGAAGTTAAGGTGTCCGTGAGCATTGACGGCGCGGAAAAGATGAACGATGTAATTCGAGGGAAGGGATCGTATGCCAAAGCGGTTTCCGCAATTGAACGGTTGTCAGACGCAGGGCTGCTGAACTGCCTTGTGTACACCTTTGCCAACGTGTGCGACACAGGCACGAACGTTACTAAGGATGACTTCACGCATGTACTAGACTTGGCAAAAGAGTACGGTGCGCGGTGGGTTATATATCATGGTTTCATTCCCTACATCAAGGACAAGGAAAGTTTGAAGGCTGATCCGTCGCCGCAGCAATATGAGTGGGCATTGAACAAGCTCTATGATTTGCGTGCGGAGTACAAGGGAAAGCCTGAAATCAACGTTTACTGCCCATTCTTTGCCCGCATAGCTAAGCAGAGGGGTTTACCTGAATTCGACGAGTG
>SMYP01000123.1 GCA_007050895.1 Candidatus Bathyarchaeota archaeon | reverse complement strand
ATTCGTTCCTTGCGTTCAGACGAACCCAGATGATGCAAACGAGCACGAAACTCCATATTCTCTCTTACAGTTAAATCACGGTCCAAACTCACATGCTGCTGCACTACACCAATTACTTTTTTCACCTTATCAGGTTCCTTCATAACGTCAAAACCGTCTACTAATGCGCGACCTGAAGTCTGCTTAGTCAATGTAGTCAACACTCGAATTGTAGTAGTCTTACCTGCACCGTTGGGTCCTAAAAAACCAAAAATTTCGCCACCACGCACTTTCAAATCCAAATCTTCAATTGCCGTGATAGACCCGTATCGCTTGGTTAACTTTTCAGTGGTAATCATTTCTGCCAATTCTCAGCACCCCTATGCTTGATTCAGCTCACGCAAAGAGATAATGATGCAATATAACCAAGCTGTATTTATTATAACCTAGTTAATCATTTATTCAGCATACCAACGCCTTCATGATGTGTCCGAGGATTGAATAACGTGAATAATATAAAATTTGGTGTTTTCCTTCCCTTTTACGCGTTTAAGACAGAAGAGAAAAACACTGCATCGTCTTTTAGCCGCATTCGAAAAATAGTTCTTGAATGCGAAAGATTAGGATATGATTCTTTGTGGTTAGATGATCACCTAATGTTTAGAAAACAGCCTATTCTTGAGTGTTGGACAACGCTCTCGGCACTCTCAACCACATCTTCAAAGATAAGACTGGGCACAATGGTGCTGTGCAACTCTTTCAGAAACCCAGCTGTACTCGCCAAAATGGCAGCCACAATAGATGTAATATCAAAAGGCAGATTAGAATTCGGAATTGGTACAGGAGTTCAAGAAGATGAACATGAAGCTTACGGCATACCGTTTCTTAAGCCACCCACCAGAACAAGTCGCTTGAAAGAAGCCGTGGAAATAATAAAGAAACTGTGGACCGAAGAAAAAGCAAGCTACCAAGGAAAATATTACCGAACAAGTGAAGCTATATGCGAGCCGAAACCTGTACAGAAGCCTCACCCACCAATAACAATTGGAGGCGGTGGAGAAATACTCACGTTGAAAGTGACGGCGCAGCATGCAGACAGATATGACTGGGGATATGTACCCACGTTAGAGTTGTACAAACACAAAATAGAGGTTTTAGAAAGCCACTGCAAAGCCGTCGGCAGAGACTTTAATGAAATAGAGAAGTCATGCTGGCTAGGTGGCCAAATATCCATTGTTCCAGACAAGAAAGAACTAGACAAAAAAGTTTCGCAGTTAAAACCAAAGAATGTTTCCCTGAAAGAGCTCAAGAAATTCAATTTCGTAGCCACTCCAGACGAGTGCAAACAGGAAATACATCGCTATACGAGTTTAGGCGTAACTTATTTCATGCTATTTTTCGGAGACCTACCAGACATGAGCAGCTTAAGACTTTTCGCCAAAGAAGTTATTTAAACGACGACACTGAGTTAGGAATAAAAATTGACCGATAGCCACGGCTAACTACAAGCAGATTTCCGTCAAATCATTAATTAAAATAGTTTTTTTCCAAAAAAACCGAATCCAGCCGACTATTAAATAGCTGCAACGAATAAACCCACAATTAACTGTGCCTTCGCATTGCACGGGGTGGAAAGCTATGTGTGCAACGGTTAAAACCTTTCCCGAGGCTTTCATATGGAACAGTGGTGGAAACCTCTATAAAATCTAATTAAACAGCAGAGGCAAGCCTTCCGCTAGCTTTTTTATGAAGTGTTAAATAGCATTTTTCTAGAAGTTTATGAGAGTTGGATAAGATGAGTCGGAAGAGTCCTCTGTACATATTGCCTTGGCTGTGCACTTTTGCGTGTGACAGCAACTGTGCGCATTGTGCATTTGCGTGCAAACCTCCTGTTTCTGATGAATTGGATACTGCAACTGCCATGGGTCTTGTAGACCAAGTACGTAATTTTGGAGCGACATTTTTGGGAATAAGCGGAGGCGAACCTCTTCTTCGCAAAGATCTCTTTGACATAATAGGCTACGCTAGGAAAACGGGTTTGAACGCAAGCATAATCACTGATGGGCACCTCATGGACAACAAGGCTTTTGGTAACATTGTTAAGAACGAAGTTAAGGTGTCCGTGAGCATTGACGGCGCGGAAAAGATGAATGATGCAATTCGAGGGAAGGGATCGTATGCCAAAGCGGTTTCCGCAATTGAACGGTTGTCAGACGCAGGTCTGCTAAACTGCCTTGTGTACACCTTTGCCAACGTGTGCGACGCAGGCACGAACGTTACTAAGGATGACTTCACGCATGTACTAGACTTGGCGAAAGAGTACGGTGCGCGGTGGGTTATCTATCATGGTTTCATTCCGTACAGCAAGGACAAGGAAAGTTTGAAGGCTGATCCGTCGCCGCAGCAATATGAGTGGGCATTGAATAAGCTCTATGACTTGCGTGCGGAGTACAAGGGGAAGCCTGAAATCAACGTTTACTGCCCATTCTTTGCCCGCATAGCTAAGCAGAGGGGTTTACCTGAATTCGACGAGTG
>SMYP01000061.1 GCA_007050895.1 Candidatus Bathyarchaeota archaeon | reverse complement strand
AGTTATCGTTTCATGCTGGCTGAAATGATGGCGAGCATGTTTGGCAGTAATATGAAATTTCGATACAAAGGAGAATTGAAATAAGCCAATTGCCAGTTGGCTATTCGCTGGGTCCAATTGTTTTTAGACCGTATTTCTTGACAGTTTCCAAGGGCTAAGAGCGTATCGCACGTTAAATGGAACTATACATATATTTTATAATGCCAAGGGTCAGAGTAGATTGGGTATTCTATAATTGGCGATTCTTTCGGCTTCTAATGGAAACGAACCAAACCTATCTATTCCTGGTTTGCTTGCCATCCTGAATAGTGGTTCCGACAATGTTTGCATATAATGTTTCAAATATAGCATGTAAGTTTCAAATATTTTGCCAAACCCGTTTCTTCCAAAAGCATCTAAAATTTTTTCGCAGATGGGTTCGGAGAAAATCGGAAAGATTATGGGATTTATTTTTCTGGACTGCAAGACATATCCGTATATTAGGTCAGCTTTGGATTGGGTCATGACTATATCTTTTGCCACTTGCGCCACTGCTATATGGTCAAAATTGGCCCCTTTTGGAAAGACTGAGAAAACGACTGTTGGATTGAATTGGTCAAGAAGGTTTTCCAAGGTTGTCCTAATAGTCTTCTTTGCTCTGAACAAATTGTTGACGCACAGTGCACCTAGGGAATAATCGTCTTTTTCTAAACCCAATATACTGTATGCTCGTTCTATTCTATGTCTTTCTTTTTCCGGAAACGTGAAAGTCTGGAGGAATACTCTGTCTCCTATAACTTTGTGGGGCAGAATAGCTCCTATATAGGCTTCATCGAAGTGGGGAGCAAGGAAGAGAATGCGGTTTCGCCGTTTTTTGCTTGGGATTTTTGAGACGTGGTCTGGCGATAAAGCAGTATTACCAAGTTTTAATGGTCCCGTGCTGAGTTTTGCTGAGTTAATGTACCTTCTGCTTAGAATTGTTCCCAAGGAATTATATTTCTTAGAGTAGATTAGCATTTTTTCAATTGTTGGTTTTCCCAGAACTTCTTCTATTTTTGAGACTTGAGTTTCTAGTGGACTTTTAGGGTTAATTTTTATGAGATTAATTTTAGAAAACTGTTTTGAGAAATCTGCAGGTATTTCTTGGTCTTGATTAATTAGAAGGTCTAGTATCATCTTTTTTTATGCGCCTAGTTCACGTAATCTTTGTTTCGTTCTTTTTGTGGCGGGGTTGGATTCTCAATAATATCGAATAATTTTGAGGTTTCAGTTGAGTTAAATTACGAGTGTGCGTTAATATAAAAAAAGAGTGTATCGCCCCACCTGTTTTTCATCGATTCAATAATTGCTTTGATGGACGGCTTAGATTTCATGTATTTTGAATATAGCAAAACAAGCAGTTAATTTTCGTCGAGAAAATTGTGTGCTGGCCGATCAAATCGTGACCTAAGACCGATATTTGAACAAAGATTTCCATTGCTCTGTAGAAAGGCTATCCACTGTTCACTTGTCTCCTTCAAACCAACATTCACAACATAATCCACAATGCAAGGATGAAGCCCCATAACAGCATCCACGTTTTCTAGAAGCCTAAGATTTCGCACCAAGACCGAAAAGTTGGCGTCCCTCCTCACTTCATTCTGCCTTATCGACAATGATTTAAGGTTTTGAATTTGTTCTTCTCGACTCCTCTTAGAAGCCGCGAAGAGCTGTTTCTTCTGCTCCTCAATTTCCTCTATTTCACGCTGAGCCTCTTTTATTTTTCTTTGCAGTATATCTTTTATTCGCTCATATTGTGAAAAGTCAAAGGTCCCAGAAAGCTTCCTATAAACCATCAATGCGTCCAACTGCCCAACTCCAAGATAAACATCTTGTGGACGCCACACAACTACTGGCGGAAAAATCATATTCAAATGATTAGCAACAAACTGCGCTTGCTTCAGATACTCAGTTCCTCCAATACCACCAACGTAGCAACATATTCCAAGACCGTGAAAGAACACAAGCGGCATTGAAAGGCTTCTGGCAGATATACTAGAGGTAATTCCAGAGATTTGTGGTTCATGTTTTGAAATAAAATCAAACAAATACTCTTTTCCACAACGAATGCAACTGCCTTTGCCTATGATAGACACATCTCTCTGTTCTACCTTCAGCTTTGCTTTGCTTCCGCAACTGCAGTGATACCAAAATGGAAGCGTATTGAGTTCATCCTTGTAAACTCCTCTGTTCGAATTAGGGTTGAATTCCGTTGCTTCCTTAACATAGCGTGAGTATTTGTCGAACCTTTTGAGTAAGTGGGAATATTCGCGTTCAAAAAGCTTTTGACATTCTGAAAACCTTGAAAAAAGCGTGTCATAGCCCCAGACATCATTAATAATTCTGGATATTATAAAAGCGTTAAAATCAGAGTATGTCTCAGCTTGCTCATATGCTTTCTCGACAAGCGCCCAGAAATTCTTAAAACTTTCAGTATGATCGGCATTATAACTAAATTGAAGCTCAAGAGAAGCACAGTCTCGTTTGATCGAGCTGAGCTTCCTATCAATCCAATTCTCGATTTCGTTTCGCCAATTGTTCAGAATGATTCTAGAAGGCTTGGCAACTCTATTCAGAACTAGCCTCTCAGGCATATCGAATCGGAGTTCAAGCAAACCGTCTCTCCGGTCCACATCAGGAAGCAGCGCTGATTTCACCCATCGATCATCAGTGAAATCTTGATCAGCAACGCCAAAAAAACTTACAACAGGCACCTCAAGACTTTCCGAAAGCTTTTTTGCTAAAACATGATTCAAGGTGGCTTTTCGAAGAACGCCACTGTACGGAAAAAGGTTAGGTTGATGCGCAGTCATAAGAAGCAGACAAGAATCGTTTTCAAGGTTCTTAATCGCTTCTCCAATACGAGGAGTTAATGTTCCAGCGTCACCATGAAACTTTCGAACATACTTTGCCAATTGGCTTCGGCGTTCAGAAAAATCAGAAAAACTCTTCCGCAAAAGCAACTTGCGATAAAAACAGACGCAAACCTCAGTCAGCTTCTCCACATTCTCGTATGAGAAAGAGAAAAGACTGTCATTTTCTTCTGCTAAACGCACGAAATCATCCTTCAACCGTTAAAGCCCAGAAACTCTTCTAATTTCAAAATAAACTCGTTAACCTCATAAGCCTCAGTCAACCCTAAACCAAACCGACAACCTCTAGAAGGAGCAAACCTTTCCTTCGCATTGATCACATACGGATTTATCAGCAATTTCCAAAACGAACTTGCCAACCTCAAAAGCCTCAGCCAGCGTAACTCCAGCCTGAAACCCTCTGTACCTCGCAAGACCTTCCGAAGCATTTGACACATAAGGAATCCGATGCGCCTTGTGATCTAAATCCTGCCCCTTAAAGTACACTTTAGAAATTTGCGTGCCAAACGCTTTCAACGCCTCTAGCTTAACTTCAAAGGTCGAGGTCACATCCACAAATAGTTGCGGCAAGAATTCTCTCATTGCTGCAGGAGACTCGTACAGCAATACTTTTTTAGAATTTCTCGCGGCCGACAGAGCCGCCATACCCACATTTCTATGGTCTTGATGCGAGTCTTTGGGACTGTGCGCAAAAATAATATTTGGCTTCAGCTCTTTTATTAATTTCTCAATCGCCATAATAGTCTCGACTCCGTCCGTGATTCTCGTATCCTTCAAGTTTCCGAAGAACACCTTATCCGCGCCAATTGTCCGCGCTGATTCTTCACACTCCTTCTCTCGAAGCTCCGGGTCACCTGAAGCCTCACCTTTAGTCAAAACGAGAAGATAGACTTCATGACCTCGTTGCCTAAACAAAGCCAATGTTGCACCGCAACCTAGTTCAATATCGTCTGGATGTGCGCCAACAGCTAAAATTCTCATTTATATTTCCTCCAAACATTATTTGAAATGTTCGCTCAGAAGCCGGAAGGTCTCTGTAGCGTGTTTCTCTTTTGACACGCCCACTGCAACGCCTTTGACGTTTTGAAGACCCGCAATATACTCAACGGCTTCGTTAGGACTAACATATCCTGCTGCGAGTACGCTTATAGCTATTACATTTGGCTTAGGCATCGCCAACAGTGCAGCTTCGCATTCTTCAGTGGATGGAATCATTTGGAACCCAACCTTATTAAAGGGTGCAGCAAGAACCACTCTACCCAAATCTAGGCCCCACTCATTAAACTTATGCACTAAAAACGCAAAATTTCCCGTGTTAAAGCCAGGCAAGATATGCTTTCCTTCAAGAAAATTAATGTAGGACTCAAACAGCCAATCCATATCCAAAGCCAAAGCCATATCAGTTAATAATTGATGAAGCAACACCGAATCAATGCATGCACTCTTGCCAACGCAAGATTTGACCCGAGCAATTTCATATGACAAGTATGCCTTCATGAGAGTAGCAATATCCGATGTTAATATGCCCTTCAAACCAAATCCCATAGTCCTCACATTATTGAATGACAGCAAGTCCTTTCCAAATCTTTTCGCTAAACCAGGTATTCCGCCAAGTTGTGTAGCTAGTCGCACGTAATCAAAAGCGTAAGGCACTATACCGTACAGCCGCAATCTGTTCACTATTTCTCTTTCAGCAAGTTCCTTCAAAATAGCCAGTGTTGTTTCGCTTACCGAAAACATGAAACCATTAGCCCCGTTTTCCATTGAAGAGGAAACTAGGCTAGCGGCGTATTTTGTATCTACTGGATCTTCAACTCTAAGACGAGCCCGCTCCTGTGACAGGTGACTTATGTTGTGGAAAGGATTGTCTCCAACTAGGAGGAGTTTCTCATTCAAGTTAGTCATTTTATTCAGTATTCCCATGTATTGTTTCAATAGCTAAGTCAACCCTCGAGGCAGCAGCAAAAGTTGGCTCCGCAACTGTATTGTTCCGGATACAGTCAACAAAATATGCGTCTTCGCGGTAATATTCAGGTCCACCTAGCCAGAACTTAACATTATCATTGAGGTTATGTCTATATAGGTTAGATTTTTTTCCATCTTTAAGCTTTAAACTGACTTTATCATCATTAACTTCGATGATACCTTTTGAACCCTCAACGGATAAGATAACCTCAGGCATTCGGTAGCCTTCTGCACACCATGAAACCGAAAACTCGCCTTTCAACGGATTGCTTTTACTCTGCATTATGAAATGAACTGCGTCTTCTGCACTTAATCCAGTTAACGATTCAATATTCGCTGATTTTGGTTCAAGTTCACCAAAAAACCATAAAGCTATATCAATCGCATAAGAACCTAAATCCCTAAGAACGCCACCTCTGGCTGCAGACATTTTAGACCCTCTTATGCCACAAAAGTCAGATGAAAAACCGTTCACTTTAAAGGAAACAGGTTCGCCAATGACACCATGATTCAACAGTTCCTTAGCTTTCATGAAAGTAACCATAAACCGTCTCAAATAACCAACCATATTTACGCCACTGTTTTGTGCTGCTAATTCACATAGTTCCTTTGACTGAGCATAATTCCATGCTAACGGCTTCTCGATAAACAAGTTACATGCAATTTGCTTTTGGTAAACTGTTTTTGCCACACTGAAATGAGAAAGTGTGGAAGTTGTCACGAAAACTGCATCCAAATTTAGACCAATAAATTCGCTAACGTCGCCAACAACAGGTATATCACTAAGAACCTTCTTGGCTAATTTCCTAGTAAAAGAAGCTTTTTCGCATACGGCAGCAAGCTTAACTCCGGGTAATACATTCAATATGCTAGCATGCAACAAGCCCATCTTGCCTAGACCCACGACTCCGATTTTTAAGTCCTCTGATGTCAAATCTCATTCCAACCTTTGATTGCTAAAAGCCTTAACGTCTAGAAATAAAGGGTAGTCCACAACAGGACTGTTTAATACGCTAGGCATACGCGTTTTTTCTTTCTCAAAAAGCTCTTCGGGATATTTCAATCTTTTCAGCCTTTTCTGAAACGAGCTTTTGGAATAACTATCGTGCAAGCTTAGATAGTCATGTTAAATCTCAAGGACGTAAAACGTTCATTATATTGAAACCCATCTGGTACTTCGTTGTAGATCCAAAGTTCAAAGAACAAGTACACGAAAAAACCACTTCTTTCCGGATCCCAAGTCGCTGATAGTCCATTAAGATTTAATGTAGCACTGTTGATCGTTACGCTGTTAACATTTACCTTTGAGAGAATCGCACTGTCGGGATCCACGATATAGGTATAATCAAACGAAACTATTATCATTGATTCCCAAGTTTCCTTGTCTGCTACAAGTGCTGTTATGCTGTAAAGTGGTGGTAAACTGCTTGGTGTACGAGCAAAACTGTCAGCAGCTGGCTGAGTTTGATTTCGAAGCTTAACCTGAATCGAGTAGAAACCGTATGAGCCCAAGTGGTTTCCGAGTCCTACATAAATCCTGTAGTTAGTATTGCTTGTTATATTAAACGGAAAATCTTCAGCCTGATGCTCCGGACCTAGGAGCCACATTTCAGTGAAAAATTCAGTTTGGGGATAAACCAGAAGCCGTTGAAGGGCAGGCGAAGCTACAAACAAAGCTAGAGTTGTGGTTACTACAAGTAGAAGCGCTTTATACTCTCGGAGATTCATTTGCATACACCTCAGTTTTTTCATATTTCTTTTTCAAAAAACGCCAAACTGCAAAGCCAGCAATTATAACAGCCAAAGTTCCGATAATCGACCCGACTACATTTATCAAAAAGTCTATGTTCTGCTGTTGTATTGCCACTTCCATTGAAGTGTTTGCCTCATCGACAAAATTGTTCAATCTGTTGAGGCTTTGGGTGGCAAGATTAAACGATGTGGAAAAATCCTTTGCGGCATAAGCCAATTCTGCTTGTGAAAGCAACGCTCCCGCCTCGTCAAGTGTTGCTGCAAGCGTCGTGATATTAGCGCCAGCGGCTTCCGCATCTTTAACAGCATTATAACAATCCAAAATCCTGTTTTTAGCTGAAGAGATTGCTGTTGAAGCATTCGATTGTTCTGCCCAAACCGGTGAAGCAACCACATTTAGAAATACAAGTAGAATTACAACGAGTGCAATAATTGTCCTGAATCGTGACATCAGCGGGTTTTCTCCTCGCAACAAGCAACATTCTTTTACTTAGTATTAAAAGAGTGTGATAAGTTTGCTTATACCTTTGAGCATAATTCTTCTAGATTTTTTTTCTTGTTATCGACATCATTAAGACGCTTCTCTATGCTCTTGTTGGTTTTGTCATAGTCCCTATAAGCTTCGAGGAAATCTTTGCCTTTTGATGTAAGCACGTAGCACTGCTCTGCATTCTCGAACTTTATTAAAGAAGCCATAGTTACTTCACGTAGATATCTCTGGAGAACCTTGTAACTCAGGTTTGCTTGGTACATTATCTGCGTCTTTTTAGCGTTTTGACTGGCAACCTGCAGGATGTCCGCTATTATATCTAACCTGTTTCTATAACTTCCCACTTTAACTCCTCAAAATAACATTTTTTTAGACTTGAGTTGTAAGTGAATTGTATACTTCATTTTTCGTTTTCAAAAAATAACTCGTCTCGAAGTACCCTCACAATTTTTTCAGCTGCATCGCCGTTTCCAAAAGGAGACTCTTTAGGCAATTGTCGCCTCTTATCTATTGTATCGTCTATAGCTGCCAAAATATTACGCTTTTCAGTGCCGACTACTTTTGCGAATCCACTTTCGACCGCTTCTGGTCTTTCGGTAGTGAGACGAATTACTAGTACGGGTTTTCTGATTTCTGATGCGGTAGCTTCCTCTTGAATTCCACCAGAATCAGTTATTATCAGCTTGCTTTTTTTCATTAAAACCAGAAAATCCAAATAACCAAGAGGAGGAAGAATCATAAGATTGTCGAGCTCTAGAATCTTTGAAAAAAGTTTGCTCTGGCGCAGTCTTTTTTCTGTGCGTGGATGCATCGGGTAAACAACAGGCAAGGACGCTTCTGCAAAGGTTTCTACAAAATTTTTCAGAACAGATAAGTCATCTACATTTTCGGCTCTGTGAGCTGTTGCTAATGCAAACTCCTCAAACGGAATTTTTCGCATTATTTTGGATTTTTTCTCAGCTATAGGCAAATGTTGATGAACAGCGTCTATAACAGTGTTTCCAGTCACATAGATTCTACCCCAAACGTGCTCTCTCTTCAGATTTGCTTGTGCCCTAAAGGTGGGAGCAAACAAGTACTCTGAAATGTGGTCAGTCAAACGCCGGTTATGTTCCTCGGGCATGCGCAGGTCATAACTTCTAAGGCCAGCCTCTATATGCCCTGGGGGCAATCCTCGCTTGTTCGCTGCTAACGCTGCTGCAAACACGCTATTTGTGTCGCCTTCAACTAAAATAATTGAGAAAGTAGTTTTCTCCAGCAATGCATCCATGTGCATCATTATCTGGGCTGTCTGCGCGCCAGGTGAATAGTCTTTAACTGTAAAAGTGTAGTCAGGCGGTGGTAACTCAAGTTCCTCAATGAACTGTTGCGCCATGCTGTAATCGTAGTGTTGACCACAATAAACAAACTTCAGTGGAATCTCTTGGTTATGCAGTGTTCTAACGATAGGTGCCATCTTTATTATTTCTGGTCGAGTACCTGCAACGACCAAAACTGGCTTCATATCCATTCCCCACAACCAAAAATCTTATAGACATATCGCCTTTTTTTCAATAATTCAAAAGAACCAACACTTTTTTGCAGATATGTTGTGATGCTGGTTCGGATGCTATTTATGCAACCAACCTCTGCCACCTTTCTTTGGCTGCTGCTTTTCGCGCTTGGATTCATCGCGATAGAGTTCGGCGCGACAATGTTTGCGCAGTCGCTGAGTTGTTATGCTTGTTTTGATAAATTTGGTCCATCCGCCAACATGAATGTCAGGGGGTACGTATCTTTCTACATTTTCAACTTTATGTTGCTCCAAGATTTCTTTGAAGTTCAACGCTTTAAAATTGCGAGTAGCTTGAATTACGGTGCCTTGCTCAACGAAGAGGTCACTGTAGTCAGCTATTGCGACGCCTTCAGCTCTTAACTTGTCATCTACTCGTTCCTGCCATAGGCGTTTCCATTGCACTCTTAATTCTTCAACCATCT
The DNA here is from genome assembly GCA_007050895.1 of Candidatus Bathyarchaeota archaeon. The sequence goes on along the minus strand of SMYP01000061.1, from coordinate 1,073 downwards.
CTTTATCTGTCAAATTCACCTTTATAGAATCCCTCCCTGACAGGAGCGGATGAGAATAGTTAACAGGCCAGCTTTCTTAGCTGCGATTTTAATTCTCCCCTTCGTCTCTTACTCCTTACGAAACGCGATATATAAACAGTGTAGAGTGAAACATCTATACGTTTGATATAGAACAATAATATAGTTTTCTATTGCTAAGCTCTACTCGTATAGAACATCCCTAAAAATGCACCAGTATTAGCTACCGCACCTTTAACTTATCAAAAGTTCATTAAAAAGATTCTCAAGAGATTTGCTTAGAAATATGGTTTCCATTAAAAGCTACTTGGGTAGAATGTGTTGAAAAATAGAGAAGGAAGTGGTCAGGTGAGAAAAAGGGTTTCGCGGTGTTTCTAGTTAGTGCTTTTTCCTTTTGCCATGTTGGCGGAGAGTCCAGCGGGCAGGTCTGGAAAGTTGGAGCTGATTCTTTGCTCTGCAACTGTTGCTGCTTCGTTTAGAATTTTAGATGCGTCTTCATTTACTGAGTTGAAGTTCAGATTTAAGCCAGAGCTTTGACCTGCGTCAAACATCAATCCACTTAGCATGTTGCCGATATCTCCGAGTTCGTTTTCTGCTTCAGGTAGGACACCTACAAGCCCTGCGCTGACCGTGCGCAAAACGCTTATGGCGGGCCCCAAGGTAGTTACGATGTCTCCGAATTCAGTCACAGTTTCCAGCCTAAGTTTTATTTGATCAAGCGCCAGCCGCGCGTTCATGACAATTTTTTCCATTTTGCGAACTTCAGCTAACTCGTTGGCGTAAATGTTTGCGCGTGCACTATCATGAGTCTCGTAAGCAGCCACTATCTTTCCGAAAATGGATTTGTCTTTTTGGTTAAACCGTTCGGAGGCTTGATCCAGTCTTTGAATTTGGAGGCTCAAACGTTTTAGGGCATAGTTCATGCGTGGCTTGAGCGGTGGCGGTGGAGTTATTGCTCCGCGGACAGCATCTACAAATGACGTTTCATCTCGTTTGCTTTCCCATTTTTTGGTAAAACGTTCTGACATGTGAATATCCTCAGGGGTAAAAGCACA
>SMYP01000083.1 GCA_007050895.1 Candidatus Bathyarchaeota archaeon | reverse complement strand
TTGTAGGATTAATTGACGCGAATGTGAATAGGATTAATGGCATCAACAGTAGCAGTGTTGCATTTTGACTCATGATAGCCTCCATCAGTAACTAGTTGCTTCAAATGTAAAAGCGTTCTTCTAGAGATTTCTTGACACAAGAAATATTTACTATCCATTTTTCTAGAAAAGATTTTCTTACTAACCATAAATCAAGTGTAGTTTCTAATCTGCAAAAAAAGAAAGGGGAAAAAGGTTATGTGGGACATGGAATTCATCCTAAAAACCAGCGAGGCTATCTCAATCCACATGCGTCTAGGCTACTAGGCCAAGTTAAACAGGTAATTTTGGTTTTCTGAAGAGCTAAAAAGCCATCACTTTCCTAGTTTAGTCTTTTACCAATTTTCCATAGCTTTGGGTCGCCCAATTTTAGCTCTAGTCCAATAATACTCGTAAAGCTCCTTGCACCAATTTAGTGGCAGAGGATCAACAACGGAAAAAGTTCTGAAGTCCATTTTTCCATCTGTACCGCGAAAAGCTAGTTGCGCTTCTTTTTCGGTGATTGCCATGGCAACGTCAATCTTTTTGAGAGTCTTCCGTTCCATGCGGCCTGAGACAAAAGGCAAAGGCTCGAAATCAGGAGGAGGCATAAGGTCCTCAAGTAGAATCCAACGGAATTTTGTAGTTCCTTTCTCAATCAACTCTTTTGCAAATGGCTTAGAGCTTACAAGAACTTGGTCGCTAATCATCCATACATATTTTTCCGCTCTCCGAATTAGATTGTCTGTAAGATGCAGTGATGTGAAAAAATCATTTGAAAGAACACAAGTTTTGAGTTCACCGATGCGATAGCGAAAACTGGGTGGCAACTCAGAAAGCACATGGCTATTAAAGTAGTCTCGATGCTTCTCCAAGAACTCGAAACCATCCAAAAGAATAAGGATTTCTTCTCCAAAAGGTTGAATGCGAAACCGCCCTTCAGCATCTTTTGAGACAAGCCCAGCTTCGCTGAGTCTGGAGAGATGCCTTGACGTTTCCTGCATGTTAAGTTTAAGTTTATTAGATATTTGTGTTAGTCTAATTGCCTTCTCTTGGAGCCGAATTAATATCCTCAACCTATCCTCGTTTGCCAGCTCAAACATCAAGTTGCCGAGTTTCTCCATGTTGCTGCTTCCTAATTATTTTAGATTGGTACAGAAATTTCAGTTTTTCTCTTTAGGAGCCTATATCACAAGCTTTCGCCTTCAAAAGAATCAAGGCGAAAAACATGAAGACAGACAAAGAAACTCATGCTTTCAGCGTAGAATTGAACCACAAGAAACATTTGAAAGCTGTCGTTATCCCCAGCAATGGAAGCGGCAGCCTAGTTGTCGAAGGTTTCCTCGGCAAATTGTTAAATCTGGGCTTTGTTGAAGATTCGCTGTTGGAAATCCATGGTGTGAACGGAAGTTTCAGGATTGACTTGAAGCGTGAAGAAGCCCACAAAATATGCAATGCGGTATTGAAGGAGGTGAAACGATGAACACTAAGAAAATACTGGCAGTCATGTTTGCAATAACGTTCATTTTTCTCGCAGTTGCTTCGGTTATGGTTTGCTCGTTTGCGCCAATTTCGACGGCAATACTGCTCGTGCTTGCGGCTCCAGGTATAACTTACCTAATCGCAAAAAAAACAGGCAAGAGGGAAATAGCTTGAAATTTTGGCAATGGAAATGTCCTTGCCCCAAAACAGAATGTCCAAGGCATGGAAATCATCAAGAATGCAAAAAATTTCATGCGCAAAAAAACGATTTAACTTTCTGCAAAAGAGGAAAAGATATGACTATTGGAGAATGACTGAGATGACAACATTGAAAACAGTGAGAAGCAAAGTCGCAGACAAGTTGCTGAAAAAAATTATGAAACAACTTGAAAACTAAGCGCCTTCTTTTTTCTCTCATTTTCTATATCTCGATTCTGAAAAGTCAAGGTCTGCGTCGCACATAGGACACCTAGGCGGAAAAACTTTCTGCATTTGTTGAAGCCTTAACCCACAGAAAAAACAGAACCAAATGTTGCATTTTCTGCAGTGCTTGAACCCGGCGCCTATGGGTTTGCCGCATGCGTCACAAGATCGAGACAAATCCGCAAACATAACTGTCATTTACTGAGCGGCGATAAAAGATTCCCGTTTAAAAGAACGGTTTGAACCGTGGACTGCATCGTTAAAGTATACGATATTTTGGTTTTCTGAAAATAAAAAAGAGAAGAATAATGGTGCTACGCTATGTTGGGATTGCGACTCCTATTGGACTTATCTTTTTGCAGATAGCCATTACAACACTCTTTTCTTTTGGAATGGACCAATCCAAGAGCTGAATTAACCATGTATAGATAGTCAATAGAAAGTTAGGTTTTTTCTTAGTTCTTTGGCTATCTCGCTATCGTGGGCAGCTAATATTATTCCGTCTACTTGGTTTGATATTTTTGTTATTGCTGCTTGTAGGTTTTTTTGTTTTGGTCCAGGATTGGCTGCATACAATTCGACGTAGAGGGGTTTTTTGATTTGTTTTCG
>SMYP01000121.1 GCA_007050895.1 Candidatus Bathyarchaeota archaeon | reverse complement strand
CCAATTTTTATCCCTTTTCCCTATTACGGTTGGGCATGTTAATAAATTTAATCCTTAGAACCTGAGCTGAATGTTATTGATATAAATATTAGCGCAATTACACCATCTTCTCTCAATTGCAAATCAAAAACAGCTCAATTTTTACTGGCTCTCTTTTCAACCTTTAAATTGAGAAGAAGAGAGTCGCGATTTGATTTATTTCTTCAATTTAAGGAGGAACGAGAACATTATAAAGGATACCGAGGAACCAGTTTATTCAAGCCTAATCGAAGTTGATTGTTGAAACTATGAAAGAAATTTTACCAACTCGGCTATTCAAGACTAATTAATATCAGCCTTGATAAAAAAGGTCGATGAATTGTTCTGAGCAAGAAAATGAATAGTTGTAGAAACTCTCCACAATTGCATTGGAATAACTATGACGTTTAGTGAATGCTGATTTATTGATTACTATGAACAAAGAAAAAGGAAAAGTGAGAGTATAGTAGAGCTTTTACTTTTGTCGCAACATCGCCTTTGATCTCAGTACGCTGCCCTTTAGGTCAATTCTAGCTGGGCAGACGAAACTGCAGTGTCCACAGCCATCACATAGGTCCGCCTGGAGTTTAGATAATTTCTCTATGTCTGTCTTGTCAAATGCCTCTTTGATCAAGATTGGGCTTAGTTTATGGCAACACACTCGCATACACGCACCGCACCTCATGCAGTCATAAGTTTTAACAGTAGTAAACGACTTGCCCTTTGGAAGTTTCGGCTCTTTCTTCTCAGTTATGGGCTTGGGTTTTCCTACTTTGTCCAGCATCGGTGAAGTTAGGTTCATTATGACCAGAGCAAGGATTGAACCGCCAAAGAAGTTCATATAGGTCTGAATGAGCACTGTCAACAAGCCTAAGCCGAAGCCGAATATTAATTGCCCAGAATATGTTAAAGGTGTACTAGCAGGATCTGTAGCCATGAAGAATCCTAGGAAGATTGAACTTCCTATGAATATTGTAAACAGAAGGCGCACATCTGCCTCTCCCCCGTAGATTCCGGTCATGAGCAAAGCCATTGCAGCTATAGTCACAAAGTATGTCAACGTAATTCGCCATTTTATGTATCTTCGTGCGAGCAGGAACAAGGCTATGCCAACGATTATTACAGCAATGCTCGAAGCACCGCCGATCCATCCGTGATACTTCTCAACAATCATGATCCAGTTAAGGTCTGGGATGCTCGTCTGCACCAGATTGGGGTTGGCGTAACATCCCTGCAGGTACGTAACGAATGAGCCGACCACGTTGTCTCCATTGAAAACCATACCGTTGGTACCTATTACAGTACGTCCTATGGGACCCGCTAGTAAAGGCAGATTTAGCCCCCCTCCTTCGAAGGTGGCAAAATGCTCTTTAGCCAGAAACGCGGTACTAACAAAAGGAAGCAGTCCGATGAGCTTTGCTGCTGCGGCAGGATTTACATATTTCCTCTTGAGAAGTTTCTTGAATACCACTAGACCGATGAGAGATATCAAAGCAACCCAGATGAACGCACCGGGAGGGCTCGCTACTCCAATGGCGTCAATTTGCAAGGCCATAGTTGGAACACCAACACTATAGGAAAGAGCGACTATTAGGCCAAATACGGCCGCCGACATCGTATTTAACGGGCTGTCAGATGCAACTTTGTAGAGCAAAGCGTCGGTTCCTACTGCAACTCCGACAGCTATGACAACAATTATCGCAACAGTAAGCCCCAAGTTCATCAGCGGTTCCCCGGTCATAGTGTTAATCGGAGTGGCCTGCGACCACATAACAATTGAGACGATGGCTAAGACTAGGAGAGCTACGAAAGTGTACATCATCAGTTTGTCTTTGGTCATAGAAGCATATTCTTTTGGTTTAGACATTCTTTTGCACGATCTCCTCGATTGAATATGTTTCAATCTATAAATGATACGTTTATAAGACTTTCTCAAACCAAATCTGAGCTTCAATAACTTAAAAATAAGAACAAAGTTCAAGAATTTTTCAATATTAGATCACTGGAGAGCACATTGGCGCCTAACCTTGAGATTTTTTGCCCGCTATTGTTCTCTCATTTATGATGTTAAAATCAGCGTTTTAATCGTAACTCTTATATCGCAAAGGGTTAATCTAACTTTGCTTGTGAGCTTGATGGCTTCAAAAAAAGCGCCATTGTACATGGTGACTTGGCGGTGTACCAGAAGATGCGTAGGTAGCTGCCTATATTGCAGTTACACACCCGAATACGCCAAGGATTATGAAATAGACACCAAAGCTGCTTATAGAATGGTTGACGAAATTCACAGGTTTGGGTCTCCTTGGTTCGGAATAAGCGGTGGAGAACCCCTTGTTAGGAAAGACATTTTTGACGTTATAGACTACGCTAAAAATGAGTATGGAATGGAAGTTAGCCTAATTACAAGTGGCTTTGCCTTCGACCAGGAAAGACTGGACAAACTCGCCAAATACGAAGTCCATACAGCAGTCAGCGTCGATGGAAACAGAGAGTCAAACGACATCATACGAAGACAAGGAAGCTACGACAAAGCACTATACGC
>SMYP01000036.1 GCA_007050895.1 Candidatus Bathyarchaeota archaeon | reverse complement strand
GGGCCGGTAGCTCAGCACGGCTGGAGCGTTCGACTGATAATCGAAAGGTCGCCGGTTCAAATCCGGCTCGGCCCACTAAATAAGCCATTCGGAATTAACAATTTTTTTATTTAGCCTGCTCTCGGTTTTTGATGATTTTCTGAAGCGAGAATTCATTTTTAATTATTATGGTCCTTATTTTTCTAGTAAGAAAAAGGAATGTTATGTTGAATTGATCATTCATTTTTAACCCGATCTCTCGCCGCACTACTGTTTATGGATGCAGCAGCAGCCAATCCGCTAAAGCCTGCTCCCTGTAATGTCTCTGTTGGCAAGGCAAATAGAATAGTGTTGCTTTGGTCTTTGCTAACGTCGCTAAGAGTTTCCAAAATTCTTAGTTGTAGAGCTATTGTATTTTTCTTCATGTTTTCGGCAGCTTTCATCAGAGTCTTGGATGCCGTGAGTTCCGCGTTGGCCTTAATAATAATTGCTCTGGATTCTCGTTCAGCCTCAGCTTGCACAGCAAAAGCTCTTTGCATATCCGCTGGAAGTACCACATCTTGCAACTCTATCTTTTGAATGTCTACGCCCCATTCTTTTGTGTAACTGTCTACAATCATTTTCATCTTATCCGCTATAACTTCTCTTTTCTCAAGCAATTCATCTAAACTGTATTCTCCTACAATGTTTCTTAGGGAGGTCTGGGAGTAGCTTCTGATAGCTGACCAGTAATCCTCTACTCCAAGTATCAATTTTCCTGCATCTTCAATTTTAAGGAAACCAACCGAATCAATCTTCACAGAAATATTATCTCTAGTGATGGCGCTTTGTCCTCTCAAATCAAACGTCTGAACTCTCATATCTAGCCTAATAAGAGAGTCTATAAAGGGCATTTTGAGGTGAATACCACCCTCAACGGTTTTAATTATTCTTCCAAATCTTATTACTGTCACAGTCTGCCATTGTTTGACTATATAGAACATGGTGGGAAGCATTAGAATAATAATTATTGCAATAAATGATAGGATAACCCAAGTTACTACATCTAATATTTTTTTCACCCCCTTCTCCTAACTATATTCTATGCTTAACGGTTAAATTTTTGGGGCAGAATGGTTGGGCTAAAAGAATTCAATCTGATTGCTCGGCTTCTGAATACATTGAAACTTGCTTGTTGCCTACTGCTCCGCGATATGGTTTTCAGGGGTTAAAAATTGCTTGTACACTGGATGTCCCTCAAAGCGTAGGGTTGTTTCAGAACTTTCTACAGTTCCGCTCGGTAATCTCATGCAGATTGACTGCACTACCGCTCCGTTTGAAATTAAACGCACGCCGTCCAAAAGTTCACCTTTTGTAATGCCTGATGCAGCAAACACAAGTTCATTTCCCTTTGCCAATTCATCTTGGGAATAAATTTTTTCCACATCAACACCAGATAGTTTCAATCTATCAATTCGTTCAACATCGTCTTTTTTATCCCGCCAAACTTTTACAAGCATTGTTCCGCCCAGACACTTCACAGCTGTAGCTGCTATTGTGGCTTCTGGACCAGCACCAGCACCTAAAAGAAGATCAACACCCGATTGAGGAATGCATGAAACAACCGCTCCTGCAATGTCTCCGTCAGGGATTAGTATAATCCGGACTCCAAGTTTTCTGAGAATTCTCAACATTTCCATGTGCCTTTCTCTTTCGAGCATTATTACAGTCAGGTTTGAAAGAGGACGATTTTTCTCTCGAGCTACAGTGCGCACAATTTCTTCAACACTCATATCTAAGGAGATTTTACCCATGGAACGCCCATCAGTAGCAACTTTTAAGTAATAACCGTCATCAGGAAGAACCTGAAAACCTCCGGCAGGAGCACAAGCCAAGGCCGATATGGCATCTTTTCTGCCTTTTGAAGCCGCTGTAGTTCCATCTACAGGGTCCACTACGAACTCAACTTTTGGTCCTCTGCCAGTACCTACTTTTTCTCTGGTTGTGAATGCTGGCGCGTGATCTTTTGGGCCTTCACAGCAGATTACTTCGCCATCTAAGTCTGTTTGTGCCAAAACCGCTCTCGAAAACTCTACGGCTTTCGCGTCCACCAGATCACAGTTACCTTGGCCAATATGCAGTGCAGCACCTACTGCTCCTGCAATTGTAATTCTTGTTAATGAAGGAGCTAGAGCTCTTAGTGAAACCACCGCTTCATCTCTCCACAGCTCTATAGATTGGGGTTCTAATAATTAAAAGGTGTGCATGGAACCGATATATTTCTAATTCATTTCTCAGGTTGCTCCGAGCCAAGCTCCCATATACTGCCCAAAGTAAACTAAAATAGAGAAAATTATGAATCTGGGTATAAAACTTAATGCTAGAAAAATTGTTACACTCGTCTTTAGAAACCCGCAAATAAATGCCAACAACTCTACGGGGAAAACCGGTATTAACCCGAATATAGTGTAGATAAGCCACCCCCATTTATTCCATGCAAAAGTAATTTCTTTAAGGTGTTCAGCAGGCACTCTTTTTTGGATAAACGGTCTTCCAAGCCTGTATGCCAAACTGTAGTTAATTGACATGCCTACGGTAAAGCCGAATGTGGCAAACAAAATAAGTAGTACCGGATTGACAAATGGCGACGCCGCAACGACCAAAGCTGGGCTTCCCAAAGGAACAATGGTTCCAGCTACGATAGTCACCAAAAGAATTCCGGCAAGTCCATAAGTAGCAAAAAAACTCCTTACGTCGGAGAACAGGGGTGTTTCTGCGATGTTGAAGATTTTTAGAATCCAAATCAAGATCAAGCTTGCCGCTATTGCGATTATAGCAAGCTTTATTGAAGACCGCATCCATGAAGCCTTCAGCAAATCGGACAGACCGAAGTTTGCTTCTTGGCTTTGTCCGGGCATGGTAACCACCAGTGAAAATAGAAGAAGTCTTGGTCTTTCTAAAAAGCCTTTGTGAAACTGAGACCCGAAGATTTCTGTGTTATCTTGGATTAGAGGATGACTAGTTTTCCTTGACATTATGGAGCGACTCTTGCAGCGTCTTATGACACTTACTACATTCAAACATAGCATAGCCGCAAGAAGGGCAGAAAACTTCCTTGGTGGTTAATTTTTCCAGAAGAGTAGTCAAAACCATTTTATTCTGCTCTGTTTGTGGATCACTGACTGAAGACTCAGACATAACAGATTTTTTGCTATCATCTTTCGTTGGTCCTTTTTCAAGAGCAATCACATCTCTGTAGACTTTTGAGATGCTGGTTTTTCCCTCTCGCAGTTTTTGCTTTTCCTCTTCACTCGCATTTTCCATGATTTTTTTACCTCTTTCAAAAGTTCGAGTTGAAATTCCAACCTTCTTTGCCACCGCCGCAGTTGCCTTCCCCTTGGTTAACGCGGGCATAGCGTCATCTGGCGATAACCCCAACTGGATATTTCGCCCAACCAATCCTGCTGTGGATTGCCGTTTTTTCGCCAACGCCTTCTCAATCTCCAGCAATGGTACACCCAGCTCTACGAGCTGAAACTTTGTTAAATGTCGTCGTCTCAAATTTGCTTCTATTACAAATTTTTTCTCAGTAAGTTTGTCTTCAAATTTTCGCACTTCAAAATCTGGCTCGATTCCCAATTCGATGCAAGCTTTAAAGCGGTGGTGACCATCTAGTACTTCCAAATTTTCATTGGCGACAATCGGATAATGTTGCCCTTCTGTTTGCATAGAAACTTTGAGCTCATCGAATTCTTCATCAGACATTTTAGGCAGTAATCTTTCGTATTCGGGATTTATGTGCAGACTCATATCATCGACTCTTTCCGGTGCTCTCTACTCTTATTTCATCTCTTATTTAAGGCAAAAGCAACATGAAATACTGTTTAGCGCTTCAAGTTATCTGAGGTGATTTTCCATTCAAGTGTATCTATCTTCGGATAACACTGAAATTGGAAGCCATATGTACTGCCAATTCTGCTGGTTTCCGGAAAACGCTATACTTGGAAATGGTGGTTGATATTTTAGCAAAGCGGGAGTTGTGTCAAGCTTAAATATGCGCAATAGGTTCTTTTATTTTGTGTTTTAAGTAGGAGGCTAGGGTGTGCCCGCTATAGAAGTTGGTAGAGTATGTGTTAAAGTGGCTGGTCGTGAGTATGGACGAAAATGTGTAATCGTTGATGTCATGGACAAGAGTTTTGTTGTGGTAACTGGACCAAAAAAAGTCTCGGGAGTAAAAAGAAGAAGGGTTAATATCAATCATGTTTCGCCAACGGAGGAGATAATCCAAATTAAAAGAGGCGCTTCTGACGACGAAGTAGCTCAGATGATAAAAGCTGAGGACAAACTGGAAGATATGGCTGCCATTACGAAACCAATGTAAACTCTTAATACTCTCAACCTTCTTTTTCTAAATTTCAAGGAGAATGAACCTTTAACATGCCCAAATCCATCCCTCCTTGGGAAATTAAGCGTGAACTGCAGGTAAAAGCCGAGGGGACTACAGATCCGAAGCATGGTCACATTCCTCTTGAGCGTCCAGCGGAAGAGTACATTCGCTACGGCGTAATAAACTTGGATAAGCCCGCTGGTCCGACAAGCCACGAAGTTGCTGCATGGACAAAAAAAATCATGCATCTACAGCATATAGGTCACGGAGGAACCTTAGACCCAAAAGTAACAGGAGTCTTGCCCATCACGCTCGAGGACTCTACAAAAATCGTTCAAGCGCTTCTTCATAGCGGCAAAGAATATATTTGCGTCATGAAACTTCATGGAAACGCTGAAGAGAGGCGCGTCAGACAGCTTCTAGAAGAGTTCCAAGACCAAATTTACCAAAGACCCCCATTACGTGCATCGGTTAAGCGGCAACTGAGAACCAGACGCATTTACTACATAGACTTCTTTGAGATTAACGGTCGGGATGTCCTTTTCAAAGTTGGCTGTGAAGGCGGAACCTACATACGCAAACTCTGTTACGACATTGGAGAAATCATAGGCGTAGGCGCTCACATGCAGGAACTCCGGAGAACGCGCGCTGGACCCTTTGTGGAAACCAACAATGGCAGAGTCACGTTGCATGATGTCGCTTATTGGTTTGGAGAATGGAACAATACAGGGGACGAGAAATTCCTACGGAAAATTATTCAACCTATGGAAACGGCGTTGGCATTAATCCCCAAAATCGTGGTTAGAGACTCAGCGGTTGATGCTTTATGTCACGGTGCAAACCTTACCGCCCCCGGAGTCTTGTCGGCTGAAACAGGCATCCAGAAAGATTCGCTGATTGCAGTTTTAACATTAAAAGGAGAAGCAGTTGCTCTTGCGCAATCTCTTCTCTCCACGGACGAAATCATGGATTTGAAGCACGGAACTGTTGCTAATCTCCAGCGAGTTGTAATGCCCCGAGGCACGTATCCAAGAGTTTGGAAAAGCGGTAACGCTGAATGACCGAAAAGAGAAGCCGCGATGCGGAACACTATTTCACGGCAACTCCGAAGTCTGAAATTAATTTTGGTATGGTTCAGACGCGTTTACGAGGCGAAATATTCAAGTTTCTAACTGCATCAAGCGTTTTCTCCAAAAAACAGGTTGACTTGGGAACTAGACTTCTCATTGAAACCATGCAGCTCCCCGAAACAGGTGCTGTTTTGGATTTGGGTTGCGGTTATGGCGCGGTTGGGATAGCTGCAGCCTCTTTTAAACCGGGGTTGCATGTAGTAATGACTGATGTTAACGTTCGCGCCGTACAACTTGCAAGAAAAAATCTTAAAATAAACAAATTGTATAACGCTGAAGTTCGTTACGGTCATTTGTACGAGCCAATCAAGAATTTAACCTTTAACTCCGTTCTTTCGAACCCACCAGTAAGCGCAGGCATGGAAACTGTGAAAGCCATAATAACACAAGCGCCACTTGTCATGACTTGCGGAGCTACTTTCCAGATGGTCATCCGATCTAAAATCGGCGCGAAAACATTACCTTCCGTTTTCAACCAAATCTTTGGAAACTGCCAGATTCTCGCAAGAAAAAGCGGTTACCGCGTGCTAATAGCCCAAAAACAATAAGAATCATCTTTATGCTCTAAGAAATTTCTATAAAGGTTTAAGTTGCGTGGAGAAATTATAATAAAAACGCTCAACATGACTAAACGCTCACTGCCGGGGTCTCCTAGCCAGGTAGGGAGCAAGCCTGGAGATGCTTTGCCTTCGCAGAGCACCAAGTAGCTTGTGGCCTCTCGGGGCCGCGGGGGTTCAAATCCCCCTCCCGGCGCTTTTGAGATCATGGCTTCTATTGTATAGTTTAAAAAATATTTCTGCAAGTTCTCACCTTCATAGGCGTGTTGGAAATCGGCTTCTGATAGTTGCTGGCTTAGTCTGCGGTACCTTCGCTTCGTTTTTTGTCGAGGTCTTCAGTTTTCGGTGGAAGATGTTTCTGTTGTTTCTCTTTTGCATAGAAGGTTTTTCTTGATGAGGTCTTTAACTTCGTCTAGGAAATCTTCATCGCATTCTAGCTTTAGGAACGCGTTTCTCTGGTCTTCAAAGCCTTCTGGCACTTCAATTTTTAAAGATATGAAAGGTTTTCCAATGGCCATTTCGAATTCTCGTTTCTCTTCTTCGTACTCTTTCTTTGATACAGACTTCCTTTCGAACCATTTTCTAATTTTCCACATTTATTTTCACGTGCCCATTAGTCCAAATCTGAGTATTAGATAAAAACTTGAAAAGCCCAATTGAATAAGTGAAGTAATTACCCCTATCTTTGTGAAGTCACTGAACTTCACTGAAATCTTTTCACGCTTGAGCGTCCCAATCGCCATCATCATTACAGCGCCACTGAAGGGCGTGGTGGCTCCGCCAAGATTCGTGCCTAGAATCAGACCTGACCATACAGCATTTAAGTTTAAGCCTAAACCAATTTGAGCGCCAATAATCGGAGTGAAAGTCAAAGCCACAGCTATATTGCTAATAAATGCGCTTGCAATTCCACTAAACCACAACGTCATTTGAGTTGCTATGAGGGAGCTACCTCCAGCAAAACTGAAAAGTTGAAGTGACATGTCACTCAGGAAATGCGTTCTCTCCAATCCAGCGATGATGAACATGAATCCTGCTATGAAAAAAACTGTTTCCCAATCTATTTCTCTGAAAATCTCCGCGGGATCCACTTTACAAACTAATAAAGCGAGAACTCCACAACCCAAAGCTACAGCTTCAGCTCCCACGCCTATCTGATCCAGAGTCAAGAAGAGAACTATTAAAAGAACTAGAACAAAGCCAGACCTATAGAAAATCTGCTTGTCTTTTATGCCTTCCTTAGGATCATAATCTGGTAGCACTTTTTTCTCTCCCAACCGAGATTTGAAAACAAAGTAAAGCGCTAGAATCGTCAATACCCACAAGATTATTTCGCACACTCCTAGGAAACTTAGGAAATCAGCGAAGCTAAGTCCTGCGTCGATTCCAATAATCATATTGCTAACTGAACCAATTAACGTGCTGGTTCCCCCAAGATTAATCATAATGGCTGCTGACAAAAAGTATGGCGTTGGGTCATAATTCAGAAGCTTGGTTATAGTCACGGTCGCTGCGGCTACAAGTAGCATCGCAGTGGGGTCACTCAAAAACATAGAAACAAGAGCAGCAACAACACAGATAGCAACAAAAAGCCTGCCGGGGTTTCCGCGAGAAAATTTTATGGCGTATAAAGCAAAAACGTTGAACAAGCCGCCTCTTTTGGCTACTTCTACCACAATCATGGTGCCGATTAAAAGCCCGAGAAGTTTAAAATCTATGAATTCCAAAGCATCTTGATAAGTGAACGTGCCATATTGGATTCCAAACCACGCAACAAGTAGGGCTCCGACCAACGCAGCAACGGATAGCGAAGTAAACTCCAAGATTGAGATCAGAAGTATTAGGACGTAAATGAGAAGTAAAATCAGGACGATTGTGTCCATGTCTACTCCCTGCTCTTGTCCTTCTTACCCTGTGCAACATAATCAGCAAATATCTCTGCTTTTTCTTCAATAATCTTGTATATGATTCTGCCGATGTCGTAGATGAAAAGGATAATTAGCCCAAGTCCAATGTAAATCGTGCCTGTTGATAGGTATCCTCCAACATCCTGAATGTTGGCTAGAAGCGGAGATATCGCTGTAACTATTAGCACTATGGCTATTATGTAAACAAACTCTTTTGCAGCTCTCTTAGAAGATTTCTCTTCTTTAACACCCAACTTTTTGGTTATTGCATCTGTCAGCACGTCACCTATTATCAAAGCGTCAGTTAAGCCGCGTATCAGAAAAATACCCATTATGATCATTGTGAGAATCCACACGAGAGTGGAAGCTTCTGTGTTAATTCCTGGAATAATCAGGCTTGGTATCGTCGGCGGTATGAAAATGCTAATTATCCAAAAAATAATCGCCATTATTAGGTTAGTCACCAATCGTGGTAATCTGCGCCGTATTTCTTCTCTTCTGGCTACCATGTGAGCAACTCCTCTACCGAAGAATGGAAAAGTAAATTCCATCCAATAGAGTTCATGGACAATATAAAAGGATTGCCACTTTTATTTGAATATTTTCAGATCCTTTTACTTAACTTTCAGTGTGAAGTATGTGTTGATATTTTGGTAAGTGCTTTTCTTGGATTATCTCAGCTCAATTTGTAAAAAACATTTGGATTAGTTGATTCTCGATTGTACAACTGGGAATGAGTTTTATTTCTCAACATCTTTTATTACCTTGAAAAAAAGGGGAACAAAAGATTTGGAAGAAACAGATTTGGATTACAAAGACCAATTGATTCGAGCCATGCAGGAAGATCTTAATCGAATCCTTGCCAAAGAAGCTGGAGATGTAACCGCTAATTTACAAGAAACACGTGGAGCAATGAACGTTGTTCTTGCTGAATCTGTTCGAACTCAAAGACTATATTTTATAGTTCGCTCAGTGATTATGTCTTTGATAAGTGCCCTAATTTATTTCATTGTTGTCTTGTATATGGGTCAAATTGACGCAGTTCAAGCAGCTTTTTTAGGAGTATTTGTCTTTGTAGTTGCGCTCGTGGTTTCCAGGTTGTTTGATAAGCAGATAGTTATCGCATCAAAAAAAATCATTCGTTTCCTCATCAAGCATGAACGATTGAGAACGTTTATTCTGAGAAAGCTTTAGAGGCAGCATTCCTCTTATTAAGGAACCCGTATTATTGCGGTTAATCTCTTAGGATGAACCTCTGATTAAGAATGATTAGGATATACTACTCTTGATTTTACATGTTAAAAATCTCAAATAATTAAACTGCTGAAAATCGCAGAATAACATGAAAAATGCGTTTTTCCTATAGTCAGACTAATATAGTGTAGCTCGCACCTTATATGTGAAAGTCGGAATCTCAACGAGGAAGAGTTAGATCGGCTACGCGTTGCGTGCTTTTTGCTTTTTCTCCGTTTGATCTGATTATTAAACCATTTAATAAGTCAAATTGCGACCGACATAGGTGTAGCAAATTGGGTAAAAGAAAAGTAAAAAACGAGGGAAATCTTGAAAAAATGGTGTTACCTGCGTCAACTGACGTGCTAGGCACGGCTGCCAGGATACTTGGTGCTGAAAGGATTCTGGTGAAATGTCAGGATGGTAAAGAGCGCGTGTGCAGGGTTCGTGGTAAACTGAAGAGGCGGGTCTGGATTCGTGAGGGTGACATTGTCCTAGTTTCACCTTGGGATTTTCAGTCGGATACGCGAGGAGACATTTTCTGGCGTTACAGAAAAAACCAGACTGATTGGTTGAAAGGTCATGGTTATCTTAAAATATAGAGAAAAAAGGGGTGAATTAAAAAGTGAAACGTAAGAAATCTCCAGGCGAATATCTTGCATTTCTTTCTGCAAAGTACGAAGTTGACCCTGACACGTTCTTCTGTGCTTTGCTTTCTGCTGGCGAAAACCAGAAATCTAGATGTGGTAATCTTTCAATAGAATGCCGCGGAGAAATAAAAAGCAAAATAATTTTTTTGATTACAGATGGTTCCAAAGTTGTCGCGCAATTATCAGTTCCCCGGACATTCCTAAACAAAGAAGACAATCCCATCAGAACATTAATGGGAACTGAACTGGTTCGTAAACATGATGCCAAGAGAATCAGGACTCCTGCTTATTATTCTATTCAAGATTTACGAGCAGGAATGAACCATGTTAATTTGAAAGCCAAAGTTCTAGAAATTACTCAGCCAAAGCAAGTTTTCACCCGGTATGGTAACTACGCTAGTTTGGCGAAAGCTGTGATAGCGGATGAAACTGGAAAAATAAAACTTTGTCTTTGGAACAACCAGATAGATGCAGTATCAGCTGGGGATACTGT
>SMYP01000011.1 GCA_007050895.1 Candidatus Bathyarchaeota archaeon | reverse complement strand
AGAAGACTGATCATCATAGGTATCCCCGTGAGATCCAAAGATATTTGAGGATAAAGCGGAAATGGAATATCAAACGGTGGTCCCGGAATAATTTCCCATAAAGCTGCCAACGCACCGAGCAGGCTAGCTGCTGTAACTTCTCGAGTTTTGATATTCTGGAAAAACTTCTTAGTCATCAATCGAAATTCTTTGAAATAAATATAATACTTTCGTAAGAATCCTTCTTAGTCCTGTCATCACTCTTTATTTTATGAGTATTCGATATGGCAATATTTTTGCTTCACCAAAATCATGGTGCCAGAATTAATTTATTATTCAGATCGGAACTGTACCAAGCGGGGTTTTAAGTGGAATAAGTATAAATTTAAAAAGTAACGATTCTACTAAAGTTAGGGAGAGATAGCTATGGCTCAGAATCAGTTTAAAAAGATAGGCATTTTCAAATGCGGTAATATTGGAACGTCTCCGTTGGTCGAGCTTCTACTCGATGAATTAGCTGACCGCAAAGACATAAAAGTTAGGACAGTAACCACAGGTTCAAAAATGGGCCCGGAAGATGTTGAAGATGCTTTACCAAAAATTTTCGAGCTCAATCCAGACCTCTTAATTGTGATTTCTCCTAACACGGCATTACCTGGACCTGGCAAAGTTAGAGAAAGAATATCGAGTAGTGGATTACCGGGTATTGTTATTTCAGATGCGCCTGGAAAAAGGGCGAAAGAGGAAATTGAGAAGCAAGGGCTGGGCTACATAATAATTACTGGTGACCCGCTAATTGGGGCAAGAAAGCAGTTTTTGGACCCCATAGAAATGGCAATTTTCAACTCCAACATCAGCAAAGTGCTTGCGATGACAGGTGTCTACAGAATTGTCCACCAAGAAATTGACAAAGCGATCTATGCGATTGAAAATGAACAAAAACCAGATTTGCCAAAATTAATAGTTGACCTTAAAACAGTAAGGGATAGATCTGAGTTTAGTAATCCCTATGCAAAAGCAAAAGCGATTGCAGCTTATGGATTAGCTGAAAAAATTGCTGAAATCAACGTTCAAGCCTGCTTCATGGAGAAGGAAAGCGAAAAATACATACCTCTAGTCACTTGCGCTCATGAGATAGCTCAAACAGCGGCTAGGTTGGCTGAGGAAGCCCGAGAAATTGAAAAATGTAATGATACTGTTGTCAGAAAGCCGCATGCGAAGGACGGAAAACTCAAGGTTAAAACAGAATTGATGCTTCCGCCGGTATCAGAAGAAGACTTTTCTGGTTGAGGCATTACCTAAATTCTTTTGTATATATCATATATATTCGCATATAAGATATTTCGACCAAGTATATATTTTCCTTTTGCGGTAAAGGTATTCAGGATGATTAAAATGAAAGTACTTGAAGTTAAACCTTTAGAAAAAAAGAAATTAACAGTTTTATTAATGGAGAAAGAATACAATGAGCCATTTGATGTTGCTGATCCATTATCTGCTGCCAATTCGAATCCACTACACGCGCTTCAAAAACCTTCGATAGGCTTCTATAAATTCTTGGAAAACGTAGTTGCCAAAGTTAATCTAAGCTTCGCAACTGAAGAACTTGGCATGCGTACTCAAAAAGATTTTTTTGATAACAACATGTTAGCAGAAGTATTCAAAAAGACCAAAATTCCCTTCTTTTCTGTAGATATCGATGAAAACGCTATGATATACCTTAAAACCGGAATAGATAGCAAAATTGAACAAAGGAATGCGGTTTTGAAAGCTTTAGACAGTTTGTCAAAAAAGGTTCAAGATTATACTGAGAGAGATTACCTCATTGCTTACGGCCAAAGCCTTCAGCTTGAAATCGAGGAACAGGAAAATGAAGTAAATTTCCCAATAAGAGAAAGCTGGATCGTTATGGGTATTCTAGATCATGCCAAAGAGATAACAAACAAAGACGAGATCACTTGTTTGCATTTATGCAGCCCGGAACATATCAAGGGCGTAAAGCAACTCTTGGAAAAGCTTAATGTTGAAGTTGAAACTGCTAAGCTCTCAAAAAAGGTTATTTCCACCAAGGCAGAGATGCCATCCTCTCATGAGTTAGAAGATTGGCTACAATCTATGCAAATTCAAGTAAAACCCGTAATTGGAACTGCAGATGAAAACTCGCCCTATCTACTTTTTTACTTGGACACAGACGTAAAAGCCAGCCCTTTTGACATATGCATGGCATATGACGTTGGATACAACGCTGTTATTCCCTACGAAAACGTGACACCTGAAGACGCCAACTCAATTGTTCAAGATGCTCTGCTATCACGCGGACCAAAGGGCGTTAAGCATACAGCTTTTTTAGTTGGAGGTAAAAACGCCGAAAGAGCCGAAGATGTATTCAAAGCAGTTAAAGACGCAATGTTTCCTCCGTTCAAAACAAGCATAATCGTAGACCCTGCAGGTGCCTACACAACTGCGGCTGCCATGGTCGCAAAAGCTGAAAGTGCCCTCTTGAAGAGCAACCTTGGGGAACTGAAGGACAAAACTTGCGCGATTTTGGGCACAGGTGCCGTAGGACAAATCGCGGCTGTTCTCTTGGCCAAGATGGGCTG
>SMYP01000065.1 GCA_007050895.1 Candidatus Bathyarchaeota archaeon | reverse complement strand
ATAAAATTGCGGACCGGATGCCGTGCAAGCAATAATGGAAAGACGATTATTGATGTTTGGAATGAGCTGGAGAAGCGTTATTCAGGAGGAAAAATCAAGCGCCCCTTCTTCAACTCATTTTATCTAACGAATTCTACTATCTTCTCCTTGATAAAGAGGTTTATTGTATTAAAGAGTTGATGAGTGATGAGGTTGGTTGATGCGAATATGGCACATCGAATTGAAAAAACGGTTATCATTGGGACTTGTTGGCTCATATTTGCAATTTTTTTCTTTGCTTTTAATCCAATTGCACTAAGTTTTTTTCAAAATGTGGCGGTATTT
The DNA here is from genome assembly GCA_007050895.1 of Candidatus Bathyarchaeota archaeon. Next base: position 2,257 of record SMYP01000065.1, on the reverse strand, counting down.
ACAGCTTCTGGATTCATCACCGTCGGTGCGGTTTCTTTAACTTGGATAAATATGTTGGATTGTGAATGAAATTGACACCAAGAATAAACAAGGATCGTTGGCGCGAAACTCACGATAGAATTTTGGCTTCTGCAGAACATCTTTTCGCCACTAAAGGCTTTAACGGGACATCAATGAACGATATAGTAGAAGCAAGTGGACAAAGCAAAGGAGCAATCTATAATCACTTCGAAAGCAAAGAAATGCTATTCCTGTCTCTGCTTGAAAAGCAAACACGGTTGGGCTTAGATCAACTTTTAGCCAGCTTCACTGCAAAAGACACGGTCGTTGACAAACTAGAAAAATTATTGGATTTAACTATGGTTAATTCTTGTGATTGTCCAAGCGAGATAGGCAGGATGCAAATAGAGTTTATGATCGGGGCTTCAAGGATAAAATCTTTGACTTCAGAGATGAAAGGGCGCTACAATACAATTCACACTTTTGTACGCGAATTGATTGACGAGGGTATAAAGAATGGTGAATTTAAATCTGAAGTGGATTCAGAAAGTCTCACATCGCTTCTCTATGCTACCATCGATGGTTTGGGTCTTCAATATTCGACTTTGGGATTAGAATTTGACAGTCAACGTCTTAAAAAAGCGCTCTTGGAGACGGTTTTTGGAGGCATTTTGAAAAAGAATCATAAAGAAAACTCTGGCTCCTTAGATTAGCTATGCAGAAGACTGAATTGGTGTTACTCTTCAGAAGTCGAGACAGTCGTTTTGTTCTGAGATGCCAGACTTGGTGTTTCTGAGACTTTTGTTGATGCTTTTTGTGGGAGGGTATATGAGTCTGTGTTGGCTAGGCATTACACTGATTTCTCGACAGAAAAGCTGGAAAAAATTTATAGCGAAACATCGCTGGAAGTTTTAAGTAGTTGAGCCATTAGACTCAGATTGGATAATTACCGCATATATAGCAAAAACCAATCTTTGTTTTTACGTATCCTTTGCATTTGGGACATTGTTTTCCCTCTTTTTCCCTGTAGACTTCCGAAGGGGATCCGTAAATGTCACGGAAAAGCTCATAATAAAACATTTGCTCTTTGTCTAAAAGTTCAACTTTGTCCCTCTCAAGGTAGATTTGCTTTTTTTGGATAAATTCTTGATTCGAAATCTTTTCGCTGAAAATATCTTGAAGTCTAATTGTTCCTGTTCCTTTTTCTAATGCTATTTTCGGTCTCCAGATAACTTCGCTGGGAAGTGCATCTTCATAGGCCTTTCGCAACAGCCATTTACCATATTGCGTTCCTTTTTCAAAATTGATTTTCAGTCTAAGAGGCAATTTTTTTGCATAGGTCATGAAGGAAGAATCCAAATATGGTGTCTTAATAGCTATTCCAACTGACTCTCCCAGCGGTATTGAAGAAAAAGTCATTTCATCCCACATGTTATGAAGAGTTTCCAAAAGTTCGTTTTCGGACAGATGAAAGAGCCAAGGATAACCAAATAGTTCATCCATCCCATCACCCGTGAAAACACTCTTCAACCTTTTTTTCTTAGCTTCCGATAGGCCAATATAAACGGGAATAGCATGTCTAACTTGCATTGGATCAAATGTTTTCAAAACGTCAATCACTTTTATTGCCGCACGAGAAGCATCAGTCGCATTGAAAACTTGAAATTCATGGTCCAGCTTGAGATAAGAAACCATTCTTTTCACGAACTCAATGTCTTCTGGCACTCCTTGTTCAAATACAAGTGTTATTGCCTTCAAATCCGGCTTAAATTTCAAAGCCTCGTAAGCGATTATGCTTGTATCCATTCCAGCTGAAAACAACAAACCTTCTGCCAAGTTCTGCTGGATGACTTTATTTAAAAGAACTCGTAACTCTGAGAGAAGAACAGTGTTATCGGCTTGATTCGCCATCATATAATTCCTCTCAACAATGATGAGATAAATGAAATTTTTCTTAACACTATTTAAAACTATCCATTATTCATTCGCTTACTTAGTAAATGTGACTTTAAGAATTATTCAACGTGTTCTAAGAGGCTCTGGCTATTCTTCAAGCTATGATTGCTCTATCCTCGTTTCAGTCTATGGACATTGCTTTTCAGCTCTATGATTTAACGCTTACTTCCTCAACTGTTCTATTAAGAGCAACTTCGGCAATTTCTTTGCTGTATTCCACGATGGTCCTTGTGTTATCCAAAACCAGCCGATAGATTGAAAGAAGGTTTGGGTCTATCTTCTTGTTGAGCAGAAGCGTTAT
>SMYP01000047.1 GCA_007050895.1 Candidatus Bathyarchaeota archaeon | reverse complement strand
AACGGTATACAGAAGCATCACCCAAACACACTTTTAACCCACTCACCAATGCCATTATCTCATATTTCCTTAAGAGAATACCGATTAATTATCTCTTATCTTCAAATACCGGACTAAGTGTCTAGCAACCGATGGTTTTCACGAACCTTCGACCATACCACTCTCAAAACACCGAAACAGTCCATTGTTTAAACATTTATAGTGAATTTTACGACAAAATAATGGCGGTGGTTTAACTTTTAAATTGCAAATCTTGCCATTCGACAATATTTCGCAACACTCAAATAAAAATTATTTACATAAGAATGCAAAAGCAGCTCACCAGGACCTCTAAAACGGCTCTAAACAACAAATTTTGCGCTTTCGTTTCGATATTTAAATGCCTATAATGCTAAAAACTCAGCTGTAAAGCCGAAAATGAAACCTTTTTAATTTTTGTCTCTCACGTATTTATAAGATTCGCTCATGTTCGAAACAACACTTAACGTTAAAAGCTAAGCACACCTAGAGGGGATGTTCCGAGAAATCATTTGGTTTCTTAAATTAGGCCTGTTTGTTTCAATATTTCGTGTGAGATTTTCCCCGAATGCAAGGCGGTAGCCACTAAAACAGCTGAGACGCCAAGGTTTTTTAGTTCAATCAAATCTGTAATGTCGCGTACTCCGCCACCGACAAGCAAGTCAATTTTGATGAACCTCAGCACTTTCTGAAGAAATGCCAGGTTGGCTCCTTCTCGGCTTCCTACTTTTGACAGATCCAGTACGATAATTTGGGAAACGCCAAGTGTCTCTAATTCGTGCAAAAATGTCAGGGGTTCTGCAAGCTTGCCGAGGTGAAAACCGCTGAGAACTTTGTCATCCATTAAATCAAGGCTAATAATAATCCTCTCACAACCAAGGTCTTCAATTGCCTCAGTCACAAAACTAATGTTTTGCAGAGTTTCTGTGCCGATAATAACCTTTGAAGCGCCGCAGTCAAGCACTTCCCTACCTCGTTCCAAGTTTGATATGCCTGCGTCAACCATTAATTTCAATTTAGTCTCATTCACGATACTCTTGAGCAACGAGGAATTCACTGGTTCACCTCTTATTGCGTCTAAATCCGCTACATAAAGCTCGCTGAACTCAAAAGCTTTAAGAGAAGCAGCAACATCCACTGGATCTGCAGAGGCGCATAAGACACTTTTTAGTGGCTGGTAGGTATCTCTCATACCCCTTATGGCATGAACTGCAACGCCACCTAAGATGTCTATAACAGGTATTATCCTCAACTGGGTCTCCCTATCTGCAATAAACTATGAACCAGTAGAAAAATTTACCGTGGCACACGAACGGGCGTTGATGGGGTGGTTATGAACAAAAACTTTAAAGGTTTAGAAATTCCGCTTCAATATGATCAGTCTTGAAATTATTGATTAGTCCCAAAAACGAGACGGAAGCTGTGGAAGCTGTAGCTGGAGGTGCAGACATTATTGACATCAAGAACCCCGATGAGGGACCTTTAGGAGCAAGTTTTCCATGGATAATTCGACGAGTTAGACAGGTCACTCCAGCCTACATTGAAGTAAGCTGCACTGTAGGCGAAGCACCGAACCGACCTGGATCCATAGCTTTGGCTTCGTTGGGCGCAGCGTCAATGGGTGTTAACTATATAAAGGCTGGTCTTTTCGGGTTAAAAAACGTTGAGGAAGCAGTGTATCTTATGCGAAACGTAACTCAAGCTGCTAAAGACTATAATCCCGCCATTAAAGTGGTTGTGTCTGGCTATGCGGACGCTGCTAGAGTTGGCACAGTTGACCCGATGCTAGTGCCCAAAATAGCTTATGAAGCTAAAGCTGACATAGCCATGCTGGACACTGCAATAAAGGATGGAAAGAAGCTTTTTGCCTTCCTCACAAAGCCTCAGATTAGGAGTTTTGCCAATAAGGCGCATGGGTACGGTTTAAAGGTGGCGTTAGCTGGGTCGTTGCAGAAAGAAGATTTGCCTGAAGTATACGCCTTAGGTGCGGACGTTGCAGGTATTAGAGGTGCAGCATGCACATCAAGTGATAGAGTCAACGGTCAAATTACACGAGAAAAAGTACAGAAACTCGTTGAAATCGTCAAACAAGTAGAAAAGCTTTAAGACAAACGCGCAACCATCGAAAGGTTGTGAAGGCAACCTTGAAACTTCTTGTTTATGAACATGTTTCTGGCGGTGGCTACGCTGATAAAGCGCTTCCAGCAAGCGTCTTGAGTGAAGGCTTCAGCATGCTGAGAACCTTGACTGCTGATTTCAAAGCCGCGGGCCACAACGTTACCACAATGCTTGACATACGTATTGCAAGGCTTAGCCCGCCCATCTCCGCTAATTGCATAGTGCCAGTGATTTCTTGCCAAGAAGCTCAGGCGAAAATTGGCGAACTGTCGAAACAGGCTGATGCGACCTACATTATTGCACCAGAAACTGATGGCGTGTTGCAGTCGTTTGTGAATAGTTTAGAGCAGACTGGGGTAGTATCATTAAACTGTGGAACGGCTGCCATAAATAAAGTGTCCGACAAAGCCGGCTTTTACGCATATCTGAAAAAAATTGGGTTGTCTATCCC
>SMYP01000161.1 GCA_007050895.1 Candidatus Bathyarchaeota archaeon | reverse complement strand
GGTGTGTAAATAAATTAATAAGCTTCGTCTTCCTGTTCATGTGGAAAGGTGAGTAGGATGAAAAGAGTTCTTGATATCCTGCCTATTTTGTTTATGGGTTTTCTCTTTGTACTAATTGACCTCTCAGCTTTCTTAGTGGCTGGACCATTTGAAGCGGCTGGAGTAGTTGCTTTTGTGGACCCTGGTGATCCGTTTAACTTATTGTTCTTTTTCATCGTAGTATTGGTTTTCACTGCTATAATCCTATTGATCATCAAGCTACGTAGGAAGCAGGCGCTGCGCATGATATTTCTGGGTGCGACAACGGTGCTAATGATGTATGTTCTTTATCCAATTTTCTCGCTTATCATCACTGATGTTTATTTATGCCTTGTTTTGTCGATAGGGTTTGCAGGTTTTCTACTTGCAGCGTTAATTAAAAAACCTGAATGGTATGTTATTGACTCAATTGGCTTCTTCACAGCCGCTGGAGCCATCGCCATGATAGGGATTTCGTTGGACATCTGGCTAGTAATTGTCCTGTTGATTGCCATGGCTCTTTACGATGCGATCTCAGTTTACAAGACCAAGCACATGATAGATATGGCAGACAGTATTTTGGACCTGAAGCTTCCTGTAATGTTTGTTATCCCAAAGAAAAAAGGCTATTCTTTACTCAAAGAGACAAAGAGGTTGAAGGAGAAGCTGGAAGAAAAAGAAGAACGTGAAGCATTTATGCTAGGGGTAGGCGATGTGGTATTTCCTGGAATCCTGTCGGTTGCAGCGTTTCACAGTTTAGCAACTAACGGTTTCGCTATGGCGTTAGCGGTGCTAGTAGGCACACTCGTAGGTTTCGCAGTGCTCATAGGTTATGTTGTTAAGGGAAATCCTCAGGCAGGTTTGCCTCTTCTCTGTTCGGGGGCCATAGCTGGATATGTCATCGCGGGTTTTATTCTCTATGGATTTCCTCCACTTTAAAAAAATCAATGTACTTATCAAACTTAAGATTTTTAATACGTCAATTACAATTTGAATGAGGGAGGCAAGCGGATGGTTATGCGATTGGATACTGGCAGAAGTTTTATTGTGCGTGCCAAACATAATTCTGAAATAATTACTTTCTTGAACAATGTAGCAAAGAAACATGGGATAACAACTGCGACATTCACTCTGATTGGTGCTTTGAAAAGGGCGAAGCTTGGTTTCTACGACCAAGATAAACATGAGTACTTAGAGAACTTGCTTTCAACTCCGCAAGAAATTGCCGCTTGCGTAGGAAATATTTCTATGAAGGAAGGTAAAATCTGCGTTCATGTACATGCAGTTTTAGCTGACAGAAAAGGTAATACAAAAGGTGGGCATCTGCTTGAAGGCAAAGTCTTTGCAGTTGAAGTTCACCTATTTGAATTTATTGGCAAGAAAATTGTGCGGGAAAATGATGCTGTAACTGGGTTGTATCTCTGGGACATCTAAATGATAAAAATAATAAACAAAGAATTAACAACGAAAAGGCTGCAACTTCGACATTTTCGTAAAGAGGACATTGAGATATATGCTGAAATAATGGGTGATAATGAAATTGGGAGGTGGTTCCCTAAAGGGATTGGGTATACTCATGAAGAAGCGCAAACGTCCTTGGATAATATATTATCGCACTGGAAAGAATATGGATTTGGGTTATGGGCAATTATGAGAAAAGAAAAACCCTTTCTTATTGGTCGTTGTGGACTTAATTACATCTCAGAAACTTCAGAAGTTGAAATAGATTTTGTTCTGGGGCGTAGATACTGGAGAAAGGGGTATGCAACTGAAGCGGCAAAAGCCTCTCTCTATTATGGCTTTAAAATCTTGTCTTTAGATAGAATTATTGCCCTCGCAAAACCCGAAAACAAGGCATCGCTAAGAGTTATCAGAAAAATTGGAATGCACTATATTGAAAACACAAAATACTGGAATATAATCTGCGCTAAATACGAGCTTCTTAGAACGGAATATAACATGCAATTCTTACTTTGATTCCTGACAAAAAACAAATAACCTGAGTTAACTTAACCTTTTTTGGCAGAATAGAGTAAAAAAAGCGCCGCCGATAGGACTCGTATGCCAGACAAGTGGAGATATCACCCGCAAAATTCCCTCTTTTTGACTAAAATTTAATAAGGCATTCGTCACCTTTCAGCTTAGTCTTCGAAAACTCGATTAACTAGCAAGTTTAGCTTTTCGTAAACTCAAAAAAAGAAAAAGGAAATAGGGTTCTTTAATCCAGATATCCATTTACCCATTCCCAGACGACTGGGTTGTCTACTCGACAGTAATATCCAACGGCAGCGCAGTTTGCGTCTGGCCCAAAGGAAGTAACTGCCAAGATTGTATCTGTGTCTCCGAGAAGAGCTGGGCCACCTGAATCGCCGAAAGCTGTGCCTCCTTTGCCTTGAGCTGCATTAGCGCTACATTTCATAAACGTGCTGCTTATGGCATACTTGTTGGAGAGAAGATTCGCCGTCGCAAAGAAGCGTTGTCTTATCCCTGTCCAAGCGTAATACGGTCCTCCAATTTTCGGAGTCACCATGTATTGAACTCCGTAGCCAACGAAGGTCACGTCAGTGCCAAC
>SMYP01000170.1 GCA_007050895.1 Candidatus Bathyarchaeota archaeon | reverse complement strand
CTGCTTGAGCCATTTTTTCTGTGTTTCCGGTTCGGCTATAATAGAGTACAAGTATTCTTGACAATAAATCACCTTCCATATGACAATAGTGGCAAATAATATGAAGCTTTTGTGCATGGTTTCTAGGGTCTAGATGAATCACAGAACTGAAACTACAACCCATTCTTTGTTGGAATACGTTTATCAACTAGCAGATTGCAACTGTAAAAACGGTTATCTTTTAGCGTGATCGCGCCCTTTTTATAATATACCTTATCGTAGAATATTGGAGCATTGTAAACGAATGTGTGAAACTCTCCGTTTTCACCACATGGATCCACGTTAACTGGTAAGTTCATTAGTAACTTTTTAGTATACTTTCGTCCCGCAATATCTTTTCCGAGAACCGTTGAGTCAACCGAAGTGATTACTGCTTCGAAGCCCAGGTTGATGAATGTATGCGCAATCTTTCGCGTGTCCTTTTTCCATAACGGAAAAACACCGTTCAGCCCAGCCTTCTCCAAGATGTACTCGCGATATTTTTTTATGTCTTCTATAAAGATGTCTCCGAACACTACTGAGGAGACGCCGTTATCTCGGTGCTTCTTGAGCGATTTCAGCATGTGGTCCTCGTATTCCGCGTCGGACGCGCCTTTTGAGATGAAAATTTCTTCAAGTGGGATGCTCAGAGCCCGTGCCTGTTGCTCAAGCAGAATACGCTGCACATCATGCATGTTTATTCTGTCATTGTCCTTTGTAACGGTCGTGAGCAGTTCAAGAACTTGGTAACTGCCAGAATTTAGAATCTCGTAAAGGGCAAGAGCACTGTCTTTACCTCCGCTCCATGCCACAACCACTTTTTCCTTCATAAACCATCAATTTCTTGGAAGTCTACGAACGTAAACTAGTTTAAATATTAAATTAATGTCACTTATACCTGATGGTAAATACGATTAAAGTGCTCCTCGTCAATCCACCCCAGACGTTTTATCCCGGTTCGGATCCGCCGGCAGGCAATCTTCCTTTAGGTTTGATGTATATTGCGGCGGTGCTTGATAAAGCAGGATATAAAGTGGAAATTCTAGACGCATTTATGAAAGGGTCTTCGTTCCGAAAACTCGGGGATACAGTAGTTGTTGGTATGCCTTATGAAGAAATAAAAAAAGAAATCCGAAGAAGAAAACCAGATATCGTAGGCATAGCGAACCCATTCACATGCCAAGTGGAGCACACGGTCAAAGTTGGTAACATCGTGAAAGAGGTGGATCCAACCATTTTGACGGTTGCTGGCGGTCCGCATATCCCAGCAGTGCCAGAACAGTTCATGGAGGAAGCAAAGAATATTGATATCGCGGTGGTTGGAGAAGGTGAATACGCGATGCTTGACATTGTCAAGGTCTATGAGGGAAACAAGAAAATAAGCGAAGTGAGGGGAATCGTATACCGTAAGAATGGGGCGATAATGCAAAATGAACCGAGACCATTCATTAAAAACTTGGATGAACTTCCTTTTCCTGCTTATCATCTCTTAGACATGGAGCAATATCTTGGCTCTAACAAGATAGAATACCGCAGCTTCAAGGATCGGTCGATATCCATGATAACTAGCAGGGGTTGCCCCTTCAACTGCTGCTTCTGCTCAGTTCACCTTCACATGGGAAAAACGTTCAGGGCACATTCAGTTAGCTACGTTATAAGACACATAGAGCATGTGGTGAACAAGTACAAGGTTAAGACCATATTCTTTGAAGATGACAACTTAACATTTGACTTGAAAAGATTTGAGGCTATCTGCGACCAGATAATTGAAAGGCGCATCAAGTTTAATTGGGAAACACCAAACGGGATAAGAGCAGATTATTTGACTCGAGAAATCTTGAAAAAAATGAAGAAGTCAGGGTGCCAAAGTGTGTTCTTTGGCATCGAATCTGGCGACCAATATGTTTTGGACAACGTCATTAACAAGAACCTTAACTTGAAAACCGTGGAAGAAGTTGCCAAAATGTGCAAGGAAATAGGAATAAGCACAGCAGCGTTTTACATAATCGGTTTTCCAGGCGAAAAAAAGGAACACATGCTGAGAACCGTTGAGCTTGCACTTAGGCTTAAGAATGAATACGATGTCGGAATGCTACTTCATGTTGCAACCCCATCGCTGGGAACGCGACTTTATAAGGAATGTTTAGAGAAAGGGTACATTCAAGGAGACTTAACTTCCAGAGCCTTCGCTGAAGTACGGCAAACACGTGGGATGCCTTTAATAAGCACTGAAGATTTCACAGCGAGTGAAGTGAAAGAAATAGCTGCATTGGCAGTCCAGAGATATAAGCGGCTATCCATGATTAGCTACTTTAAGAACCCATTGAAAACGCTGAAGACAGCGCTGAACCAGCCAAAAATCGTCTTGAAATTTATTCAAAACTCGCGTTCATCATAATTTGGCCACCTTTGCGTCACCACAGTCGTCGGAATAAGTATTAAGCCAAACGACACAAAAAGTTCACTCTTGAAAATCTGTTCTATCTGACAGACTGTTCTAGCAGTGGCGGGCCCGAGGGGATTTGAACCCCTGGTCTTCGGCTTTCTTCCGCATAGCGACCGGAGGCCGACGCCTTAAT
>SMYP01000056.1 GCA_007050895.1 Candidatus Bathyarchaeota archaeon | reverse complement strand
ACGAAGCAACGGTCAAAAACTCGCGAGCATACAGAAATCTTTAGATAGCTAAACCCTCTCTGGTAACAACAATGCCAGCATCAAAATTTCCATCCAGAAAGTTCGTTTCAGTTGATCCAAGTAAATGCACCGGTTGCGGAATTTGTGAATATGCTTGCACGCTCGAAAAAGAAGAAAACACTTTGAATCCTATTCGCTCACGAATCCGCGTAGTTCGCATGGCTCCACTTTTCAATTTTGCACTCGCGTGCAGGTTCTGCGAAGACGCTAAGTGTGTGACTGCATGTCCAGAGAATGCGTTATCGCAATGCGAAGAAACGGGTATTATAATGGTCAAAGAGAAGAAATGTAAGGGTTGCGACTGGTGTATACAGGCATGTCCTCATGGCGGCATTGCAATCCATTCTGATACTGGTATAGCAGTAACCTGTGATCTTTGCGAGGGGGAGCCAAAATGCATCGAATCCTGCCCAGAGGAAGCCCTAGACCTAATATGCACAGATGAAGCTGCTGAGAACCGGTTCAGCGACGCTCTTGAAAACCTTCCAGCAGAAACGGAACGCTTGACCACCATTGTTAAAAACAAAGACTGGAAACCTTTGCTTGCAGAAGCTGAAGAACGGTCAATGAGGGTCAACGAAAAGCTCGAAGATTTGAGCAAAAAAGCAAAAGCCAAAAAGCAAAAGTGATCATGCTAATTAGATGCCCGTTTGTTTCCGGAACTTTTTCCTTTTCAAATAATTCTTTTCTTTTCTTCGTAGCCTCTCAAAAGCTGGTCTATATCTCTCCCGTTTTGTTCACCTATATACCCGCCTTCCATAACGAAGAAAGTGCTTTTCTCTAATGCGCCAATTCTCCTGCCTATTTCTCGGTAACTGTTTTCTGTTAAGCCTAGAGATGCCAAGTCTCCAAGGTGAGCGTCAAACCCAACCGATACAGCTGCAACCTCAAACTTTTCTACTTTAATCATGCCCAATGCTTCGTCAAGAGTTTCCAGATACATCTGTTCACCGCAATCAGCCGGCAAAGGGAAGTTGAGAGCGTTTCCCTCGGAATGTGCCCCTGTACCAGGATAATGAGGGTAACGATGCAATGAAACATATACTACTTTCTTATAGCCTTGAAAAATCTCTTGTGTACCATTCCCATGATGTCCGTCAATATCTAAAATCACAGTTGGCTTGCCCAAGGCTTTTACAGCTATTGCAACATTATTCAAGTAACAGAACCCGCGCGTGTAAGCACCCAAGGCGGCACCGTTTCGTCCAGCGTGGTGTCCAGGCGGTCTCATGAGGGAAAAACCATTAATCTTGGCAGCCAATATTGCGCCTCCGGCTGAAAGTCGCGCATATTCGAAAATATTGCCGTATGCTGGTGTGTCGGGATCTTCAACTAGACCTTTTTTCAGGTTCCAGATATAGTCAGTGTCGTGAACCCCCATTAGGTCTTCTTCAGATGCAGCTTCAGGTTCCAGAAACTCGTATTTCTTTTCTTTTAGAATTTCGTATGCCATCTTTACTCTTTGGGGGCCTTCAATATGCCAACCACCATAGTTGAGGCTCTTTTCTGAAAAAATTATTTTTGTTTTCATCCCAGCTGCATCCATACATAGATAAACAACGTTTTTCAAATTAAAATATCACCTGCTCTTAAACGTTTAGCGCGTTCCAAAAAAAGGTGCAAAAAATGACTTTAGAAAATCCCTTTGCCAAGTTTCGTGAGGAATGTGAAACCACATTAGTGAATGTTTTGAAGACTAATTTTCCAGATGTTGCCGTTGATGCTTTATCTATGAATAAGCCGCCAAACATTGATTTTGGACAGCTTGCTTCGTCGCTTTGTTTTGAGCTAGCAAAAAAGCTTAACCAGAAGCCTATTGCTTTGGCCAAGCTGCTAGTTGATGCGATGCCTAAAGCTGGTTTCTCTCTGATCTCGAAGGTTGTTGCTGCTGGTGGAGGCTACATTAACTTTTACGCGGATTTTCCAAAGTTTTCTGATTTAACGCTTTCATCTATCCGTCAATTAAAATTTGAGTATGGATTTGTTAAGACGAATAATCCAGTTAAAGTGATTGTTGAACACACAAGCGTTAACCCACTTCATCCAATCCATATAGGGCAAGCTAGAAACCCTATGTTGGGTGACGCTCTAGCTCGTATATTCGAGTACGGGGGGCATGCGGTTTCCCGCCACTATTATATTGACGATGTTGGACGGCAATCTTCGGTTGTCGCATATGGATACTTGAAGCTTGGTAGGCCAAAACCTGACGAGAAGGCGGATCGGTTTGTGGGCAAGATTTACACTGTTACGAGTTGTTTGGTTGAGCTAAACCGTTTAAAGAGAGAGCTTGAATTAGCTAAAACATCTTCTGAAGAAGCAGCAAAAATCAATGGGGCTCTTGTCGAGTGGGCTTCAATCGCTGCTGAGCTTGAAGAGAAGTTCCCAACTCTTTTCGGAAAGCTCTTGGCAAAAATAGATGAAGACGAGAATCCTGAGGAAGAGATAAACCGGCTTAACCGCGCCTATGAGGATGGAAATCCTGAGGCTAAGAGTCTCATAAGAGAAGTAAGCGAATTGTGTATTCAAGGTTTCAGGGAAACCCA
>SMYP01000096.1 GCA_007050895.1 Candidatus Bathyarchaeota archaeon | reverse complement strand
CGGTAGATCAGTCTGGTATGATCGTCGCGTTCGCATCGCGGAAGCCGGGGGTTCAAATCCCCCTCGGTCCACCACTACAGAAGCGTACGAATCTCTTCTGGTCAAGATAGCTGTTTCCCACATTACTGCAACAGTTTGCATCTCTGTAGCTTTGAGTTCCTCAAGTAATACGATTAATGTGTACCATCAAAAGGAGCTGTTGAACGGATTCTGCTGTTATTTGTGGTAATCTTTTATCGGCGCCAGAGGTATAGTGTAAGTTTCTGTCACGCCTTCTATTAAGCGGAGTTTATCAGAGACAAAATGTAAAGCGTTCGCGTTTGTATCAGCTTGGAATAGAACCGCGAAATCCCATTGTCCAAAGACTTGGTACGCCTCCTCAAGCTTAACGCCGTTCATGGGTTCTTCATTGAATTGCATAAGAGGCTCGTAAAGTTTAGCTGCCATGTTGGGGCTCAACTTTATCATAACTAGATATTTCTGAACAGATTTTTCCATAACAAACACCTGAAGACAGGTTAAGGTGCTTTCTCCTAAAAAATGTGACGCTATGCTTATTCTCTACTTATGCCAAAAAAACTTGAAACGGTTCGTGGTCTGGAAGTTATTAAGACATTTAAAAACGAAAAAGTAGAAAAAGGATTGTTGTCTCTGCTTCAGGTTTCAACGCTCGTTCTTTCTTGTGCTAATGTTGAAGGGGTTATTTCTGGTAGCTGATCTTTCAACTTGTTTTCTGCTGCTGTTTCTGCTTCTTGTAAAATCTTTTCTGCTTCAAAGCTTGCAGTTTCAATATTTACTGGCGTTCCCGTGTCATTATGGGTTGTGGAAACGATGTCTGTTAATAGAGTGCCAATGTTTTCCAATTCGCGACCTGCCTCTGGAAAAATGCCTGACATGCCATCGTGGATGTTGTTTAGTACCCCGGCAGCGGGAGCTAAAACTGTGACAACATCACCTAATTCTGAAACCGTGTTTAGACGCAGAGACACGCTTTCCAAAGCCAGAGACGCATGCATCAGCATCTTCTCAACTTTGCGTATTTCCGCCAGCTCGCCAGCTAGAACATTCGCGCGCATAGTATCTCTCTCCGCAATTGCTTTTACCGTGCGCTGAAACAGGGTAGCATCGCGCTTTTCAAAACGATTTAGAGCATTATTCAATTTTTGCTTTTGAATTTCAATCCTTTGGAGAACTGTGGCGATTTGCTTTTTTAAACCTATAGAAGGCTTACCTGCATTTTTAATTTTTGACAAAAACGACGGCTGTTGTTGTTTGTCCTTCCATTTATCAGTAAAACCGTCAACCAAAATCAATTTCTCTCCTAAGCTTTCACCTTGCCCTTGTTATGTGATGATCACATAAAAAACTGTTTGAGGCAGTCAGCTAAAATCTGCTGAACTGTAACACTCTTTTTAACCTGTTCATTTTAAAATATTGGAGCAGTCAGGTCTCGATTTCAACGCTTTTATTAACATACATAAAGAAACTGGTTTAAAATTGCTTTTAAGCTGGAGCGCCGATCATGTTTATTTTTATCTCAAAAATGCTAAAACAGCGTTTCAATTCTGTTCGAATTAACATGTTTTCTAAGCAGGATCAACTAATCTCTAATTCTCATATGCAAACATTTAGACAACACGATTAGTTCAATTTCTTTGCTTTAAAAATGATGATTTTATGGCAGTTAATGCATCTTGTCAAAACTATCTCAAATCCGCTGAGTACGTCGAAATGAGTCTGAGTGTATTGTCTCTGTTTTGCATGGTCACAAGTAACTTGATTGATAGAGATTAGTATGTCCTCTGCCATTCTCCCTTCCCGCAATTTCATTCTTTGCGTTGAGGGCATAAATAACTCTTATGAAAGAATCTTCTATTCAGCAACGACTAGCCTTTCCTGTCAGAAGAAAATGGTGAAGCCATGATTGGAAATGGTACGTATCAGTTTATCTTGTTTTTCGTGGGTTTACTATTCTTTGGCAGACACTTCTCATATATGATTGAAATATGATGCCATAACCCATTCTGAATTCTTCGCGTTTTGATGCACGCGCGTTTGCTTGGGCACAGTTAGCTTTTGTGCGCTCTTGCTTGTTATGAAAATTGACCCGCCTTGCTTCAGATGTCTCTGCACACTTAGGAAATCAACCTGTTCAGCTTCTTGAACTTCAACTTGGCTGTCGTCGGTATCCAAAAACAAAACTTGAAACAGCCTTTCCTTTTTCTTTTTAAATTCCGCCATATTCCTCAACGTTTCTGCTTTCATTCACAAATTGTTATGTAGGACAATAGCGACTATATTTCGGAAAATTTATAAGACTATGTGACTGTGATGCAACAATCACACTGCATAATTATTCCTTGGAAAAAATGAAGTTTAGAATTTCACCCTTTTCCTTTAAGGAATCAACAATCAAGTCTGGTTTGGCTCTTTTAAGTTCGTTTCTATTATATGCTCCTGTTAGAACTGCGATGCAGCCCATTTTTGCAGTTTTAGCTGCTTCAACGCCAAAGATGGAATCTTCAAAAACCACACATTTATCGAATTCACTCCCCAGCTGCGTTGCGCATGCCAGAAAGATTTCAGGGTCAGGTTTCGAATTAACTATGTCATAGG
>SMYP01000159.1 GCA_007050895.1 Candidatus Bathyarchaeota archaeon | reverse complement strand
TCTCCAAAAATAAGATAAGATGATGCTCCTGAGAAAAAACCAATTGTCCCGAGAAAATCAGGTAAAACACTTTTCATTGATAATCTTCGTCTAATCATGCTATTGCTAAATTCATTGTTTTCAAGAAAAATCTCGGGTTCGCTGAATCTAAAATTTGGATTTAATTTAGTTATTTGTTCCTTCAGAATATCGAAATCATTAATCAGGTCAACAAGCTTGTTTGTAGAACAAGCTCCAATTATCTTCGATTTCTTCCGTGAACATTTCAAAAACACAAAACATGAGCGTGAAGCCACCTTTCCACCTTTGACGCACAACTCAACCTGAATAGAATAAGGTGACGTTGGGGCTTCTAATACTCTTTTGAAGTTCGATTTTTTGCCACAGATAAGGTCAGCCAAATGCTCCCTCGCTCTTTTTGTTGAGGAATAGTCTGCCCACTTCATATCTGCAGATAATTGCACGAATCTCTCCCTTCTGTAGATGCGTAATACACTTTTTATTGCCAATGGGTATATAAAATTTCCACAAAAAAGGTGATTTTAGACCCCAAATCATCGAGAAATTAATGTTGAGCTTAACGACCTTTATTTAACAATAGATAAATTGTCGCAATCATAACCCGACACAATTTAGCTTTTGGGATTCCTTAGCCAAACCAACAGATTTAACCCACACATATTGCCAGATGTAAGAATACTTATTAGGAAAATCCTCGTCCTTAAAACTTCAGCACAAGGCAAGCTTGTGCCGAAGCCCGGTGGTGTAGTGGCCAAGCATAGTGGCCTTTGGAGCCATTGACGAGAGTTCGAATCTCTCCCGGGCTACCACTCATGGAATTAAGGTGAAAAATGTATGGCTGACTTGAAAGGCTGTCCTTATGGACAAGAAATAAAAGACGATTGCAAAACCTGCGACTACGGTAAAACATACCATTTTAATCCTGCTACTGGGCAATGTGTTAAGCGCTAATGTTCGCTTTCGTCTTATCTAGCAAATGGAAAATTTTATTTTTAAACGTTTACTAAAAACATTCTTGTAATGCCAATTATGATTTGGATACTGGTAATCTCCATTAAAACTGATAAATGAGGTATATGTTGCGCGAGCATAGCATCAGAGAGCTACTGAGTCTATATTACCCCCTCTTTGCGATATTGATCGGGGTTATATTAATCTCCCTGGCAATGGGTCCCTACCAAACACTGGATACTCAACTAGAATACAACACCACAAGAGGGGTTATTAGATGGGGCTACCCATACCTAGACAGATTCGGGGAACCTCACAACGACAGCTATGGCGATCTCTTTAACATACCCCCGTTGGGCTTCTACATCCAAGCCCTATTCCTAACTATATTTGGCGCGACAGTAGAAAACGGCATCGCTCTAACCACCATGTTTGGGCTAGCAAGTACCATCATTGTATATAGGCTTGGGAAAGAATTATATAGTGAATCAACCGGGATCTTTGCGGCTGCACTATTTGCCCTAACTCCTTGGCAACTCATCCTCACTCGTGCCTTCCTCGTCGATGCTCAATGTCTGTTCCTAAGCCTACTCTACCTATACTTTGGCATCTTGGCAATACAAAAAGAATCCACTAAACTTGCTACCGTTTCAGGAGTCTTCTTTGCAGCTGCCTTTCTTACAAAGCAATATGCCATCTTCATGCTGATCCCACTGCTACTCTTTTACGTTTACCAACGACCAAAGAATCCTAAACGAATACTCAGTCAACTAATTACATTCAGCTTACCTATAGTATTTTCCAATCTTTTATGGTATCAGATCATTCTGGGAAAAGATCTGCTTTACCTATTTAGCCACAACGATTTCAAAGACCTAAACTTCCCAGAAGTGGCTCCTTCCTACTCTTTCGTCACAAACTTCTTGAAAGATTATGGGCTAGGCATCTTTTTCGTTGCCGCAGTCATCTTCTCATTAACAATTGGATTGTTGTTCTGGAAGCAAATCCAAAAAAAGACCGTTAAATCAGATCTAATTTGTTTGATAACAATAGTCACCATCATAGGTGTAGACCTGTACCTAGCCGTAAATCTAAACCTTAAAGCACCCTACACCAGCGCAATCAAATACATTTATCAATCTCTGCCATTCTTTAGCTTGGTTGCTGCTTCGTTAGCTCACAAGAGTATTTCATTAATCAAAGTCGCAAAGCAATCAGCAAAATTTAAGAAAGTCCTGCTAATTTCTGTCAGCGTCTTGGGAATAGTCTTACTGGCGGTATCAATAATCGCCAACATGAACACTGCCCAAAAACTCGCAACGACCTCGTACCTTATATTCCGCGTACAGCCAGGACAAGATGTAGGCTACTCTTTTTATGTTCTTCATCCTCTCAGCCAAGGCGACCCACGGCTGATAGTCCAATTTTTTGGTTTTGCCATGGTCTCGTCAGGAATCTTGTGGAGAAGCCGAAATTTCATACGGAACTCGTTCAACCAAACTGTCAAAGTATTGAGTCAAAAACGTCATGATTCAATGACAGATTAACCAAGCCGAACAAGAGAAAAAGTTAAGATACAGATACACGAACACAAATTGTGAAACTGACTTGAGACCAAAACAAGTGCTAACCTTTGGCAAATCAAGCT
>SMYP01000010.1 GCA_007050895.1 Candidatus Bathyarchaeota archaeon | reverse complement strand
ATATCATCTAACTCGCTTTGGCTGGGGAGTTTGTTGTTCAACAAGAGATAAACTACTTCCTCATAACATACTCGCCCTATAAGCCTGTCGATATCGTATCCACTGTAATAGAGTGCGCCAAGAGGGTCTACAAAGCTAATACGAGTTTGACACGCGGCGACATTCCTCAAACCGCGGATATAAACGGCGTCATCTGACATTGGTTTAAACAACTCAAGTATCCAGTTATATCTCAAAACGGTGATATATTACTGTTTTAGTGCAGCTAAAAACATTAAAAATCAAGTTAGCGCGGCTATCCCAAAATAGGCGTATCCAAGAACAAAGTTGCGGGACATTGTTTTGATGCTGATTTCGAGACAATCGGCTGGAACTCGAGGGGTGTCTTATTCTCAATTTCGCGCAGGATAGCTTCTGCCGTGTTGCAGATTGTCCACTTGACCGCAAGTTGTATTATCAAATCATAATCGATTTATTGCACTTCTCTCTACACCTTTAGCTTCCTCAGGAACCGTTGCTGCAATTTCAGAAGTTTCGGTGTGATAATAGCTTGGCAATATGGTTGATTTGGGTGCTTCTTATAGTAGTCTTTATGATAGGTTTCTGCCGTGTAAAAAACTGTGAGAGGTTCTACCCGCGTTACTATCGGTGCGTTCCAAATTTTCTCCTTATTTAGCTCTGCAATAACTTCCTCGGCTATGGCCCTCTGGTTTTCATCGTGGTAAAAAATTGCTGAGCGGTATTGAGTTCCCACGTCTGGTCCTTGGCGGTTGAGTGTGGTAGGGTCATGTGATGCAAAGAAGATTTCAAGAATTTCTCTAAAAGATGTCACGCTGGAGTCAAAAGTTATCTGTGCAGCTTCCGCGTGTCCCGTAATTCCAGAGGAGACTTGCTCATATGTGGGATTCGGCACTGAACCGCCAGTATAACCAGGTTCAATTTTTTCCACGCCCTTAATTATGCTAAAAACCGCTTCTGTGCACCAAAAGCATCCTCCAGCAAGTGTTGCAACTTCTAAGCTCTCATTTTTTCCGGATTTCTTATTCATAAGCTCTAAACAACCTCCATTGTGAATTAAATGGATATTTGGCGATTGACTATTGTTGCCAATTTCTATACGCCACGAGGTGGTCATCGTAATGCTACGTGTAGCTCGCACTTAACCGTTTGTGACTGTTAAATAGCAACAACTATTCAAAAGAAAAGTTCAGATGACGCAAAAATTTCTGATGGTGACTAAACCATTATCCCCCATTGCACCCACTTAGATCCAGAAAGAAGATATTCCAACTTTGCTTTTAAAGCAACCACTTTGATAACCGAAGACAGTTAGCAGAGACTCATCCTATGTCCAAAGCGAATTTGCCGCGTTTTCAATAACTGTTTAAACAATATTAATACTCATCTTCGCAAACTATGCTAGTGCATATGCTAAACAAAATAGAAGTTATCCCTATAGCGGCTGAGAGCTTTGGCGTAAGGTCTATGTGCACCCTTATTGAAACACCTGACGTTAAAGTGCTTTTCGACGCAGGCGTTTCCCTTTGTCCATACCGTTTCCGTTTGCCGCCACACCCAATTGAATTTAAAACAATCCAGAAGCTCAGAGAAAGCGTCGCCAAAGCTGCCGATAAAGCTCAAGTGGTTACCATAAGCCACTATCATTTTGACCACCACACGCCTTCATACGAAGACTGGGTGGTCAACTGGACCGAAGCAAATGAAACTGCACGGCAGATTTACCAAGACAAAACGGTGTTAATGAAGAACCCACGGGATAAAATTAATGCGAGCCAAAGGCAACGTGCATGGCTTTTTAAGAAAACAGGCGGAAAATACGCTGAAAAGCTGGAATGCGTAGACGGTAAAACCTTTAAGTTCGGTGAGAAAACGGTTCTGCGGTTTTCAGAGGCTGTCTTTCACGGATCTGAAGATTCTATGCTCGGTTGGGTTGTGATGACGCTGGTCGAATATGCAGATGAACGGGTCATGTTTGCACCGGACATTCAAGGCCCAATGTCCACACATACGCTTGAACTAATTAAGTCAGCAAGACCGCATATGGTTATTTTGGGTGGGCCACCATTCTATCTCAGCGGCTTCAAAGTCTCCGAGGCACAGCTGCAGCTGGGATTGAATAATCTCGCGATAATTGTTGAAGCTGTACCTTTAACCGTTTTGGAGCATCATGTTCTAAGAGACGAAGCGTGGCGGCTGAAAGCAAAACAAGTTTACGCCAAAGCCGCTGAAGTGGGACATGAAGTCATGACTGCAGCCGAGTTCGCTGGATATGAAAACAACTTTCTGGAATCAAAACGGAAAATGCTTTACATTGAAAATCCTCCTTCAAAAGAGTTTGAAAAGTGGATGCGACAAGGTTTAAAGGCGAAAAAAATTGCCAAACCACCATTATGATGTTCATCCGCTGAGATATGGAAAAGGCTATAATTGAGACTCTTAATGTGATATTGTTAATCTATGAAAGGATAGTATGAGAATGGCAGAAGGAAATAAGCCGTGGGATCAAGAAAGCTTTGACCAGAAAATGAAAGAAAGCCTTAATGAATTATCAAGTTTAAGGACAGAACTGCAAAACTTGCTTGTCAAGTTTGGTATGCGCGCATTAAAAACATA
>SMYP01000151.1:3560-10924 GCA_007050895.1 Candidatus Bathyarchaeota archaeon | reverse complement strand
AATCACAGTAGTTTTTGTCGAGTCTACTGTGGGAAATAAATATTTTAGGCACTTTAGGCATCGTTTGCTCGTTATCCTTCTATAAAGAAGGTAGTTTTAAAGTTTCTTTGGCGACGCGCGCTGGGATAAAAGGGAAAAAAGGAAAAACTTGAATCAATATTATTAGTACAAATCGTACCAACAATTGGACTTATAAGTTCTTTATTGGCACTAAGTATCTGTAAGGCGGCTTTATCTATTGAACCTGGACGACGAGACAAAACTTGAGTATGAGCTTCGTGGAAAAGCTTGGAAAGTTTACTGGTTTCTTTTAAAAACAGGAAACCCCAAGAGCGTACGAGAAGTCCAGCGTGCACTACGCTTCACTAGCCCAAGCGTGGCTTACCACCATCTTGAGCAGCTGCGTGATTTGGGCTTGGTTGAGAAACAGGAAATCGGCGGACATTACGTCTTGGTGGGTGAAGTCAAAATCGGTGTACTCCGTCACTACGTGAAGCTTGGCAAACTTTTATTTCCAAGATATTTTTTCTACGCAGTTTTCTCCACCATTTTCTATGCTGCTTACCTTCTGTTTCTGATGCAGGACTTGTTTATTCGTGAGAACCTTTTCATTGCATTGTTCGGTGCAATCGTCTGCGTTATATTCTGGTATGAAGCTTATCGCGTATGGACTATGCGCCCGTTCTAAAAACTGGTACAAGTTGTTCTACAGCTTAGGATAATATCAAACGGCGTTCTTAACATAAACAGTGAATAAGAATGGTTCAAAGAGAAATCAAGAAAAAAACTCAAATATACGGAACAGTCGCCACACTCTCAGCAATAGTGCTTGTAGCACTAATATACGTTTACGGTTCAATACCCGGAATATTCACCCCCGACACTCTGCCTGAAACTTCACCAATGAAAACCTTCAATTCATATGACGAACTAAAAAACTTCTTGATAACCAATGCACAAAGCGGTTCCACCTACTATGGTGGTAGCCCTTTTGACTCTCAGTTTTTCGGGGCAACGCGTGAAGCCCTAGATAGTGGAGCACCAATTCCGGCTCCTATAGGTGACTCGGGAGACTACACCAACTCATATTCAACAACGAATATTCAAGTTGAAGGAGTTGACGAAGCGGACATAGTAAAAACAGATGGCGAGTACGTTTACATAGCAACAAACCATAACTATTATTCAGAAAGCCAGAATAATGTGTACATCGTTAAATCCAATCCCGACGACTCGGGTGTAGTCGCTAAGATAGAGCTAGGCAATAACACGTATGTGGCAGGTCTTTTCCTTAGTCAAGACGGCAACAAACTTGTGATTATCGGAAGCCAGTATCAATTATATGCTTATGAAGCTGAATTGCGGTCCGAAGAGATAATGATCTATCCCTACTACAGCAGCGTTGACACCTTCTTGAGCATCTACGACATTTCTGAGAAAGATATCCCGGTGCTAGATAGAAACCTCACTCTAAGTGGTAGCTATTTCAACTCTAGAATGATTGGCAACTATGTTTACGCAGTTGTCAGCCAACCCACCTACTTCATCAACGACAATGTTGTTCTTCCGCAAGTTTACGAAAATGCACAAGCAGCCGAAATCGAAGCGACAAGAATTTACTACGCTGATGCAGTTGACAACACTTACTTTACCTTTACTACCTTCATAGGACTCAATATAATGGACAACTCACAAGAACCGACCAATATGACAATTATGATGGGCGGAACAAGCAACATGTACGTTTCCTTGAGCAACATCTACGTTACTTATCCAACTTGGAGCGAGCAGGGGCAATACACGTCAATTTATAGAGTGCGCGTAAGTGGTAGCGAATTAGCTTTTGAAGCTAAAGGTAGCGTAGAAGGCAACGTCCTAAACCAATATTCTATGGATGAATATAACGGATACTTCAGGTTAGCTACTACTTCGCAGAAAGACGAGATGCAGAATAGCGTTTATGTGCTTGACATGAACTTGAACATAACAGGAAAGTTAGATAATCTCGCCAAAGAAGAAAGAATATACTCAGCCAGATTCATGGGTGACAAATGCTACCTTGTAACGTTCAGACAAATAGACCCCTTCTTCGTTCTTGACATGAGCAACCCAGCAGAGCCCAAAGTCGCGGGCGAACTCAAGATTCCAGGCTACTCAAGCTACCTACATCCATACGATGATAATTATGTAATTGGTCTAGGCAAAGAAGACAATAAAGTGAAGCTGTCACTTTTCGACGTCTCAAACGTTAACGCGCCTACGGAAGTAGCCAAATACATTGTTGAGGGCGACTACACGGACTCGGAAGCATTACAGGAACCGAAGGCGTTTCTATTTGATAAGCAGAAGGATTTATTGGTAATTCCGATTTCAAAAACGCAATACGGAGTGATAAGTCCTGACGGTGTAACCGATTCTGAAGGCAAAGAGTCCTACATGGAGAGCGGTTTCTGGCAGGGCGCCTACGTTTTCAAAGTGAGCACAAGCAGCTTCACACTCAGAGGTGGAATAACGCACCAAAACACAACCAGCTCTCAATACTACTATGGCTACGATTATAATCTTTGGGTGCACAGAGCCCTTTACATCGACAACGTCATCTACACAGTATCAAATACGAAAGTATTGCTCAACAATTTGGAAAATCTAACGCCTATAGCAGAAGTTAACCTGCAATAGAGCCCCTCTTTTCCTTTTTTCATTCGCGATCTGGTTCTATATGAACTGTGACCACTGAGTCAGCGAAATACTCGGCTATTTCCTTCTCTACTTGCGAAGCAACCTCGTGAGCTTCCTTTAACGGGACATGCTTCGTGAAGCAGCAGTCTATGTTTATGTATCTTTTTGCGTCCGCCGTGTAAATAACTGTTCTCTTCAGTCGCAAATTGGTTTTGGCCTTTTTCGCCAACTTGTGAATTAACTTGCTCAGTTCATTCTGGTCTATCTCCACCACGAATTTATCCTCGCTGTACGGTTCAACGTGAACGGTTACGCTTTCAAGCTGCTTTATCTTCGTGTGCATTTTCTTCTCGATTCTCTCTGCTATTTCATGAGCATCTTCCACCGATAGATTTGGATCCACATACGCATGTAATGTAATGTATAGCTTGCCATGAGCATAAACAGTCACTATGTCATGCACTTCCTTAACGTTTTCCACTGTAGCAAGCGATTTGACAAGCTGCTCCACTTTGGTTTCTTCTTCAGCGGGTTCAATATGAATTGTGGCGTCAACATTTCCAAATGTTTTCGCCAAATCTTCCTCGATGTCCGAAGCCAAAGCATGAGCCTCTTCCAAGCTCATCAAGCTAGAAACTTGCAACGTGCATTCAGCGAAGATTTTGGAGCCTATCTTCCGCACTTTCAGGTTTCGGCATTCATGAATTCCGTCGTGGGCCACTACTACTTTCCGAGTTTTATGAACAATTTCCTTTGAAGCGGTATCACTTAACTCCAATATGCTACCTCTTGCTAATCTAATGCTTAAGAAAATTAGCATAAATCCTAGGAAAATCGATGCGATTGAATCTCCGTAATAGAACCCCATAATTGCCAATCCAAATCCTAAGAGAGCTATGAGCGTTGAACCTAGATCTGCTACAGCATCGTAGAATCCTGCTTTAAAAGATGCACTTTGGCTATTTTCTGCACCTCTGAATATTGTTACCCTGAAGAGATCTATGCACAAAGTATAACCGATTGCAAAGAAACCCGCTAGCTGTAACTCTTCATTGACTTGGATGTTGCTGATTAATCGAATTGCTGCCTCGTAGAAAATCAATATAGCAATGCCGATAAGTATTATTCCTCCTATCAATCCGCCTATGGCTTCATACTTTTCATGCCCATACATGTGTTCTTCGTCTGCCGGTTTGAGTGAAGCTCGGGTAGCAACAAAAAGCATCACTGTTGAAAAAACGTCAAGTGATGCATGCAAGCCATCGCTAAGAATTGCCAAACTGTCAACAATCAAACCCAATACTACTTCTATTATTACCACGCTAGCTATGGCAATAGCTGAAAATTTCAGAATCCTTAGCTTGGTGCTACCTTTAGAATAATCCTGCATTGGCAATCAGGGTAAATGCTCAGAGCAAGGGCGATTTAAGAGTTTTGGAGTAACAACCAAAGATTCATATTGATAAAAGAAGCTTCTTCGCTGTCAATTATAAATAATTGATGCACAATTGCTTTTGAATAATGAACCTTTCTTCGGTTTTCCGTGGAAGCTCCGTCGTGTTGAAAGGCAACTTCCTAATTTTAACCCTCAGCTGGGTGATTATGTACTCTGCAGGGCCTATCCCGCAAACATATGCCAGCCTTTACTACCTAAGTTTGGGTGCTGACGAGTTCGTACTCTCCATAATCGGATTTGCAGGTTCTATTGCTATTGCGCTCGTCCAGCTCCCAGGCGGCTACTTAGCGGATAAACACGGAAGAAGATGGCTCATTTCTACAATGACTTACGGTTTAGCATTAGGGGCTTTCTTTTTTATTATCGCACCTTCTTGGCCATTCATAATGGTAGGTATGATAATTCAAAGTGTATGCGCCATTTACGGACCAGCCTTGATGGCAATGGTTATTGACTCATTGCCGCCCGAAAACAGAGGAAAAGGATACAGTTTCCAGTCGGTTGTCACAAGCTTTGCCCTATTGCCCGCTCCTCTCATCGCACAGTATTTGATTTTTACGTTTAATTTCGACTTAGGCATGCGCATAGCTTACACCATTGTTATGGTAGCTTACTTCGCTACTGCAACATTGCGGTTGAAACTCAAAGAAACCTTACCGTCTAATGACGCAGGCGAACTCCCTAAAATTGTGGATGCACTACGGGAATACCCTCAAGCAGTCAAGGAAAGCATATTTGTCTGGAGGAAGCTTTCAAAATCCACCTTCTACCTGTTCATTGCAAGCACTTTCATGAATGGCATCGTAGTTAGCTGTTATACCTATTTTGTTGTTTACGCAACTTCGGTTCTAAGCATTACTGAATCGCAGTGGGCTTTTGTTATGGCTTTCATGTACTTGACCATCGCTATTCCAGGAATCATAGCTGGTTTCATCATGGATGCCTTCGGAAGGAAACGCTTCCTAATACTGGGTTACCTGTTGTATATTCCAGGAATGCTTCTTTTAATTAACGCCGATTTCAGCATGCTCCTGTTGGCTTTCTTCTTTTACGGGTTAGGCAATATGCTGCAACTGAATAGCTATCAAGTGCTGATAGGAGATATGATTCCCAGAAAATTGCGGGGTACCGCTAATGGGTGCATTCAATTTTTCATGTATTTGATTCAAGGTATTCTACAGATTATGGTGGGTTTTTTCTACGCCTTTGTATCGCCTCAACTGCCTTTCCTTTTGTTGGCAGCTGCGACTTTACCTTGTGCAGTGCTCGTGGCAACAAAAGTCTCTGAACCTGTCTTTAAGGAAGTTTAAAATCTTAATCGATAGGCATTTAGGTTTGGAAACAATAGTAGAGAGAAGTTGATGCATAATGGCATTGGTAAAGATTCGAGAGGTTCTAGACGGTTGTCACGAAAATGAGAAAGTAACCATCAGAGGCTGGGTTTACCGTAAACGAGAAGGAAAGACACTGATTTTCCTACTAGTTCGAGATTCAACCGGATTCATTCAATGCACAGTTAAAAAAGACAGCCTTGCATGGGATGAAGCGGAACGCCTAACAATTGAGTCTTCATTGACTCTTGAAGGTACGGCCAAACCTGACAAACGCGCGCCAGGAGGATATGAGATTACAGCCGAATCTATAGATGTCATTGGATTAGCTCAGCTTTTCCCTATTACCAAAGACCAAAGCGAACAGTTCATCCGCGATGTACGTCATCTATGGTTGCGCAGTCGCCGTATGAATCTAGTTATGAAGATTCGGGACAAAGTCTTACAATTTACCCGAGACTTTTTCAATAACCAAGACTTCACAGAGGTTTCTCCACCCATGTTCATCTCAGCTGCTGTCGAGGGCGGCTCGACCCTGTTCGGTTTAAAGTATTTCGACCAAAATCTCTATCTAACACAAAGCTCTCAGCTTTACCTTGAAATTTTAATCTACTCCTTAGAGAAAGTCTATTGCGTCGCACCGTCGTTTCGCGCTGAAAAAAGTCGCACGATAAGACACTTGACGGAATATTGGCACATAGAAGGAGAATGGCCATTTTCCGACATGAACGACCTAATGAAGCTTCAAGAGGAGCTTATGACCTATATCTGCCTGCAAACCGCTGAAAAATGCAAATCCGAACTTGAAGAGTTGGGCGTCAACATCTCCAAGTTGGCTTCGATCAAGCCGCCGTTTCCGAGAATGACTTACGCTGAGGTAATTGAGTTTCTCCAAAAGAAAGGCGCAAAGCTAGAGTGGGGCAACGACTTAGGCTATGATGATGAAAAGACTTTGGCAGACAACATCGGTAAACCGTTTTTCGTCTACGACTATCCAACTGAAATTAAAGCGTTCTACTGTAAGACCTACCGTGACCGACCTGAAGTTGCCATGTCTGTGGACATGATGGTTCCGAGAATAGGAGAAATATCCACAGGTGGCGCAAGAGAAGACGACAAGGAAGTGCTGGTCAAACGGATAAAAGAGATGGGATTGAAGACTGAGGATTACGAGTGGTACTTGGACCTTCGACGCTATGGCACCGTACCGCATGTAGGATTCGGTATGGGCTTGGAAAGGCTATTGGTTTGGATGCTTGATTTGGAAAACATTATTGACGCCATACCGTTTCCTAGAACAATCAGAAGGTTCTACCCGTAACCTGTTATGTGTAGCCTGTGAAATACTCGCGTTTCAGTTGTTCCCTGGGCACACCTAGTTGTTCGATAAGTTTTTCCATTATGTCCACCATCTTTGGAGGACCGCAAGTGTAAAACGTGGTTTCTTTGTAATCAGGTATTTGATTCTTTATCATTTCCGACGTGATTAATCCTTTGGCACCTATCCATTCACTGCTAGGTTCGTTGAGCGTGAAAACCACTTTCAGGTTCTTGTTTTGCCTCTGCAGTACTTCCAGTTCCTTTCTGAATACAATATCGTTTTCCGCACGATTACCATAAATTAGCGTAACTTTAGTGTCTAAACGCATGTCTGTGCAATATTGGCATATGCTCTTGAAGGGTGTTATTCCAATGCCTCCAGCTAGTAAACCTAATTTTTTATGTTCTCCCTCGAAAGTGAATTTTCCGTATGGCGCTTCTATTCTCGCCCAATCACCTTTCTTAAGCGCTTTCAGGGCAGTTGAGAAGTCGCTGTCTGAAAGTTTTTTGGTGAACTCTATATGGGTTTTTTCTGTTGGGCTACTGGAGAAGCTGAAGTGTTTTTTCAACTCTTTCCC
>SMYP01000151.1:0-3460 GCA_007050895.1 Candidatus Bathyarchaeota archaeon | reverse complement strand
TCGTCGATTTTTGAATGCAAAATAACTGAAACAAGTCTTGCAAAAAGAAATAGTAGAGAAATTTGGATATTATAAAAAAGCGAAAGTGCTTTTCCGTATTTTGAAGCTAGTATCTAGGTCGGTAGCCGCCGCCATTGCGTCGATCTCTGCCGCCGTAGCCGCCGCCTCTGCCGCCGTAGCCGCCGCCTCTGCCGCCGTAGCCGCCGCCTCGTCTGAATGGTCTTCGCGGCTGATCATAAGTCTTGCTGGAAACATTGTTTTCAGTGTTAACTTCGCCTTCGATTTGTTCTTCTGCGGGTGACATCTTTCCGTATTTTCCGATGTTAAGACGCATATTGCCTTTGAATAGTGTTACGTAACCGTTTTCAATGCGTATCGTTTCGTCCTCGTTCACTTTTTCAATGTTGTCGTCCCAAAGAGTCAGATAGATGCTGCCTGTCTCATCGCCTACTAAAGCGTCGCAGACTTTATGTGCTGATCCGTCTCTACCCATTGGAATATCGCGGATTTCGCTTTTTGAAACCACTTTTGCCGTGACGTTAACCGCTCGAGATTGGGGGGTCAACTCGCCGACTTTGGCTTCCACTGGTTGTCTTTTGTTTTCAAAAAAACCTTCAACAGCCAAACTAATTCAACACCTTATTCATTAAACTAACACACTTTAGAATACCTGCAACACTTAAGCCTTTTGGTAGTGCAGTTTAGACATTAAGTGCTAAATTATGGAATCTCAAAACTTCTGAAAATATTTCGCTTTCTAAACAGAATTATGACTTTATATACAGCGAGAAAAGAAAAAAATGTGAGTATTGTTTTGTTCTATCCCACTATATGAATAGGTTTACATCGGCTTCTGCTGCTATACTGAGAAATGTTGCTGCGCCAACCATATTATCAATTTCCGGAACCAGATCTTCTTTTTTGACTCCAAACATTTCCATTGTTGGAGTGCATGCGTAAATCTTGCATTGGCCAGATTGCTTAAGACGTTTAAGCATCTCATATGGTGATGGATATTTCATTCGCTCTAGGTTCTTGCGCATTGTTTCTTCAAGATGTTTATAGTCTCCTGGCAATGCTGTTTTTTCCATTGCTCCTTTTACTAGGCTTTGCAAACCCCAGAAAGTAAAGTACAAATGTGTTTCCCATCCCATGGCTACGGATGTGGAAGCTAAAATGAAAGCGCAATAGAGTTTATCGATCGTTCCACTTTGTACAACTAAAGCCAACTTTTTCATTTGACTCATTTTCCATTCACCTCCTTCCCGTGATTATGGACCAAAATTGATGAACTCGCGATGACAGATTATAGAAGTGAAGGCTATTCTATTTCGTTTTTTCTGGTTTGTATTGCTTCGCACAAGTTTGACAACAAAAAGTGTAAATCTTGCCGTCAATCTCCTCAGTGAAACTTGCAAGCTGACAACTTTCTAGAATTTCTGTATCGCAGCATTTACACCTTGCAACTACCTTTTTCATTCTTCCACCTCTTTTCCAATCTCCTTGTTTTTTCGATAGTCTTCTATGGCCGCATGAAGCGCATCAGCCGCTAAATTGGAACAGTGCATTTTCAATTTTGGAAGACCGCCCAACGAATCAGCTACACTTGCACGAGTGATTTTCATCGCTTCCTCTAGCGTTTTTCCTTTGGCGAGCTCAGTAGTCATGCTGCTTGTGGCTATAGCTGCCCCGCATCCGTATGTCTTGAATTTTATGTCCTCGATCCGATTATCTTTAACTTTTATGTACATTGTCATCAAGTCTCCACAAGTTGGGTTACCCACTGTGCCTACTCCATCCGCATTTGAGATTTCTCCCATATTTCTCGGATTTCTGAAATGTTCCATCACTTTGTCTGTATACATTAATTTTTCAACTCCTTCGGTGTCAAGGGGGACATGTCTCTCAATCTCTTAACTATATCTGGCATAACCTTCTTTAATTTATTCACATCTTCTTGGGTGTTATCTCTTCCCAAGGTCAACATCAATGATCCATGCGCTTCTTCAGGCTGAAGCCCAAGGGCAAGTAAAACATGTGAAGGTTGCAAGGTTTTTGCGGCACATGCTGATCCAGAGGATGCATAAATTCCCATAATATCCAGACTCAGCAGGATTGATTCTCCTTCTATAAAGCTATATCTCACTGATACATTGTCAGGCAACCGTTGGGTTGGATGACCATTTAGAAAAGCATTTGGGATAGGGTCAACCAGACCACGAATCAATTCATCTCGGAGTTTAGTAATTCTCTTGCTATGCTGTGACATTTCAATTCCCGCAATTTCTGCAGCTTTGGCAAAACCCACAATACCAAAGAGATTTTCTGTTCCAGAGCGCAATCCACGTTCTTGACCCCCACCTTGGATTATTGGCCCTATTGGTGTTCCTTTCCTTATATACAAAGCTCCGACACCCGTGGGACCATAAATGTCATTGCTGGATATTGTCAATAGATCTATGTTTTCATCTTGCACATCTATTGAGATTTGACCACATGTCGCTGTAGCGTCAACATGCAGATAAGCCTTTTTTGCGTGTACTATTCTACTGATTTCCTTAATGGGTTCGATAGTTCCTATTTCGCCGTTTGCGTGGACAATGGAGACAAGCGTGGTCTCGTCATCCAACTCGGTTTCAAGTTTCTCTAAGTCCAAAAGACCAAATTTGTCTACCGGAAGAAAAATTACATTAAAGCCTTCTCTCATCAGTAATTTGCAAGGGTTAACAACTGACATGTGTTCTATGGTCGATGTCAAAATTTTAGTGCCTCGGTTTTTATTGCGGTTGGCAGTGCCTCTGATGGCCAGATTATTACTTTCTGTGGCCCCGGAAGTGAATATAATCGCTTCTGGTTCTTCTGCGTTAATTAGCTTGGCCACTGCTTCTCTACTTTTCTCTAGTGCTTTTTTTGCTTCTTGTCCCAGAGTATGGAGGGATGAAGGGTTCCCAAAATGTGCTTTCATAAGGATCTGCATTTCACTAATTACCCGGGAGTCAACTGGTTTTCCTGCTGCGTAGTCCATGCAAATTGCTGTTGGGGTCTTTGGGTTCATTTTTCGCTGTCCTCACTTGGTTCTATTTCACTTTCTTGAGTAATATTCGAATCACATCGCCTTCTTGAACACTTTCCAGAATTTCTTGACCCAAATTCTTTGCTAGGTTTTCGATATCGGATTTTGCTGCTGGGTCATCAGCTGTGATTTCAAGCGTCTCTCCAATTTCCATCTCGTCTAATTGCATTCGAGTTTTAAAAACGGGTTCTGGACAAAAAAAACCTAAGCAGTCCAGTGTTTTATCAGCTTTGATATTCATAATTCTCTTTTAATAGAGTAGGTCAAGCTGACAATAAAGGTTTCGTCATATGAAAACCAATGCGGGCACTATCCTATTGAATATTAATTTGCCGCATAATGGGTTCGCAGTTTGAATGTATAGGCGCTTGCAAGATCTTTTCTGAT
>SMYP01000025.1 GCA_007050895.1 Candidatus Bathyarchaeota archaeon | reverse complement strand
AAAGCCCGCATCTTCGCTACGCGAGATTGGCACCCACCAAATCACATATCTTTCAAAGCTCAAGGAGGCCCATGGCCACCCCATTGTATTCAAAACACGCAGGGTGCAAAGTTTCATCCTGATCTGAGACTTCCAAAAAATACAATAGTAGTGTCAAAAGCGATGAACCCGCTCAAAGAAAATTATTCAGCTTTTGAAGGCGCTGAACTGGCAAATATCCTGCGAAAACAAGGAATATTGCGAGTTTTTGTAGGCGGCTTAGCGACTGATTACTGTGTGAAAAACACCGTTCTTGATGCGCTTACACTCGGCTTTGAAACAGTGATACTTTCAGATGCTATCGCAGGTATTAATGCAGAACCAGACGATGCTGAAAAAGCCATTGATAAAATGCTTGCAAACGGCGCTGACATAGCAACTCTAAAGGACTTCATATATCCTCTTGAGCTTCCGCCAGTTACTAATCCTGATGCTGAACGCCTTGGCGAGAAGCGCATTTCAAAGTATGAAACAAAGAAGAAAGCTCGTATGCGACCTCGAGGACCCTATAAAAGGATCCGCATCGAACGGGGCTGAATTATTCGTGTCTGTTTTTCCCTATTTTTTATACAAAAAAGGCTTGGACATTTATTCGCTTCGAACTCTAACGAATTTTATAAATACGTGAACTCGATTCTTTAAAATTTATTAGACAAAATATCTGTTTTCGTTATTAATAAAGAAAAATCATAGAAACTGGTTTTTTATAGTTGAGGAGATCTTTTTGCACGCTACAAATTGGCTTTTCAAGAAAAGGATGTGATACATGTATTTTTGAATAATGCGAAAAATGTTCGAAGGGCAATATTTTATAACAAAAAAATAAAAAAAGCTCTTGGCGTATGTTGAAATTAATATTAAAAAGCTCAAATTCTCCATAAAAGTCCGTTTTTTCGAATACGATTTGCGAAGTATCCAAGAATCTTGGTGTCTGCATCCTTAAAAAAGCCTATGCTAATAACATGTTTTGGGTAGGTGTGTATCGTTACTGTTCGCCAATAACTTGCAATATAAGCTTTCGTTGGCGCGGGTAGACGTCTGTCTCAACAAAGAGCAAAGACTGCCATGTTCCGAACTCTATGTTTCCGTCTATAACTGGTAACGTCTTGTCAGGTGGCAATAACATCGAACGCAGGTGAGAATGCGCATTTGAGGGGTGCGGGTATTCTCTGCTCTTCGGAGCTAGTTCTTCTAAAAAAATTTTGATGTCGTTAAGCAAGGCATAGTCGTTCTCAGTTAAAACAATAACTGAACGACAATTTATCGATGCAATTCTTTCAGAATTTAGATCGATTTATCCCTTCTGAGGTGCCAACTGAGGTCTTGCTTGAAATAAACCCAGAATTTGGTGAATTATGAAATATTGGGACGTTATTTGTACTTAGTAAGAGGCACTTTTAGCAGTTGATGTTCCACCAAGCATTCTTTCAGGTAGTCGTCCAGCGTGGCAGCAGGTACAACGTCAATGGTATAGTCTCGTGCATCAATTGAATGTATGTAGTTCTTTTGTGGGATGACCACTTTCTTGAAACCCCATGCTTCAGCAGCCTTGATTTTTTCGTGAACGCCACCTATTGCAGTTATTTTGATAGTACCGTTGACGCCCAAGTTTATTTCGCCTGTTACTGCCACATCTTGTCGTATAGGCTTGCCTTCTATAAGCGAGCATAGTAATATTGCCATGGTTACGCCTGCAGACGGACCATCAACACCATAGGATTGAGCGAAATCAATATGCGTTAAATAGTCTTGAGCTATATCTACACCGTATTTCTGAAGAATAACGCTTCGGACTTTGGCAATGCTATCTGAAATGAAGTTTTGACCTTTAGCTACCCCTGTTACTTTGTAATATCCTTTAAGCGGCTGGTCTCGCGGCAACTCAGTTTTCCTTACAAGCTGTGCTTTCACGCCTAAAATGTTACCAGTCATTTCGCCACTGTACGGATCATGAACCACGGCTAAACCGTGAATTTGCCCGAGAATGACGCCTTCAGGCTTTATTTCTAAAAGCTTGCCACGTTCATGCATCTCATGCTCTAATAGCTGCTTTTGTATAGTCTTACAGTGATCATTTAGGGCTTCCAGCACATGACGTCGCTCAACTGCTTTGCAGTTTTCGTTCATAGCCAATACTGCAGAAGTCTTAATTATAGAAATTAAGGGTCTAAACCTCGTAGTTAATGCATCGCGCTTATTGCTTCGTCGCCTTCCTTCCTCAACTATTTCCATACATGCGTCTCTACGAAATGGTAGAAGATTAAAGCGTTTAACTTCCTGAGCTATGAACTGAACGTACTTACGTCTATTTTCTATGGTGTTGGGCATATCATTATTCATGCGCACTATTTTGCCATAACCATAAATTCTATCCATAAGTGCAGGGTGAATCTGGCCTATGCTATCAAAGTTACCTGCGCAAACAAGAAACGTTATAGCTGGTACAGGTTCAGTTGACACAGCCATCGCTGAGGTGCCGCCTCCATGCCATCGACTTCGCAAAGTTATGGGTAATTGGCCATCCTCCAATACTGTTAACAGCGTGATCGCATCTTCTGGATCCAGGTTTTTGATCTCATCAATGTAAAGTATTCCTAACGATGCTATGTGAACATCGCCCGCGGTAACACGTTGGTGTTCCG
>SMYP01000092.1 GCA_007050895.1 Candidatus Bathyarchaeota archaeon | reverse complement strand
CTGAAGGAACCGCTGAAAGATTCCCATTCGCCAATCCAAGAAAGGGTAAACATTGCATGGAATGTGAACATGAAATAGGCTAAAGCAACTATAAAAAACCCGATTTTCAGCGGTGAGTAGCCTTTATGCTCAACCATATTGCTCGACTGACAATAGATACCCCCTCACTTTTATTATTTTATCCACAGTTTCAAAGGTTGGCTAAGGTTTTTTCCAATATATCAGTAATTTACGAATTCATTCACTTGATTTTTGCGACTTCACGTTTTGCTCATAACGAGATTTTTTTCATCTTGAACAAGTTGTTACAACACATTGTTGTAACCATAATTTAATAGGAAATCAAACGTAAGTCTCAAAACATAAACTTAAAGGAGAAATAAAAATATCTAAAAACAAAATTGCTATTGCTATTTCTGCATTTCTTATCATTGCTATGGCTGTTTCACTATTTCCGTTGAATACTGTTATCGCGCAATCCGATGGAGAAAGAGCAACTCATGCTTACATTGGCGCCACGCCTAACCCTGTAGGAGTTGGTCAAGAAACCCTATTGCACATAGGTATAATGCAGCAACTAAGCTTAGTACAACAAGGTTGGGAGGGTCTGACAGTCACGGTTGAAAAACCAGATGGCACTACTGAAACTCTTGGTCCTTTTAGGACTGATTCAACAGGAGGAACAGGATATGTATACATCCCTGAAGAAGAGGGTGAATACATCTTGCAGACACATTTCCCTGAACAAGTGACAACCGCTGACAATTTAGCCCCCGGTTCACCTGCGGGTACAGTAATGCTTGATAGCGACAGCCCTGAACTCACACTTGTTGTTCAGGCTGATCCCATACCAATTTATCCTGCCCATGCTCTTCCAACAGAATACTGGACGCGTCCAATAGACCAGCAACTAAGAGAATGGTCCCCCATTGCAGGCAGCTGGCTAACAACACCGCCGAATTCTATCGCTAACGGCAACGACGACGCCCCTGAAACCGCACACATACTATGGAAACATCCACTAGTGTTAGGCGGTTTAGCTGGAGGCGACCTTGGCGACGTAGGCACTTATATTGGAGACGCTTACGAAGGCAAATTCAGCAGTAGCCTAGTCATACAAGGAGTGCTAATATACAGACAGTTCGACACCATAGGCGGCTCAAATGTTGACAACTGGGTCGTTGCTGTAGACATACATACTGGCGAAAAACTATGGGAAAAAGCTCTTTATGCATATGATGATCCCACGGATAGTCGTTTGAATCCGAGCTTCGGTCAGATTTACTATTGGGATTCATTCAATGCTCACGGCACTCATGCCTACTTATTCTGCACTTCCGGAAGCAATTGGCATGCATTTGACCCATTAACTGGACGCTGGCTCTTTACTTTAGAAGGGGTTCCTAGCGGAACTAGCTTGTATGGTGCTAAAGGTGAAATCATAAGATACCAAGTTAACCTAAACGGTGGCTACATGACTATGTGGAACTCTTCTGCTGTTATTGACGCATACTGGGGTACTAATCCAAACAGCCCCAACTGGGGTTCATGGAGACCTCAAGGAAAAATCATAAACGCGACAGGAACATGCCGAGTGACACCTGCCACACCTCTTGGGCTCAATGGCTATCAGTGGAATGTATCAATACCAACCGGATTGACTGGAAGCGCTGCCGAATACAAGATTGATGACAGATTAGTCGGTTCAGACATGGTCTATCAATCCTCGTACTTTGGCGGAACTATGGGTGTGTCTCAGATCAGAACTTGGGGTATCAGTTTAGAACCGAGTAGCGCGGGACGTTTGTTGTTCGACAAAGTCTGGAATACGCCATCTGCTTGGGCTAACGGAAACGTAAGTGTGAGTCGAACAGCTGGCAGCATAGATGACGGCGTTATTACCTACTGGGCTAAAGAACTTACACACAGTGTCGGCATAAGCACGAAGACAGGAGAGAAGATTTGGGGTCCGACTGACTCGCAAAACTACTTGGACTATCTTGGCCATCGCACTTACGTCGCTTACGGCAAATTCTTCTCACAAGGCATGAGCGGAATACTCTACTGCTATAACGCTACTACGGGCGATTTGCTATGGACCTACGAAGCGGATGACTCGTTCAACCAAGTCTTGTGGGCTAATCAATGGCACATTCGACCGCTGTTCTTTGCTGACGGAAAATTGTACATGGGCACCACAGAACACTCACCGGTTCAACCTCTAACTCGAGGTGGACCATTTGTCTGTGTTGATTGCGAAACTGGAGAGGAAGTCTTTAGAGCTGATGGTTTGTTCCGCCAGACTGATTGGGGTGGACGCGCAGTAATAGGCGACAGCATAATCGCTACAATGGATACATATGACCAGCAAGTGTACGGTATCGGAAAAGGACCAAGCGCAACTATAGTTACAGCTCAACCCGCTGTTTCAACGTATGGCAGTAGTGTACTACTAACAGGCATGGTAACGGACATTTCACCAGGCACAGATGAATTAGCTTTGCAGAAGCGGTTCCCGAATGGTGTCCCTGCTGTCTCTGACGAAAGCATGAGCGACTGGATGCTGTACGTGCATAAACAGTTTGAGCGTCCATCAGACGTACTAGGAGTTGACGTCGTTATTACGGTTCTTGACCCGAACGGCAACGTCTATGACGTCGCCACAGCCACAAGCGATTCAAGC
>SMYP01000003.1 GCA_007050895.1 Candidatus Bathyarchaeota archaeon | reverse complement strand
GCAAAACTTGGTCGAAGAAACCTGGAAGTCTTCAGAACAAGTCGTCAGCATTGAGAAATCATAAGCCTGCCACTGCGAACTATTGCATTTGGAATTACCAACATCACCTTTTATAAACTATAAATAGTGGCCTTTAGTGAATAATACGTCAGAGTTTTTGAGGCGCGATTTATGGATGGTATGCATGGTGGGATGAAACATTACATGCCCCAAAAAGGCATGCAATCTGAAATGAAGCATAGTGGTTCCGGGCATATGATGCACACTGAAATTTTTAAGAGAAGATTTTTTGTTTGTCTTGCCCTTACAATTCCAGTTTTAGTTTTCTCGGAAGCCATACAAACGTGGTTCAGTTATACCCTTACTGTACCCTATCAGTCATACAGCCTCCTGATTTTAGCGGCCATAATTTATGTCTACGGTGGTTGGCCATTCTTGAAAGGATTAACACAAGAGTTGAGAAGGGCACAACCCGGGATGATGACTCTTATTGGCACAGCAATATCTGTGGCATTCTTCTTTTCAGCCACCACCGTATTCCTTCCCGTTGGAAAGGACTTCTTTTGGGAACTCGCTACGTTGATAGACGTGATGCTTCTCGGGCATTGGATAGAGGCGCGGAGCGTCCTAGGCGCTTCAAGAGCACTGGAAGAGCTTGTGAGGATAATGCCCACGATTGCACATTTGGTTAAAGACGGCGATATAAAAGACGTATCCGTCTCCGAGCTTCGGTCTGGTGACGTAGTTTTGATTCGCCCAGGTGAAAAGATACCTTCTGATGGTATTGTTATTGATGGTGAATCCTACGTTAATGAGGCTCTTCTTACAGGAGAGTCAAAGCCTGTTCACAAAAAGAAAGAAGACAAAGTCATAGGTGGCGCCATAAATGGAGATGGTGCAATTAGAACTAAGATTGAAAGAACCGGCGAGGAAACCTATCTGGCGCAAGTGATTAAGCTAGTGAAACAAGCGCAGAAAAGTAAATCTCGAACACAAGACCTTGCCAACAGAGCCGCTGCGCTCTTGTTTTATGTTGCCATCTCTGCGGGCGCAATAACCTACATCATTTGGGCTTTGACTGGAAACGCTCAGTTTGCACTAACACGTTCAGTAACTGTTCTCGTTATAGCATGTCCACATGCGCTTGGACTAGCAATACCACTAGTCGTTGCTTTATCCACATCCATAACAGCCAAAAGTGGGATTCTCATTAGAGATAGAAAAGCCTTCGAATTGGTAAAGGACGTAGATGCCGTCGTCTTCGACAAGACTGGAACCTTGACAATGGGCCAATTCGGCGTAAGCGATGTGGTTTCATACGTCTCCGAAGATGATCTTTTGCGATTGACTGCTTCCATTGAGGAGAATTCCGAACACATAATCGCTAAAGCAATTGTGGACTACGCCAGCAAGAAAGGTGTTGAGATTCCAAAAGCCCAAGAATTCAAAGCCATTCCTGGTAGAGGTGCACAAGGCAAAACAGATGACAAAGATATCTATGTGGGCAGTCCAGATCTTCTGAAGGAAAAGGGGATCGAAGTAGATGTCGAAAAAATAACCGCAGTGCAAGAACAGGGTAAAACCGTGATTTTTACAGTGGTGGACGGAAAACTTGCAGGCGCTTTCACTCTTGCTGATAAGATAAGAGAAGAATCTCGGCAGGCGATTAGGAAACTGAAAACGGCAGGCCTAAAGGTGTACATGCTTACTGGTGATGCTGAGGCTGTTGCAAAGGGTGTTTCAAAAGAACTAAATATCGATGATTATTTTGCTCAGGTTTTACCTGACCAGAAAGCGGAGAAGATCAAATCATTAAAAGGAAAGGGGTATCGCGTCGCCATGGTTGGGGACGGTATTAATGACGCTCCAGCGTTGGTTACGGCTGATGTGGGTATCGCCATCGGTGCTGGCACAGATGTGGCAATTGAGAGCGCGGATATAATCCTTGTAAAAAATGACCCTCGTGATGTGCCGAAAGTTGTTGACCTTTCAAAGAAAACATATTCTAAAATGGTGCAGAATCTATGGTGGGCTGCTGGCTACAACATATTTGCCATTCCATTAGCTGCGGGAATCCTAGCCAATTTCGGAGTGATTATAGACCCAGCAGTGGGAGCGATTCTAATGTCACTGAGCACAGTTTTAGTAGCGATAAACAGTCAAACTCTTCGAAAATATGAGCCAAAAGTTATACTACCAACAGATAAGGCAGTAACTTCCCAGCATGAGAATGAACAAGGACATAATCGGCACATGCACTAGTGCACAGATTAGTTCTTCCCCTTGATCCCCAGTTATTACCAGAATGTATGTAAAAATAATGCGGTAAATGTCAGATAACCGGATATAGTCACATTTTCTTAGTGTCAATCTGTTTGGAAAAAGGTAATTCCAATATTAATAGCAAGAGAATAACAATTTGAAGGAAGAATTAAGCGTTGTCTGTGGGATCAAGTTCAACCACAACATATGAGATCATTTGAAATGGTCTTCTACATCTCATTACCCGTAAAAAAAGATCGCAGGTAACGCACTTTTCGTTAAAGAAAAAGGGATTATTGATTAGCCACCCGGGGCTCCATGGAACGGCGCGTTTTCCCACA
The DNA here is from genome assembly GCA_007050895.1 of Candidatus Bathyarchaeota archaeon. Next base: position 94 of record SMYP01000003.1, on the reverse strand, counting down.
GAAGTTTCCACCAGTCGCCCTCAGTTATTGTTTCACCGTGGACAATTATTTCAAGAACAAGAGTTAGCATAGCGTGGTGTCTTTTCTCATCAGT
>SMYP01000088.1 GCA_007050895.1 Candidatus Bathyarchaeota archaeon | reverse complement strand
AACTATACTACCTGGGCTATCAAAAGCCAACAGCGTGAGATGGATAAAGCGAATTTTGATTATTTAAGCTTATCTTGATAATTTCATACCGCCATGGGTTAAACTATTTTACTTTGAGTGGTTAGATCATAACATTCAATCCATGCAGAAACCATTAAGGCTTTATTTGAAAATCGCTTAAAAGAAAGAAGATTCGGTTGCAGAGTTACTGTTCTAGATAGAGGTGCTTTTTGCCTGTTATGTGGCTTATGTCTATTCTGCCCATTGTCGTATTGGCTAGTTTTGCAGGTTTTATCTTAGCCAATTTCGCCTCTGGATTTTTGCAAAGTTGTCTCACCATCACCGTCATTCCATGCTGCTTCTCTTGCAAATCGTCAAGCAAAGAGACTGCTCCTTTAAAATGAACACTTGCATACGTGTAGTCGCAGTTGCCCGTTGCACTGTAATCCTGCACTGCTTGCCCCCATACCGTGTTATTTGCCTCAAGGTATGCTAGTTTTTTTCCCTCATTGGCACAGTGGAAATAGAGACAGTTACGTGTTTCATCGTAGCCGTGGCTTAACGAAACAAGGTAAGGTTCAGTCTTCAAGCAAAGTGCAATGGTCACGTATTTCGTGGATTTCAATATTTGTTTAAGTGAATTGGAATCAGTTATCTCGCGGTCTTTACGGCGAACATGAAATGACATGTTACACACATAGCCAGAAAATCAATATTAATTTTTAAACCTTCTTCCGGTAAACTTCCAGTAGGCTTTGACCAGAATCGCTTTTAAAAAGGTTACAACGTCTGGGGTAAATATGGAAAAAGCAGCCAAAGTGAAATTAAAGGGAAACACCAGATAATGCTCAAAAATGTTACCCCATTCACCACCAATACTCCAAGGACCCAAAAACATCAACGAATACCCCCACAACTGAAACGCCGACCAAAGCGCTGTTTGCAATAGCGCCCCACCAAGCCTTGACACATACTTGGTCTTTCCCCGAACAAGTTTTTCTTTATATTTGCCAACAAAAACTTCGGCGGCAACCCCGCCAGCACCTCCGGGAAAAAATGCGTTCACAAGAATCTTTTCCAACATATTGCCCGGAATATAGTGACCAATCCAAAATCCTGGAAAATTTAAAATTGGTATCTCAACGCTTCCGGTGGCAAAACGAATTGCAACAGGGATACCATAGAGAATGATACCCCACAGTTCCCATACCCAAAATCTTTTGCTTCGAAGAGTAGCCTTGACTGCGCTACCTAACTTCATAGCTTCTCAAGAAACATTCAGATTTTAAAAATCTTCCCTATAAAAGAGTAAAGCAAGTTATGTTTATATGACCTTAAAAGTCCTGCCGCTAGTATACTCTAAGGGACCTGAATAATTGATGCTCAACAAATACTTTGAAGGCATTTATACAAACATGACTATACTTGAAAGCTGTCGCCACTGCTTCATAGTCATCGATTCCTTGTGACCTGATTAAATGAAAGTAGAAAGACGCTTATTGGACAAAACTATCTGCGAAAAAACATATATGACCCAAAGGTTCACTCTTTTTAAAAGTAGGTGGTTTAGACGGTTCAATCGAACAATGGAGAAAACGAAATGCTAGTTACGCCTTGGGAAGTAAAGGGCAAAGTAGATTATGAGCGGCTAATCCGAGAGTTTGGTACTCAACCTTTAACAGACGAGTTGCTAAGGAAGATAGCAGGACACACGGGCAGACTTCATCTCCAGCTACAAAGACGTTTATTCTTCTCCCACCGCGACTTAGACACGGTTCTAGAGCTTTACGAAAAGGGAATAAAATTCGTCTTATACACTGGCAGAGGTCCCTCAGGACCCGTACACATAGGTCATCTGGTGCCTTGGATTTTTACGCGGTATCTGCAGGAAAAATTTGGTGTTAGACTCTATTTCCAAATGACTGACGACGAGAAATTCCTAGTAGAGGATGACGCTACACTTTCGGAAACAAGGAGATACGCGTATGAAAACGCTCTAGACCTAATTGCCTTGGGTTTTAGGCCTGAAGATACATTCATAATCTACGACGTCGAAGACATGGATCTCCTCTACGACATTACCTTGGAGATTGCAAAACGCATCAACTACTCCACCGCAAAAGCAACTTTCGGATTTCAGGACAGCACAAACATTGGCTGGATATTCTGGCCTGCCATCCAAGCTGTCCCATGTTTCATCCATAAAAAATTAACAGGCGAAAACGTTCCTGCATTGATTCCGGCAGCTATAGACCAAGACCCTTACTGGCGTGTCACCCGCGATATAGCAACGAAACTGGGCTATTACAAACCGGCCCAAATTCACTGTCGATTCCTCCCAGGCTTAGGACCTGGAGGAAAAATGAGCGCCTCTGAACCAGAAACCTCAATTTTTACAATGGACCCACCAGATCTGGTAAAACGTAAAATCTGGAGCGCATTCACCGGTGGTAAAGCTACAGCAGCGGAACAGCGCAAAACAGGTGCTGATCCAATAGTCTGTTCAGTTTTCCAATACTTCACCTATCTGTTTGAGGAAGACAACAACAAACTAACGGAAAGGGAACACAAATGCAGGGCAGGCGAGATACTTTGCGGTGAATGCAAAAATGATCTAGTGGAGAGAATAAACAATTTCCTTGAAGTGCACCGCAAAAAAAGGGATAAAGCAAAAGAGGTAGTAGAAAAATACCACATAAA
>SMYP01000052.1 GCA_007050895.1 Candidatus Bathyarchaeota archaeon | reverse complement strand
TTTGGCGAACTAACCGCAGTAGACAACGTTACCCTGAAGGTTAACAAAGGCGAAATCTTCGGATTCCTCGGACCCAATGGAGCCGGAAAAAGCACGACCGTACGAATGCTCTGCTGTCTAATCTCCAAAACCAGTGGCGAAGCTCGAGTAGGTGACTACGATATTGATCACGAAGAGGATCGCATGAAAATTCGAAAAATGATAGGTTACCTATCAGGAGACGTAGGTCTATACGAAAACCTGAGCGCATACAAAAATCTAGACTTTTACGGAAAACTCTACGAAGTACCCTCAGCAAAACGAGAAGAAAACATTAAGCGACTCCTCCAGCTTGTAGGGCTATGGGAGCGCAAAGACTACGTAGTAGCCAGTCTCTCCAAAGGCATGAAGCAAAAATTGGCGATTGCACGTACTTTGATTCATGAACCAAATGTGCTATTTCTAGATGAACCGACCGCAAACTTGGATCCTTTAGCTGCCAAAATAGTGCGTGACTTCATTCTTGAGTTGAAAAAAGAAAAACGAACTATTTTCATGAATACACATAACTTGGATGAGGCAGAACGTGTATGCGATCGAATAGCAGTACTGAAAACTAAACTGATCGGAATTGGTTCCCCTGAAGACCTTGAAAGAAGTGTTTCCAAAAGAAAAACAGTGGTCTACTTAGAGTCAAATGGCGACTCAGTTTTGGCAGCCGTCAAGAAGCTCAGTACAGTAAAAAGCGCCTGTGCAAGCGAAAACAAAATAATTCTAGACATGGATAACCCGGAGAAGGACAATCCACAGCTTGTCAGGACAATTGTTGCTGCCGGCGGAAACATCCAGTATGTGACCGAATCGAGATCGACACTTGAAGATGTATACTTGAAATTAGTGAAGGAGGCCTAAGAATGAGATTCAGTAAATCATGGATAGTGTCCGCTAAAGACTTGAGTGTGTTCAGAAATAACAAGTACATTCTATACAGCTTGGTCGCGATGCCACTCATTATGGGGCTGTTGATTCCAGTGATGCTAATCTATACTCTTCAAGCACAAGCCGCACTACTGACGCAGGCACAACTTGTCGAGACTGCAGCCTATCTCGTGAACATGTTTAGTTCATTCTTTGTCCTGACTGCTGTTGCCTTGCCAATGATAATAGCCTCCTACAGTTTTATCGGGGAAAAACTTGAGAAAAGCCTCGAGCCTTTGCTGGCAACACCGACAACCGACGGTGAATTACTCTTTGGAAAGAGCCTTGGCGCATTTATTCCATGCATCGGCGCAACTTACATTGGAGAGCTGATATTCGTCATAGTCATAGATGGCTGGTCGATGATTAACCTAGGTACGTTCCTTTTGCCGACAGTGTACTGGGCCTTGGTGACGGGCATTGTGATTCCTCTTGCTGGTGTTCTCAGCGTTGAAGCTAATATAATAATATCTTCGAAAGTGAACGATTTACGTGCAGCTCAACAAGTGGGGGGTATCATCATCATGCCAATGGTACTTCTAGCAGTTCTGCCTTCGCTAATACAAACTATCCCAATGGTCACTATGGCACTGATACTGTCAGGAGGGTTAGCTATTGCAGACATCGGCTTGTTCTACCTGAGCAAAGCAACGTTCCAACGTGAAGAAATACTGACGAAATGGAAGTAGTTAACGCGATGATGCGCATGGTATTTGCGGTAGACCCCCTGCGATTTGAACCCCAAACAATGTGAAGGTGAAATCCGCAAATATCTATTCTTTCTATATTTTATTGTGCCAAGTTCGGCTCACTTGCACGCAAACTAAAAATAGCGCCGCTATGATACCGAGCGTCTTTTTGTGTTGTTGTATTGGGTGGTCTGGTTTCTATTTATTTTCTCTAGCTTGTATGAGCATATATGAAGCGACAAAGAAGAACGCGAGACCCGTTATGCCTTTAACATCATTATCAGATAGCGGGATACCAGGTTGGCCCCAGGTTACCAGAAGTGCATCGACAGCTAAGATAACGGCGAGCATTAAGACGAGCAATCCAACTACAACATTATTCCAATGAAACACTTTCATGAACACCATTTTCAACCGTTTTGCCTTATAGTTTTTTCTTTTCGTGTTTGTGTAGGCTCAATGAACATGAAGACACATACCGAAAAAAGCTCCACTCGGAGATCATTAACTAAGAAGAAGCGCCTTGCGCGTGAATCCGTAGGGTTCCAGAAATCCACTCCAAGAGAATTTCAGACCCCAAATTAGATAGATGGTATTTTATGCAGAAAATTAAGAGAACATATTCATTAAGAATTGGATTTAAGGGTAAGAAGAAACCGCCGAAGATTATTTATCGTTGGGGAAATCAGGATGGGCAAATCAAAAAATTTCTTGAGAACCGAAAGTTTATTTTAGATTTTTTGGCTGAATATGAGAAAAAAGACTAACCTTACTTTTTCTGTCTCTTTCTGTTTGTCTGTCGTTTGTGTGATATGTGTGGTATGTAAGTAATTAAGAGGAAGAAGAGGGCAAAAGTAACAAGATAAGTAGGAAAAGGGTTTGGGTTGGGATTAAAATCTTTTGCATTTTTAGTGTATTCACAACTAAAAGCCTGTTAAATAATCTTCAACACAATTGCTAATCATAAACTTAAAGGAGAAAAAGAAAACTGTCTAAAAATACAAACGCAATAGCGATTGCTTTAATTCTGTTGTTGACAGTGTCTGCAGCGATTGCTAGTTTCGACGTACAATTTGGAGC
>SMYP01000112.1 GCA_007050895.1 Candidatus Bathyarchaeota archaeon | reverse complement strand
TACACCAATGTCAGCTTGCTTAAGTGCAGGCGCGTCATTGACACCGTCACCTGTCATGGCAACTATTTCGCCTTTCTGTTTCAACGCCTTAACTATGCGAAGTTTATGTTCGGGAGATACCCGCGCGTAAACTGACACATCCTCAACGACTTTGACGAAATCTTCATCGCCTATCGCGTCAAGCTCCACGCCAGTAAGCACCTTTTCACTGTTCAGCATGCCTAGCTCTTTGGCTATGGCCACGGCTGTAAGTTTGTGGTCTCCAGTTATCATCACAGTCTTTATGCCTGCTCCTCTGCACCTAGCGTTAGCTTCTTTCGCTTCTGGCCTCGGAGGATCTATCATGCCTGCAAGACCAAGAAACACCAAGTTACTTTCTAAATCTTCATCATCACACGCTTCGATATCGGTTTCAGGCGATTCTTCTTGGTAAGCAATACCAAGAACTCGGAGGGCGTCATTCGCCATGTTCGCATTTATCGCTAGAATGTTCTTTCTTTCTTCAACAGTTAACTTCTTAACTTTCCCATCTTTCAAGATGCTACTACTGCGCTCTAGAATCATTTCAGGAGCGCCCTTCACATAAGCAATCAATTTGCCTTCGGGCGTCTTGTGAACTGTCGTCATGCGTTTCCTTTCAGAAGTAAATGGAACTTCATGAACACGAGGATGCTTTTCTTCGGCACCCTTCCTCGTTATTCCAGCTTTCGCTGCTGCAACAATGAGGGCGCCTTCTGTGGTGTCGCCCATGACACTTTTGCCATCATAATGAGCATTAGCATTCAACGCACTGGCTCTCAAGAGAATTTCAAGTTCAGGACGCTGCTGGGGATTGATTGGAGTGCCATCCAACAAAAACTCTCCTTTAGGTTCATAACCAGCGCCCGTAACGTCGAATATTTCACCGTTGACATGAATTTTGCGTACGGTCATCTCGCCCTTAGTCAAAGTTCCTGTTTTGTCTGAACAAATAACAGTTGTGGCGCCCAAAGTTTCAGCAGATGAAAGTTTCCTCAAAATCGCGTTACGCTTGGCAAGTTCTCTAGCACCAAGTGCAAGCGACACAGTTACAATCGCAGGTAAACCTTCAGGAACCGCTGAAACCGCAAGCGCAATTGACACTTCAAAAGCGTCTAACACGCTAGCAATGACGCCACCTGATTCAACTACACCGAGAATAAAGATCTCATATAACTCAAGTACAAAAATCAACGCGGTTAAAGCAACAATCATTATCCCAAGTTTCTTAGCGAAACTCTCAAGCTTTTGCTTAAGAGGACTCTCTTCAACCTCCATCGTCTGGACCAATTCTGCAATCTTGCCAAACTCTGTTTTCATCCCAGTGGCAGTTATTACAGCTTTACCTCGGCCGTAGGTCATGTGCGTGGCCATGAAAACTGAGTTCTTCCGGTCTGCAATTGGCGCGTCATCTTCAAGCACACACAAGTTCTTGGTAACATCTGTTGACTCACCTGTCAAAATGGCTTCGTCAGCCTTCAAATCGACAGTTTCTATTAGTCTTCCATCTGCGGGAACACGGTCACCAGCCTCAAGAAGCACAATGTCTCCAGGAACAATTTCTTTGGCATCCACCATGGTTTCGTTACCGTCGCGAATAACACGAGCCTTTGGAGCCGTTAGTTTCTGCATTGCTTCCATTGCTTTTTCTGATCGGTATTCTTGAATGAAACCGACAACGGAGTTGAGAATCACGATGACGGCAATTGTGATAGCGTCAGGTATTTCCCCAATCAGAAAAGAAATAACGGTAGCTGCTAAAAGCATGATTACAAAGACGTCTTTGAATTGGTTTAGAAAAATCTGAAGCGGAGTTACTCGTTTCTTTTCTTTGAGCTCGTTATACCCGTACTCTTCCAGCCTGCGTTTTACTTCTCCACTTTCTAATCCATGATGGTCAACCTTTAATTCGCTTAAGACCTGCTCAGAGTTTTTGCTGTGCCAACCGTCAGCCATTACTACCGCCCATTTTCAACCTTTTCAGTTTTTCTAATACTGGAACGCTGTCCTCTAAGGTCAGAGGATTTTAGCTCCATTATCTTAAGGATAAAGGTTATAATACTTTCCCTTTAGGTTTTAGCAAAACAAAGGCTAATAAACAAGTTAATACAATTTCCCAACTCAATTTAAAACAAATATCAATAATAAAGGAGAAGACGAAAAATGCTTGAAACATTTGAACCTTGGCTAATAGCACCAATAGCTTCGTTAATATCAATTCTTGTAGGCTTATACTTCTATCGTTACGTTGAAAAGCAAAGCAGCGGAACCGAAAGAATGCGAGAAATCTCCGATGCCATCAGACTAGGCGCTCGCGCCTTCCTGAAAAGGGAATACACTGTACTATTCATGTTCGTTGGCGTTGTCTCTGTTCTGTTGCTCATTTTCCTACCGACACCAATATGGACAGGCAACCCACTGGACAACATCTCACTAGTGCTTGCATACATTTTTGGCTCGGCATTCTCTGCACTCGCAGGATTCTTGGGCTTAACAATTGCAACCAAAGCAAACGCTAAAGTCGCAAACGGCGCGCAACAAGGCTTGAACAGAGCTTTTCCAATAGGTTTTCGAGGCGGAGCCGTTATGGGCTTCTCTGTTGTCGGAATAGGCTTACTCGGAATAAGCATCGTATACGCTTTAACAGGCGACCCCCAAGTCGTCCTGGGTTTCAGCTTTGGCGCCAGTGCCCTAGCATTGTTCGCTAAGGCGGGGGGCGGCATTTACACTAAAAC
>SMYP01000133.1 GCA_007050895.1 Candidatus Bathyarchaeota archaeon | reverse complement strand
TTTAGTAGTTTTCACACCAGACTTCGAAGTAGCTTCTTGCGTGGTTGCACACGGGACATTTTTCAGGTACTTCGGTGCCTTCGAAGACGAAACCGCAATTTCTGCATTTCCATTTAATTGGGGCTTTCTTCTTGAAAACTTTGCCTTGTGTCACGTTTTCTGACAGTTTCAGGTATCTGCGTTCGTGATAAGCTTCCACTTTAGCCACGTTACGAAAAGTATTTGCTACATCAAGGAAACCCTCTTGCTCTGCCACATCTGCGAAGCCCGGGTAGATTGTTCCCCACTCCATTTTTTCTCCTTCAGCAGCAGCCTTTAAGTTATCCACTGTTGGCGCGATTACTCCAGCTGGGTAAGCGACGGTCATCTCCACCATTCCGCCTTTAAGATGCTTAAAAAACAGTTCCGCATGTTCCTTCTCGTTGTCAGCAGTCTCCTGAAAGATAGCGCCGATTTGCTCGTAACCTTCTTTCCGAGCTACACTTGCAAAGAACGTGTACCGGTTCCTAGCTTGTGATTCGCCTGCAAACGCAGCTAAAAGATTCTGCTCTGTTTTACTACCTTTAAAATCCATAAACATGTTCTCCTATGTCTTAATGCTACGCTAAGAGTAAAATAAAAACAGTTCCCCGATAAAAACAGCTTTTTATGTTCATATCTGTAGCCGATGCGGTCTCGGAGATAGAATCACCTTGTGAACACAGCGAACTTCGTTAGAATTTCGTATAAAACGGGGATTAAGCACGCACTATCTTGCTAGGTTTCGGAGATGTGATGTTTAAAGAGCAGAGGCAAACCCACGAGTGGAAGTGAGAGCATCCACAGGTCTAGGTTGTGTCCCAAGAACCACGCATACCAGTCGCTCCATCCTCCGAAGAAAATCCATGTTAGATAATTCCAAAGGAAGTACAATCCTATAACCACAATAATTGCGCCGATGGTTCTGAGCTTCAGCTTCTCCCAACTTTCTATTCTGGAGGATTGCTTCGTGAAGTATGCTATGAATAATGTCAGCACAAGCAGACCTATCGTAGTTAAGGTAAAACTAAGCAGGTTCTCGGGATAGATGAATAGGTATTCTGTTCCTTTCTGCATCAACGTGGCTATCCACATGCCCATATTGTTAAGCCAAAAAACGAAAACGTAAGCCGTACCCGCAATTAACCCCCATTTTATTGCATGCTTCGGCGGTTTGTCGGGGCTTAGCTTGAAAGCTAGCTTGAAGAGAGCGAGTGGTATAGCTATTGATGACACTAAACAGGGTATGCCAGTTGTTATTAACAAGCTCAAGCTGAATCCTATTGTGCTAGACCCGCCCAAGTCAGAAGGCAGGAAGCCCATTAGTCCTGACAAAAAAAGTGGCACCCAATAGAGCGCCTCCAAAACCAAAATCCACTTCAAAACCTTAAACGCTGTTGATTCCGGGAGCCTCTTCTTGGCAAAGTAAAAGAGGATTGCTGCAAAACCGATGAGACTAGCTATAAAACGGAAAATAAGACCGAAATACGCAGAAACATCGGTTATGAAAATCCAGAACCATGCTGAACCACCAAGATAATTCCACTCGCCAATCCATGAGAGGGTGAAAAGCGCATGTAAAGTAAACAAGAAGTAGGCTATGGAGACGGCGAGCAAACCAATTTTCAGAGGAGAATAAAACTTTGGTTCTGCCATAATCCTAACCAACACACCTATTTGAAACACCTTCGTTCGTTTCAGTTATATTATACTTGCGGTTTGCGAACAGCATAAGCGCCACCTTGAGACATTAACAGCAAAGAAAAGAATTATCTTAAATACACACTAACTCTTACTAGTATTCAGCGACATGAGAAGGGACTTAAGTTGAGGTTAAGCGAAAAGCAAGTAAACGCATTCTTGTTTGCCACCGAAGGCGTAGGTGCAGCTTTCGTAGGCATTTTCTTGGCTGCTTATTTGGCGGGTCTTCCCACAACCCAAGTCTATCATTCCGAGCCCGCCTTTAGGATACCGTTAACAATTCTTGGAGTAATATTTCTGATTATGGTTCTTTCAGCGTTCGTTCTTGCTGCTCTTTCAAAGAAAGAATGATGTAAACGTTAGTTTTTGCCGTTGCCAGCTGGATGTTCCTCTGGGAGAACACACTGTTCTCTGGGGAGAGTTAATAGAATCATTCCACCTAGGAAAAACTGTGAATGTGAATGAACCTTGCGAATAAGACTAAACTCCCAAAATGTTCTGCATTATTCTTATTTTTCACTCTCGTAAGCACGTTAATAGTGCAGTTCAGCGTCCAATCTGTCAGTGCAGATCAAAAGACAATAGTAGTTCCAGACGAGTACTTCACCATAACCGAGGCAGTAGCTAATGCTTCACCAGGCGACACAGTCTTCGTGAGGAACGGGGTATATCATGAAAATGTGCGGATTGATAAACCACTATTAGTTGTGGGTGAAGACAACGAAAAAACGGCGGTTATCGGAGAAGGAAACGTTAACGATGGCAACGTCTTCATACTTGCAGCCATCAACGTGACATTAGAAGGATTCACCATTAGAAGCGCAGACTATTCCACGCCAAAGCAATATGCAAATGGCATCAACATCAGAGGCGATAACTGCACCGTGCGAGATAACAACATTATGAACACTTTCTGGGGTGTGTTGTGCCCCATTCAATCTTACGTGCTCATAACAGAAAACAATATCACTGGAAACCTCAAGGAGGGCATCCGGTTCTACGGAGGCTCTTTTAACACTATATCTGAAAACTTTATCGCTG
>SMYP01000089.1 GCA_007050895.1 Candidatus Bathyarchaeota archaeon | reverse complement strand
TGTTCCTCTTCCATGTCAACTATCTCGTCATTCAAATAGAGATATTTTCCTTCACGGATGACACTATTGAGTGCTTCCACTGTTTGTGGAAGATTTTTTTTATCTAGCCAGCTGAGTGTTGCCACGCTCATATCTCTAAGTCTAAGCGTCTTGTAAGCCATGATTTGCAGCCGATATTAAAGATGTTTTACAAAGTAGATAAACTTGTAGAGTAGGAAATTATCAATTTTTAAAAAAGGGAATTTCAAAAAAAACAATGGCAAAAATGGAGTATCGAGACGATTTTTGACCTCTAGTTATAGATAATTTTCTCGAGATGCAATATTATATCATAGGGCTCATAGCTATTCTTTATCTCTTTTTTTGGAAGTTTCTATTGCTTCCTGCAGTAACTTTTGCACTTCATAAGGTTCCTTTAAAGCTGAAAGACTGGGGCGGTTGCCAGCATAGCTTCCATAGCCGTATCCGTAGCCTCCGCGGGGACTGAAGCCCGAGAAACCAGCTGTCATAGCATACACACTTCCCGTGCCAAACAACCTGTCTATCCAGCCTATCTGAACGTAAACCTCTTGCACCTTTTCAAAGTCAACAAACCTTGTGTCTAGCCCAATGGCTCCAGTCTGTGTAATTATACGTTTATCTGTGATCACGTATTCAGTATTTCGATACCTCAAAATCTGCAATAAAAAGGGACCCAAAGTGACCGCTAACCCTATACCAACGATTGGCAATCCAAATATGACAAAAGAGAAAGGTGCGCCCATTGAAGCTGTACTCCACATCCAAAAAATAAAGAAACTCAAGAAAATCAATCCAATCGGAATAGCCATCAACCCGGACAGCAAAAAGGCTTTCTTAACGGGTTTGCCCCTCCATACTATCTTTTCATTTGCACTTAATAGCCTGTCTAGTCCAGACATAGAATTTCACCCCATCTCCAAAGTTATTTAGCAAATACAATTCTCTCTTGTATTTGGCTCAAAATTTAATTATATACTTGCCAATTTAAGCTTTAAGTGTGCTTCTTTAACAAGTTTAGAGTAGGCTATAAAGCAGTTCAACATCCAGCAAGGTAATTCTTAAGTTAAGAGCAAGTTAAAGTAGTTTTATATCAGTCTTATCTTGTGCGAAACATGAAGTTTTGTCGACTAATAGCGCTATTCTTTGAAAAGATCTGTTATTATCACAGAAAGCCGAGACCATGAAGTATATGGATTCCTATTATAATATAGAATGAAAACGAAAGACCCACATGCACGAATTTTCGAGTTTCAGATTTAATCTGTGGAACTAGTTGAAACCTATGAGTGAAACCCGTAGTTACAAGCAGAATCATAATTATATATAAAGCAAGTCCTGTTCCCAAGTCAGGATAAAAGGCTGCTGGTCGACCAATTTGTCCAGCAAAATGTAAGGATATCAACAGAAAAGCCAATAAGTTCCCAATAACGTGCAATCTAAAAAGCGTCAAAAATCTGCCAGGGACGCGTTTCTTCGCAACAGCTATTATGGGTACAATGAATGCGATGTATAAAGTGCCTATAAATACAAACCAATGATTAACGCGAAGAGGGCCAACAAAACCTCCGAAATGAATCCACCGCAGGTTGTCTGCTACCATAAGAATTATCGTAGTAATGATTATCGCTGAGGCTCCCCAGAATTCTGCGCTTTTAATAGTCTTCAATTATATTCCCAGAATTAATTTGAATAGTGAAGATGATGGTTTGCTTAGATAAAACCCTTTGGATTACCTAAACTACATTACTAACTTCAATAGGCTCAAGATGACTTAGTTTCAAGGGTTTTTATCTATAATCGAATGCAAAAATGATGGGGATTTTCTGGCATTTTGAGCAAAACGTGTAATTTTGAATAATGCGAAAAGGCTTATCGAGCTTCGAGAGGACCCTCAGCGACGATGCTTGTTGCAGCTTATCCAGGGTCAGTATCTGTCGCCATTGTAGTCGCTATTATAGTTGAAGAAAAGAAGATAGTTGAAAACCTGCAGAAGGTGTATCATGAAAAACATTTCTGATGGTTTACGGCGCTGGAATAGTTAACCTTTAAACTCTTGCTTGCTTATTAGGTACTGCAATTTGAGAAGGGAAAGCATAGTGGTAAATCTTCCGCGGCGTGCTCGTGGCGTAAAAGTGTTGAAAGCAGTTTCATCACCTCTCAGACTGCAAATATTGAACTTAGTTTTCGATAACGGTTCACTTTCTTACACTGAGTTGATGAACTCGTTGAAGATGAATCCCAGCAGAGACGCTGGTAGGTTTGCTTACCACCTCAAATTCTTGCTCAAAGCAGATTTGCTTGAAGCCAACACTGAAACTAAAAAATACATCCTGACTGATTTAGGAAAGATGGTGCTTGATGTTGCAGACCGTGTTGAAAAGAAAGCAGATAAACCCCGTGGAATGCTTGTACGTACCTCACATTTCACGCTTGAAGAGTTTGACGCAAACAAGATAGCTAACTCGCTCATAAAGGAAGCCAAAGTGCCTCCTGAACTTGCAAAGAAAGCTGCTAAAGAAGCAGAAAAACGCCTACGCAAGTCAAAAACGAAGTATTTAACCGCACCGCTAATACGAGAAGTCGTGAACGCGATTCTGATTGAGAAGGGTTTTGAAGATTACCGGCATAAGCTTACAAGATTGGGCATGCCTGTTCATGAAGTGTCCAGTCTTGTTGGTGCAAAAGATGCTTCCCGCGATTCAGAAGCTGTTCTTTCGAAAGCAGGAAAAACAGTGCTCAGTGAATACACACTTCTG
>SMYP01000100.1 GCA_007050895.1 Candidatus Bathyarchaeota archaeon | reverse complement strand
AGATATTAGCATGTCTAATTCTTCTTCGGTTGGTATGAAGGGCATTTTGTCTTGAGCTTTGTATTTGGGTTTGTCCCATTCTATTTGAAGGAAATAGTAGAGTGAAGTGAAGTCTCTTACTGTTTCGCGTTTTGTAGAATCCTGCCATTTTGCTGTTGCTATTACTTCTTTTACGCTTTTGGGGTCTAAGATGTTTGCTCCTTTTTTGGCAACGAGTTTGATTCTTTGGGTTTTGGTTTCAATAGTAGAATCTTTGAATCCTCTTCTTTTGCAATCGAGTATGAAATTGACGAGTATTTCCTTTAATTCGGTAGCGTCGGGTTTTTCATAAAGTAGTCTGTGATTCTTCTTTGGTAGAGAATATTCTTTAGTAAACTGCTTTGGTTTATCCACCGTTTCAATGGAATTTGAAGTCGGCTTGTAATGTGGTTTAATGCTTCGTTTAGCGTGTTGTATTTGTATGGCACGTTCCTCATTGCATTGCGTACGTTCTCTCGCACTTGCCATACGCCAATAGGCATTATGTAACCTGGGCGCGCTTCACGCAGCACAATCACGGTGGCTTGCCGCCTTTCTTTGACCAGTTTCTCGCAAACAGCCAAACGCGCCGAGTAATAGCAACCTCCTATCTGCGCGTAGGTTGTTCGTCCAGTGTTGTCTTCATAATCAGAAAATATGGCAGTATTCCTACCGTGTGGATTCCATACGGTGCCTGGGTACCATGCCTCCATGGACTCGTAGCTCCACTTGGCGGGAATCATCAAAATCTCGAAAACATTATCAAGATAGATAGACTCGTAGACACGGTATTGATTGATCTCAGGAAATGTCTTAACTGATTCAGCCAAGTTTTTTGAGATTATGTCGTCTACAGCAGTTATGCTCCAGCGTGTTGGAACAAGTCTCCTGTTTTTTTCTATACCAAAGGCGCCAACGCTAAAGGCTTTCTGTATCTTTGTGACCATAACACCTCTATCGTAAAGCTCAAGTACAGCAGTCGCTGCTCGTAAATCTGTGTCATAGTATGCCTTTTCTATTCTATGTTCGAAACGCGTGTTACCAACGTGCAGTTCTCTTATTGGCGCGGATGGTCCAAAGGGTTGGACACTGTCATCCATAAATATCGAGCCGCAGGGTTTTTTCGTGAGGTTCAGCTCAGTGTTTACACTGTTTTCTGCGAGTGCCAAGTCACGTGTTTGTTCCATTATCTTGCCTCCCTCATTGAACTTGTGCACATTAACACGATATTTGCCTCGAATAAGTAATGAACGAAAGCCTACTATTTCGTCAATAGGTCTTCCAAACCACTGTTCAGGCAGGTCGTAGATACTGGTGTCTTCATAGACAGGCGGGACAAGAGGTCCAACGTACACGTGTGGGTACCCTATTCTCCCAATGAATACACTAGGTGGCGATGCACCTGCGATGTCTTCGGTTGACATCAACGGCATACTTTTTAGGTAATAATTAGCTTTAACCAATATTGGACAACGAGTTTTCCCGCAGAGTCTACGTGAGCCTTTACACACAACGCACATACTACGTCCTGAAGTTCTGGTGGAAATCCTGCTACTCTCGACAGCGGAATCATTATTGCTTCTTATGTAATCTATTAACCAGTTGTTAGTTTCATTTCGATTTTGAGGTTTAGAAGTGAGGGTCATTGCTATATTTGCTGATTGATTACTCAGTTTCATATGTTTTCCGCATTTGAAAAACTCAAAATCAATGGTATTTCCTGCTAAAAAACACGCAAATACATACGCGAAACTGTCAAAAATTGCATCAAATTTCCCTTGTCTTGCACTGTAAGAGAGGCCTGTTGCGCGACGGTTTTTCCAAGGCTTCTAATCTGAATTAAATATCTTAATGTTCAAAAATGAATAAGGTTATAGAGGGCATTTTTTGGCATCAGGGAGAAAGGATCATTCATTTTTCACAACGAGTGATTATGAGTTATCAAACGCAATGCAGGTAAACCAAAACAATGTCAATTAAATTTTGTCATAGCTATCCATTCAAAACGCATGCTTATTTATAGAAGTCTTTTAGCACTCTCAGCGCATTTAGAGTAATCCATTTGCTGTCATTGCCTTTCTGTTCAATATTTGTTTGGAACCGCCCATTGAAAGTGCTCTCTAATTTCCACCTGCCTTTTTCATCCTGTTTCGAAATAACCAAATCGACAGCTTCTTGCATTCGAGTGTCTTTGCAGCCAAGACTTGTCAAGATACCCAATATTTCCAACACATCCGTCTGGTACATCAGTGGAAAACCGAACCGAAGCCAACTAGGCTTAGAGACCTTGTTATAGTCATGGCTCTTTTTGTAAATATGATGTTTCAGCAGGTATTCAACGCCGTCTTTGATGCAATCATCCACGTCTTTAGATCGTTTCCCAACTGGAATTTCCGTCAGTGCCTTGAGTGACTTGACAACGCCCATATGACACGAATGTTTTCCGAAGCAACTTGTAGCTTTTGAGTAAGGCCAAATTTTTGGGGGAAAAGCCTCCCCATCATCAAACCGTTGATACTTCGTAATCCACTTGATTCCATGCTCAACTCGAGGATCAGCCAAAAAACCTAACCTAATCAAACTCCAGACCATGTTTCCCGTCAAACAAGGCAACACGCCACTATATCTTCCACCGCCCGACTTAGTACTAGTCCACAAAGAGAAGCCCCCACTCTTACGATCTTGTGAATTTTCTAAAATAAAATGGCATGCGCTCTTGATACGCTCGTCTTTTCCATCAGCTCCGAACTCAGCCAGAATAA